>JAZRIW010000006.1:0-80728 GCA_045645505.1 Fumia sp.
TCCGTTATTAGTCTTGTCACCTGAGCCTGTGTAAGCTGTGAACATAAAGGGAACACGTTCAACACTGCCTTCCATTTCGGATCTTGCAAAGATTGTACCTTCTGTAAATCCTGTGAGAGTCATTGCAGAGGTATCATACTCTACATCAAATCCGATAATAGCAATACCTGGGTTACTTGAGATAACAACGGGAATTTCAATAGTTTCACCCGCATTAGCTTCGGTGTTACCGATAGAAAGTATAGCGGGAGAAGGCTCAGTAACAGATACTTTGCAAACATTTGAAACTTTTTCTGCGATAGCGCCACCAAAGGTATTGGTCACGATTACATAATAATCTCCTGAATCTGAAACAGATGCAGAGTTTACAGTATAAGTAGCAGAAGTTGCACCACTTATAGCTTCATCATTTTTATACCACTGGTAGGAGAGAGTGCCAGTATCAGAAGTCTGAGCAACTACTGATAAAGATAACTCATCACCAACGTTTAAAGATTTTGAATAATTTAAGTTAGTATTAATAACAGGTGTTGCGGGATCCGCAGGAACAGACATAGTTCCAATAGGATCAGCAGTTACCTTATTTTTAAATACCTGAATTTCAGAAATAGACACACCGTCCCAATTTCTGTCAGCAGTAGAAGACTTAGTAACAGTTACCTTGATTGCATCAGCGGTAATTGCTGTATTGGAAGTAAATGCATAAGTTTTTCCTGTGCTTGAATCTGGGATATCCTGCCTATCTGCAATAGTTTTCCATTTACCGTCAATCAAAGCGTCAACTTTAATTCCGGAAGGAGGAGCAGTTTTCAAATCAGAAGGAATATTAAAGCTTAAGTTAACTTCTTTAAAGCTCATACCTTCTTTTTCAAATCCATAAACAAGGGGATTGCCGGAATAAGTAGCATTTCCCATATAGGAATCACTATCAGTTTTTATAATACCGTCTGTAAGTATTTTTGTATTAGAAGTAGCATTATAAGCTAAACCACTTACTGAAGTAAGGGAAGGAGAAGCTTCAAGGCCTCTTATAAGGCTTAATTCAACATGCTCGAGAGTTCCTTCAGAAGCATATCCTGTAGGTTTATTATATACAGAAATTTCACTTACAAATAAGTATCCACCGTTTGCTTTTAATTCAATCTTAATATCTTTTGCCTTAAAAGCAGTATTTGCTGTAAGTACAGCATTAATATCACTGAGAGGTCCGGAATAAATAGTATCCCAGTCAGTAGAATCTGTCTTGATACTGATAATAGCAGCAGAAGGATGGTAAATACCTGCACCGCTATCCTGTAAAGAGTCGATATGAATTTCTTTAACATCAATCTCTTTATCAAGATTAAATTCAATTACAGCACTTTGTTGCTGTGCATTGAAATAATCTGTAGCATACCAGTTGTTGTGCTTTATTCCGTTAGTAAGTGCATTTCCGGAATCAGCTGAAGCACCACCGTTATACCAATTAGTTACATTGTGAGTATAAGATTCACCTAAAAGAATGTTTTCAGGCATATCAAGTACTGCATCTTTAGCTAAACTTGTAGGTTCAGCAAACGCGAGAATTTCTTTAATAAATGCAAAAGTTGCGTTTGCTGTGACATCAAATTTAAGTCCGTAAGCAGTTATGCTCTTATCAGATACAGCAGTGAGATTAGAATTGGGGAAGTTTCCGTCATAAAGGAGAGTCCAGTAATTTGAATCTTTTTCTTTTTTGTAATAAATTTTGATATTTTTTGGTAAATAAAGACCATATTGAGATGCTTGGAGAGCAATTATCTGAAGCTCTTTAAATGTAATCGGATCATCATTTAAATCAAATTCAATTACAGGGTTTTGTAAAACTGCACCTAAATATGATCCGACGAAAAGGTCACCAACAATATTTCCGTCGGTAAGATATTTACATTCTGTATCATTAGTAGAATCATTATACCAGTTTGTTACATTATGAGTATATGGTTTATTTAAAAGGAGATTATCACCAAAGGTTGTGAGATGTTCACGTTTTTGATAAGTACCTTTCATCATCTGATAAAGATTATCGTAAAATTCTCTTGCATGAGCAAATTCAGAATAAGCAAGCATAGGAATTGCTCCACCTGCTTCATAGTAGTTTCTGAAGTATCCGGGACCATCAAATCCTGACTCAACTGCAGCATTAAGATAATCAATAGCACGGTTATAGTACATCAGACTTGAAACCATTCTTCCGTCAAATTCGATTTCAACACCAAAATCAGCATATCCACCTAATTTAGCAACGGTATTTATGATTTTAGTTCCGCCTGCACCGAGGTTATTTCCTTCTTCCTCAGGGAAAAAGTGGTTAGGCTGCAAAGTCAATGCATCAAAACCAAGATCTTCGTTCCAGAGGTAGCCTTCGGAATACCAGAAAGGAATCCAGTAAGATTTATAACCTAATTCTCTTATATGGTTTGTGGTATATCTGATAATATCAGGTCTTCTCGGGTCTTCACATACCCAGTAGAAACCTTTAAAATCGATATAATCATAATTACCTGCGTTAACACGGCTTATAACTTCGTTACAATACCAGTCAATGAGTAATTTGGTATCATCAGCGGTAGTTGTGTCGAGTGCTTTTCCGTTTACTGTACCAAAATTGGAAACAGCAGAGGGGTAGGGGATCATGACGATAAGATTCGCCTTATAGTTTGGTTTATTAAGGTCAACGGAAGCTTGTTTTGCAGCTTCATTAAGTGCATCAATTTCAGCAGCATCGCCCTCAAAAACTCTGTCTAAATAAGCTGTCCAGTCATTAATGGTAATATCATCGTCCTGAGTCGCAAATTCGTTTCCGTTAGCACTTGAGAGTGCTAAGAAAGTAACGGTATCAAAAAGGGTGTCAACAGAGTTATTTTCAGCATCTACATATGTAAGATAAGGTTTGAAATCTTCTTTTGCCCAAGGTGTTGTTTTCTGGTTATAGATTAAAACCATATCCTGAACATTACCTGTAGATGCGTCAGCTTTTCTAATAGTTCCATTTTCAAGTTTAGTTGTATTTGTAGGAGTTAAAGCATCGCTTCTTACTCCGTCGTAACCCATAACAGTAATTTCATCGATGAAGTTATGAAGTTCCTCAGTGAGGAAATCATAACGCACGTATCTTGCTTTTACGGAAGAGTTAGGATTATTTGTTAAATCTGTGGCATTTACATTTGAGTTATTGTAATGCCAACCATAGGTGTAAATTCCGTTAGATACATTCCATGGGATGTAGTTAAGGTAAGAAAGTTTCATCCAGTTTACACCGTCTTCAGAGGCAAAAACTTTAATACCGATAGGCAAATAAATGCTTAAAGAACTATCTCTTAAAAAGTTAGCGTAAACCTGAGTAATACTTTTTACATCCTGCAAATCGATAGTAACAGAGTAAAGTGGCCATTCATCAACTACTTGTCCGCTTTCTGTTCTGCGGTACACAGTAGAAGTCCAGGCGGAATCAAAAGCACTATACGGAGCATTAATTCCGTCTGTAAGTTCCTTTCCGTTAGTATCGGGGTAGGTTGGATTTTCGTATCTTACAGCAGTATAAGGTTTTCCGACAGAAAGATTTTTAATCACTGTAGGTTCTGCTGCAGAAACTGACAAAGTAAATACCGGAGCTGATGACAGCATTATCACTAAAGATAAAAGTGCTGACAAAAAGCTCTTAAAAAATTTTGTCATTTTCATATATTTTCCTCCTTTATAATTTTGTACATAAATATACATTGTATATTGTACCAAAATCCCTATTTTTTTACAAGGTACATATTACACAAAAAAATATATTTATTTTGTATAAAACCCACCAAAAATTTTAGCCAGTCTCAAAAGGTCTGCGCGGTTAATTTTTCCGTCATTGTTTACATCCGAAGCAGGCTCATTTATAGTCACTTCAGCACCACCGAAAAACTTCGCAAGTCTTAATAAATCAGCTCTGTTTAACTTTCCGTCACCCGTTATATCACCGATTAAAACATCTTCATAAGAGAAGATTATATCAGCTTTACTTCCCGTTAAATTATTATAAGCTTCGATTTCGGATATAAATAAAAAGTTTCCACCGGGTGTAAAAGTTATCTTCAAATCCGAAAGATTCAGTTTTTGTTCAGACGCCAATACAAATTCCTTGTCGGTAATCTCTCCATCATACAAGGTTACAAAATTATCCGAATCATTGATTTTACCTTCGATTTTAACTGAATCGGGAAGATAAACTCCTGCATCTTCATCAACAATGAAAAACATCTTAAATTCACTAATTTCAACATTTTTTGTCAAATTAAAATCAATAATTACAGGGGAAGAAAGCATATTAGCACCAAAGTATGAGCCACTGTAAAAGGTTTCAGAGTATTTTCCGTCTGTAAGTCTTGTGGAATCGGTATCAACTGCATCACCAAAAGATGTATACCAGTTTGTTACGTTGGTTGTATATTTTTTTTGAGAAAGAACATTGCAAAGAGGGAATAGTATTCCGTTTGAAGAAGCATTACTTCCTTCATCGTAAGCTAATATTTCCTTTAAGAACAAAAATGTACCATCAATCTTAAATTCAAATTTAAGCTTATATGCAGTTATATCGGTATCTGAATTCAAAATAATATGTTTTTCGGAAAATTCACCATTATAAATTTGAATCCATTCATCAGAATCTTCTGAATCTGTATAATAAATTTTTAAATTTTTAGGAAGATAAACTCCGGCAGAATGATCCTCAAAAGCTTTTAACTGTAATTGTTTAAAGGTAACAGGGGCATCTTTAAAATCAAAATCAACTAAAACGTCCTGATTTTTTACTCCAAAAAATTTATCACCGTAAAAATCGCCTTCCACAATTCCATCAGTTAAGAATATATTTTCTGAGTCGGTACTTCTTTCAGCATACCAGTTAACACCATTATGAGTATATGACTTATTTAAAAGCAAGTTGTCGTTTAGTTCATTAATATATTGACGCTTTTCATAAGTACCATTCATCATAGCATAAAGATCATCATAAAATCGTCTTACATACGGATTTTTAGAATAAGCAAGCATAGGAATCGCTCCGCCTGCTTCATAGTAGTTTCTGAAGTATCCGGGACCATCGAATCCAGATTCGACCGCACCATTAAGATAATCTATAGCGCGGTTATAGAAAATTTCGCTTTCAATCATTCTTCCGTCAAATTCAATTTCCACACCGAAATTGTCATATGCACCTAACTGAGCAACGGTGTTTATGATTTTAGTTCCGCCTGCACCAAGGTTATTTCCTTCTTCCTCAGGGAAAAAGTGGTTGGGCTGTAATGTCATGGCATCAAAGCCTAAATATTCATGAAGAAAATATCCTTTGGTGTAAAAATAGGGAATCCAATAAGATTTATAACCAATTTCCTTTACATATCTGTTTGATTCTTTAATGATATCCGGTCTGTTTTGATATTCGTTCATCCAATAAAATCCCTTGAAATCAATATATTCATAATTTCCGTTTTCAATATATTCTAAAACTTTATTGCAGTACCATTTCACAAGATAAACAGAGTCATCAAAATTACTTAAATTTAAAGCTCTTCCGTCAACTACACCAAAATCGGTAGCACCGCTTGAGGGGTAGGGGATCATCACAACCAAATTAACCTTATAGTTTTCATTACCTAAATCAATAGAAGCTTGTTTTGCAGCTTCATTTAAGTTATTTATATCGGAATTTTCGCCTATGAAAGTACGATTTAAATACCACTCCCAATCGGAAAATTTTACCATGGAATTTTCTGTTGCAAAGGAATGTTGAGTAGTATTATCAGAATGACCTGCCAAAAAAAGCACTGTATCAAAAAGTGTATCTAAAGATTTTCCGCTTTCATCTATATAGGTAAGATATGGCTTAAACTTTTCTTTAGGCCACTCCATAGAAGGATTCTGATAGATTAAAACCATATCCTGAACATAGCCTGTAGATTCATCTACTTTTCTTATAGTTCCTTTTTCAAGCATAGTGGTGTTTGTTAACGTTAAAGCATCGCTTCTTACTCCGTTATAACCCATAACGGTTATTTCATCAATAAACTGATACCCCGTACTTTTTTCAAAATCAAACCTTATGTATCTTGCTTTTACAGAAGAATTTTCGTCTTCTGTATAATCAAAAGCCACACCATTACTACCGTTTATATGCCACCCATAGCTGTAAATTCCGTCATCGGGCCTATAGTTAATAGCAATAAGCTTAGAAAGCATCATCCAGTTTTCTCCGTCCTCGGAAGCAAAAACCCTGATACTCTTAGGCTGAAAAGCACCGATCACAGCCTGAGATAAGAAATTTCCACTTACCTGAGTTACACTTTTTAACGAGCCCAAATCAATTACCGTAGTGTAATTCGGCCAATAATCATATTTCATTCCGGTTTCTGTATCTTCATAGTATTGGCCATTCCAGTTTTCATCATAATAAAATTTAGTACCAAATTTCCCGTCAGTTAATTCCTTATTATCAGTATCGGGGTACCTTTCGTCCAAAACTCTGACAGTAGTGTATGGCTTACCAAGAGAAAGATTTACAATCTCAGAAGGTTCATTTGCTGATACATTGACTGTCATTATAATAAATAATAAGAGGGAAGTGAGCAAAGTAAAAAGCATTTTCTTAAACATAATTGATACCTCCAAAAATGCAAATAACTATACATAATAATTATAATAAAAATATTGTCAAAAAACAAGTTTTAAAATATTTTTTAAATAAACTTCGCCTCCCCACTTTAGAACAAATTTTTAATAAAAAAGAAAGTCGTAACAGGGAATGGGAATAATAATGTTCAGATATAAATATAAGATTAAAAATAGTAAAGTTATAAATATAATTTTTTAATCTGAGACAATTTTTAAATTTATAAAATGAGTAATTATACCATTTAAAAAAATTACGTAGCTGTAAACAAGAACTTAAACTTTTTTAAACTTATAAAATGAGTCAATATATTATTTTAAAAAACTACGTGTCCACAAAACAGAATTTAAACTTTTTAAAATTTTAAAACGGGTAAATATACCATTTAAAAAAACTGTGAGCCTACAAAACAGAATTTAAACTTTTTAAAATTTTAAAACGGGTAAATATACTATTTAAAAAAAATGTGAGCCTACAAAGCAGAAGGTAAACTTTTTAAATTTTTAAAATGGGTAATTATATGGTTTAAAAAAACTGTGAGTCTCCAGAGCAGAGGTTATTTTTAAAATAAACAGCAATAATCCTTTAAAAAGCCATAATCATAAGGTTTTAAAAAAATTTGATGAAACTATTGCATTTTTTCTCTATATATGTTATATTATAACTGTCCCCTCTACTTCGCAAAATATCCATTTTGCGAAGTAGGAAAGTGAAGAGAGAAAAATATCAGAAAAAGCCCCCTCTCTCTTTTAAAAAAATTTGGAGGTACAGTTTATGTCTTATACAACAAATGACTATTCTGATTGTGCAAAAATTTTACGCGACTTTCTTTTTTATATGCAAACCATTAAAGGTCGCTCTGCACTTACGGTTGATAATTATTATATGGACCTGCGCACTTTTTTCAGATTTATAAAAAAATATAAAAAATTAATTTCAAAAGATACTCCGTTTGATGAAATCGATATTTCCGATTTAGACACCTCTCTCCTTTCCTCTGTCACCTTATCAGATGTATATGAGTTTTTTAATTTTATCGACCATGAACGTAAAAACACTCCTCGCACAAGAGCAAGAAAAGCATGTTCTATACGTATGTTCTACAAATATCTCACCCACAACGTAAATCTTATCGAAAATAACCCCGTTGAATACTTAGAACTCCCCTCTTTACCCAAATCACTTCCAAAACATCTCTCTTTAGAACAAAGTATAGACCTTTTATCCGCCTTTGACGAACAAAGTCCCTTTTATTACAGAGATTTCTGCATAGTAACCTTGTTTTTAAACTGCGGAATGCGTCTTTCAGAGCTTACAGGCCTTAATTTAAACAGTGTAAACAAAAATACTTTACAAGTAGTCGGAAAAGGTAATAAAGAGCGTATGCTATACCTCAATAACGCTTGTATCAAGGCACTTGACGACCATTTAAGGGAACGTTCAAAGCTTAAAAATATTGTAGATAGAGAAGCACTTTTTTTAAATCACCACGGCAAAAGATTAGGTCAACGCGGTATTCAGCTTATGGTGAGTGAGCTTTTAAAGAAAGCAGGACTTTCCGATTTAGGACTATCAACCCACAAACTTCGTCACACTGCGGCAACGCTTATGTATCAGTACGGTGAAGTGGATATTCGTATATTGCAGGAAATTTTAGGACACTCAAATTTAAACACAACCCAGATATACACCCATGTAGCAAGCAAACAGCGTGAATCAGCCATTGACAGCAATCCCCTTTCTAAATTTAAAAAATAACTTGCGAAATTTATCATAATATGATAGAATAAACGTAAATAATTTTATTGGAGGTAGTAAAGTGCAAATTAAAATTACAGGCGACAGTACTATTGACCTTTCAAAAGAAATGATTGAAAATAATAATATATCAATCTTCCCTCTTTATGTAAATATGGGAGATGAAAGCTATCGTGATGGTGTTACCGTAGTTCCCGATGATATATATGATTATGTAAAAGAAACCGGTGTTTTACCTAAAACTTCTGCACCTTCAGTCGGAGATTATATTGACTTTTTTACCGAAATGAAAAAAGAAGCAGATACTATTATCCACTTCAGTTTGGGTTCAGATTTTTCAAGTTCACACCAAAATGCAAAACTTGCCGCAGCTGATTTTGATAATATTTATGTTATAGACAGTAAAAATCTTTCAACCGGTACGGGACTTTTAGTTTTGGAAGCTTGTGAAATGCTTAAAAAAGGACTTTCTGCATCTGAAATTGTAAATGAAATTGAAACTTTGATACCTAAGGTAGATGCAAGTTTCGTACTCAATCAGCTTGATTATCTTGCTAAAGGCGGTCGTTGTTCAAGCCTGGTAGCAATGGGTGCCAATGTACTTAAATTGCACCCTACTATCTTGGTTAAAGACGGAAAAATGGAAGTCGGCAAGAAATATCGCGGTAGCTATGATGATTGCGTTAAAAACTATATTAAGGACCGACTTAAAGATATTGGAGATATCCGTAAAAAACGCATATTTATCACAAATACACTTTGTGATGATTCCACCTATGAGGTAGCTTATAAAACAGTAACTGATGAGGCTGATTTTGAAGAAGTTTTACACACTATCGCAAGTTGTACTATAAGTACCCATTGTGGACCTAAAACATTAGGCGTATTATTTATAAGAAAATAAAATTAAGAGGCTGTATCAAATACAGCCTCTTTTTATTAAGCCTCAGAGTTATTTTTTCTATATTCCAGATAGCTTTCCAAGATGATTGTAGCTGCAACTGCATCTACAACATCTTTTCTTTTTTGCCCTCTTGTGTTAGTGTTATTTAAAATCTGATGTGCGCTAACAGTAGTGGAACGCTCGTCCCATAAGATAACGGGTACATCGGTAAGCTCCTTTAATTTCTCAGCAAAAAGCTCACATTTCTCTGCCCTCTCCCCTGCAGAACCATTCATATTAAGCGGATGCCCCACTACCACCATTTTTACATCATATTCAGTAATGGCAATAGCCACCTTATTGATTGTACTTTCAAAATTATAATCGTGTATTACACCGATAGGAGAAGCTAAAAACTCAGTTCTGTCGCATACCGCAAGTCCTGTTCTTGCATCTCCGTAATCAACTGCCATAATTTTCATTACCACACCTCAACCGTCTTTGTAAGCTCTGAAACAGATCTGATACCCTTTTCATCAAGCCAGTTATTCATACCGTCAACAATTTTTATCGGTGCAAACGGGTCGTTGAAAATTGCGGCACCCACCTGTATTGCAGAAGCACCTGCCATCATCATTTCAATAGCCATCTGAGGAGTAGCAATTCCTCCCATTCCCACAACGGGAACAGAAACACAATTAGCCACCTGCCATACCATTCTCACAGCGATAGGAAAAACCGCAGGGCCTGACATACCACCGACATTGTTTCTTAAAACAGGTCGCTTTGTGTTTATATCAATTCTCATACCGAGCAAAGTGTTAATAAGACTTATCGCGTCAGCGCCCTCAGCCTCAACCGCTTTTGCAATATCTGTAATACTCGTGACATTAGGACTTAATTTTACCATAAGCGGTTTTTTCGTAGCATTTCTTACCGCCTTTGTTACTTCAGCAGCGGCCTGACAGCTTGTACCGAAAGCGGCACCGCCCTGTTTAACGTTAGGACAAGAAATATTAAGCTCTATCATATCAACAGATGTGTCATCAATTTTCTTGGCAATCTCGATACAATCTTCAACCGTACTTCCTGCAACGTTTGCAATTATAACAGTACCTTTTTTAGAAAGACTGGGAAGCTCGTTTTTAATAAAAGCATCTATACCGGGATTTTCAAGTCCTACCGAATTAAGCATACCTGAGGGAGTTTCTGCAATTCTCGGTGACGGATTACCCGCCTTTGGGTGTAAAGTCATCCCCTTTACAGAAATACCACCCAACTTTGAAAGCAGAAAAAACTCCTCATATTCCCTGCCGAATCCGATACAACCGGAAGCAACAATAACGGGGTTTTTAAATAAAACACCTGCGATTTTAACGCTCATATCAGCCATCAGAAAATCACCTCTTTACTGTTAAATACCGGTCCGTCTTTACATACATGCGCATGTGAAGAACTTCCGTCATGGGATTTGGTTTTACAAGCACAACCGAGACATGCCCCTACCCCACAAGCCATTCTTTCTTCCAAAGAAACCTCGCAGTTTATATTTTTACTGTTTGCGATTTCACTGATACTTTTAAGCATCACATTAGGTCCGCATGAATAAATCATATCAGGTGTTGATTCATTTAAAACTTCATTTAAAGCGTCTGTTACGAAACCTTTTATACCTTCAGAACCGTCATTGGTGCAGATAATAACCTTAGCACCTGTATTTTTAAAATCATCTTTAAGTATAACTGAGTCCTTTTCTCTGAATCCTAAAATAACCACCGCTTTTTCTTTAAAGAATTCAGCTAAAGGAAGCATGGGAGGTGTACCGATGCCGCCACCTATCAAAACCACATTCTGATTTTCAGACTTAACTGTAAATCCATGACCTAAAGGGCCTAAAACATCAATGTCGTCCCCTTCTTTAAGCTTTGATAAAGCTAAGGTACCGTCGCCTTTTATCTCAAAAATCACCTTGATTGTACCATCTTTGATTCCTGCGAGTGAAATAGGACGTCTCAAAGTAAATCCATCAACTTTAATCTGAACAAATTGCCCGAATGTAGCTATATCGGCAATTTCCTTTGCAGAAATTACAAATTCGACAATGTTTTCAGATAACATTTTCTTAGAAATTATTTTATAGATTCCCTGTGTATATAACACTTAAACTTTCCTCCCAAATTATATTAAGTATATTTTACTATATTTTCATATAAAAAGCAATAAATAAAATGAGGATGTTTTTTAGACATCCTCATAAAAATTAGTTATTAAATGCTTCACTCAAAGCATTAAGTGCTTTTACGCCATTTGATTTCTCAATAAGAACTGAAATCTTAATTTCAGAAGTAGAAATCATCTGGATATTGATATCTGCTTCAAACAATGCTTCAAACATCTTAGCGGCAACACCTGCATTTGATTGCATACCTGCACCGACAATTGAAACCTTTGTAACATTGTCATCAACTTCAATACGTGGGCTTCCCAAAGTATCAAGATTTTCATTTAAAAGCTCTAAAGCAACATTACGCATATCGGTAGGAATTGTAAAGCTTATATCCTTTGTTCCGTCACGTCCGATAGACTGCAAAATAATATCTACATTGATTTTTTTAGTAGCAAGTAAAGAGAAGAGACGGAAAGCAACTCCGGGACGGTCAGGAATACCCACAACCGCAATTCTTACTACATCATCATCTTTAGCAACACCTTTAATTAACATTTTCTCCATTTTAGTCACCTCTTTCACCTTTGTACCGGGAATACGCTCTAAACTTGAGCAAACTTCAAGATTAACACTATATTTTTTAGCCATTTCTACTGAACGATTGTGAAGCACCTGAGCACCGCAGGAAGCGAGTTCAAGCATTTCATCAAAAGAAATTTCCGTAAGTTTCTTTGCAGAAGGAACAATACGTGGGTCAGCGGTATAAACACCGTCAACATCGGTATAAATCTGGCAAAGGTCAGCATGTAAAGCTGCTGCAATAGCAACCGCACTTGTATCACTTCCGCCACGACCTAAAGTTGTTATATCATCGTATTTGTTGATTCCCTGGAATCCTGTTACGATAACGATACGATGTTTATCGATTTCTTTCTCAATACGCTCACTTTCAAGCTTTTTAATACGAGCTTTTGAGTAGTTGGAGTCAGTTACAAAACCTGCCTGTCTGCCGTTTAAAGAAATAACGGGAAATCCCATACTTTCGATTGCCATAGCAAGTAATGACGCGGAAATCTGCTCTCCTGTTGATAAAAGCATATCCATTTCACGTTTTGAAGCATTAGGATTGATTTCCTGTGCTTTTTCGATTAAATCGTCGGTGGTGTCACCTTGTGCAGAAACAACCGCAACAACATTGTTGCCTTCTTTGTAGGTATCGGTTATGATTTTTGCTACATTGAAGATTCGCTCTTTGTCTTTTACAGATGTTCCACCGAACTTTTGGACGATGAGTTTCATTAAAAGTACCATTCCTTTCGAATTTATTAATAGTTTAATATACGTATTTTCTGAAGTAATTTAGCATCTGAAAGAGCATTAAGTTTATCTGAAAGTTCATATTCAGTAAGGTTTTCAGTAACAAATGCAAATTCATTTTTAGGAGCGTTTTCTCTATTTAAATATAAAGGAGAATCAAAAACATCATCTATATTATCTTTATTTGCGTTTTCAAGACGTACATAGTATGTAAACTTACAAGCTTTACAATCCAAAACATTATTTTCTTCGCTGTCGTTCCAGAGAATAGAATCATCTGTGCAAGATCTCTTTGAAACGTCGATAATGTCAGCAACCACAGCACTTGCGGTAGGAAGTTTTCCTGCGCCTCTGCCGTAAAATACTACATCTCCTACTGAATCTCCTCTGACGAGTACGCCGTTAAATACATCATCAATAGAAGCTAACTGACTTCCCTTTTTGATAAATGCAGGGAAAACTGAAACTTCAAAAGAATTATCATCAAGTTTTTTAGTTCTTCCGATAAGCTTTATAACACTGTTATAGCTGTTTGCATATTCAACATCTTCCAAGGTAAGTGAAGTTATGCCCTCAGTGTGAACGTTCTGAGGATAAACGTGTTTTTTAAATGCAAGAGATGCTAAAATTGAAATTTTTCTGCATGCATCATGCCCTTCAATATCAGCGGAGGGGTCACGTTCAGCATATCCTAAATCCTGAGCTATTTTCAAAGCCTCAGAAAACTCCATACCCTCTTTAATCATCTTAGTTAAAATAAAGTTAGAAGTACCGTTTAAAATACCTGCAACCTCTGTAATTTCATTAGCGGCAAGACAGGTGTGCATAGGACGGATAACCGGTATTCCCCCACCTACACTTGCTTCAAAAAAGAAATTGACATTGTTTTCTTTAGCAATCTTTAAAAGCTCAGCACCTTTTGCGGCAACCAGTTCTTTGTTTGAAGTGACAACGTTCTTTCCTTTTTGTAAAAGTGATTTTACAAAATCAAAAGCAGGAGAAATTCCTCCCATAACCTCTGCAACAACAGAAATTTCATCGTCGTTTAAAATATCATTAAAATCTTTTGTAAATTTATCCTTGTAATCTACCTGAAAATCTCTTAAATCAAGAATTCTCTTTACGAAAAACTCCTGACCTGACATTACGGGGGTGTTCATAAGAATTTCAACAACACCGGAACCTACAACGCCATGCCCCATAACTGCAACTTTTACCATTATATGTTCATTCCTTTCAACTTATATCCTCTTGACCGAAACCACACCATAAAGTCTTGATAAATCTGAAATAATATCATCAAAATCAAGCTCATCTCTGTTTATACGAATACCTATGGTTATAATAGCAACTTCATCAACCGGGATATTCTGATTAACAGTTAAAATGTTTACTCCAAACTCATATAAAAGTTTCAAAACCTTGGAAAGAACACCGGGTTCATCTGCTAATTTTAAATAAAGAGTGCTGATTTGACCTGAATTTTTTTCATCAAAAACATCAACTTTATCCTTGTATTTATAAAAAGCACTCCTCGATATTCCTGCCATTCTGCAAGCATCAGAAGAATTTTTAGCCTTATTTTTTGAAAGAAGCTGTTTGGCTTCAATAACTTTCAAAAACACATCAGGCACTACATCGGTGCTTATAATTAAACGTTTCGATTTAATTGAATTTTCCATAAGATTTCCGCCTTTCCGTCAAAGCTTAAAAAATACACCCAACTTAAAACTCAGTCGGGTGCAATTCCGTCTAACGAGTACAGTTGTAAATCTGATAAATACAACTATATCATTTATCTGCAAGGAATACAATATGGAAATTTAGCTGATTTTTGATAAATTTAAGGCAAAATATCTAAAATTATCAATATACATTCAATTTTCTATTATTTACTTTAAATATTAAAGCTTAATAGTGAATATTACTGTATTTTATCTGATATTTTATAACTTTTTGGTGATTTTACAAAATATTCTGTTGTTTTTTTTAAAACAATTTTATAAAGTGTTAGCAAGGCAATGACATTTGGCAATGCCATAATGAGATTTAAAAGGTCTGAAATGTTAAAAATAAGGTTAATTTCAGTGACTGTCCCGAGTAAAATTGCCGCTACAAAAATAAATCTGTAGATTTTAATATATATTTCTTTTTGGGTTAAAAAAGTAATTGCTCTTTCACCATAATATGCCCAGCCTATCATTCCTGCAACTGCAAAAAACAAAGTAGATACTGCTATAAAAACTCCGGCACTGTTTCCCAAACTTGAGGAAAAGGCTTTTGTTACTATCATAGCACCCTCATCATTACTCTTTACCCCACCCGAACAAAGTATAACAAGTGCAGTTATACTGCACATAAGGATTGTATCTAAAAACACCTCAATAATCCCCCAGAATCCCTGCCTTACCACATTTTGAGTATCGACTGCGCCATGTGCAATAGGTGACGAGCCCATACCCGCTTCGTTTGAAAATACTCCTCTTGAAATTCCGAAACGTATTGCATCTTTTGTTAAAAATCCTATTATTCCGCCTGAAACTGCACGCGTTGAAAAAGCATCTTTTAAAATAAGAATAAATGCCGACGGAAGAGCTTTGATATTTATAATAATAGCAAACAACGCCCCTATTATATAAGTAAGCCCCATAACAGGTACCAGCATTTCGGTAACCTTCCCTATTCTTTTTACTCCTCCAATAAGTATAAGTCCCACGATTATAGTTAAAATAATCCCTGTTATCCATTTAGGAGTTCTGAAAACTGAAAATACAGCGTCAGAAACAGCATTTGCCTGAGATAAATTTCCGACTCCGAATGACGCAAATATGCACCCCAAAGAAAATAAAACAGCTAAAAAGTTACTCTTCATACCATTTTTTATATAGTACATAGGGCCACCCAGTTTTTCCCCGTTTTTATTGGTATTCTGAAAAGAGAGTGCCAGTACAATCTCAGAAAATTTTGTAGCCATTCCGAAAAAAGAACTTATACACATCCAGAAAATAGCCCCTGCTCCACCGCTTTTTATCGCAGTAGCCACACCTATTATATTTCCGGTCCCCAAAGTACCTGCCAAAGCAGTAGCAGCCGCCTGAAAAGAGGAAAAAGTACCTTTTTTATCCTCTACTTTAAACACCTCTTTAAAAGCTCTAAAAAAATATCTGAATTGTAAAAAATTAAGCTTAAAGGTTAAAAAAATCCCTGCCCCCAGAATAACTATAAGATAGATAACAGCAGTGGGCAGAGATAATATAAATTCATTAAGTTTTAAGGAAAAATCCATATAAAAGCCTCCGTTTAAATAAACATTAAACGTCTTTTGGCTTTAAACTTTTATGTATTGTGGTCAGAAACATGGAAGGTTTTTAAATTACCTATTTTCTGACGACGTTCTTCTAAAATTTCTTCGATTTTTTCCAAAGAGAGATTTTGTTCAATCATCATAACAAGTGTATGATAAACAAGGTCGCAGATTTCGTTTGCAAGTTCCTCATTATCATTATTTTTTGCGGCGATAATCATTTCAGAACATTCTTCACCGCATTTTTTTAAAATTTTATCAATTCCTTTTTCAAAAAGATAGCAGGTGTAAGAACCCTCTTCAAAATTTTCTTTACGTCCCTTTAAAACTTCGTATAAGCCTTTAATTGTTTCGTTCATATTATTCTTCCTTTCTTAAAACATCGTTAAAAAAGCAACTGTAAGAACCGGTATGACACGCAACACCCGTCTGGTTAACTTTTATAAGCAAGGTATCATTATCACAATCTGATTTTATACTGATAACCTTCTGAAGATTTCCGCTTGTCGCACCCTTATTCCATAATTCCTGACGCGAACGACTGTAAAACCAGGTATAACCCGTTTCAAGCGTCTTTTCAAGACTTTCTTTATTCATATAAGCGAGCATTAAAACCTCGTTATTTTTTTCCTCAACCACAATAGCGGGGATAAGCTCTCCTTTTTTAAAATAGATGTCTAAATCCATATCATTACCTTCCTATCTTATTAAAAAATCTCCTTAAATATTACTGTAAAGCTATATTCTTTACAGTCTTACGGGGATATTTTTCTCTTTAAGATGTGCTTTTACCTCACCAACAGTCAATTCTTTATAATGGAAAAGTGAAGCCGCAAGTGCCGCATCAACATCAGTTTGTTCAAAAAGTTCAGAAAAATGCTCTAATTTTCCGCAACCGCCCGAAGCGATAACGGGAATGTCAACTACCTTTGTAACCTGATTTAACATCTCAAGGTCAAATCCGTTTTTGGTTCCGTCGGTGTTCATTGAAGTAAGCAAAATTTCCCCTGCACCTAATTTATAAGCTTCTTCAGCCCACTTTACAGCGTCAATTCCGGTATCATTTCTGCCACCTGCAGTAAACACATGGTAAGTGTTATCATCACTTTTTTTAGCGTCAATAGCAACAACCACGCATTGACTTCCGAATTTATCAGCGGCATCGGAAATAAGTTTTGGATTTTTAACTGCAGCAGAATTAATACTCACCTTATCAGCACCTGCCCTTAAAAGAACAGAAAAATCTTCAATACTGCTTATTCCCCCACCTACCGTCAAAGGAACAAAAATCTGTTTTGCGGTTTCTCTGACAATATCAACCATAGTTTTTCTCGCTTCAAAAGTAGCGGTAATATCGAGAAAAACAATCTCATCAGCGCCTTGTTCGTTATACATTTTAGCACACTCCACAGGGTCGCCTACCTCTTTAATACCAACAAAATTTATTCCTTTTACAACCTTACCGTCTCTTACATCAAGACAAGGAATAATACGTTTATTTAACATCTACATCACCTTAATTGCTTCTTTTAAGTCTAAAGTACCCTGATACAAGCTTTTTCCGCAGATAGCCCCGTAAATAGAAAGCTTTTTGAGAGCATAAATATCGTTAATATCCTTAATTCCACCACTCGCAATAATATTGCAGGAAACAGCCTCATTTATCTTTGAAAGCTGATTTAAATTAGGTCCTTCCAGGGTTCCGTCCTTTGAAATATCAGTAAATATGATATTTTTAACCCCATACTTTTCCATTTCCTTAGCAAGTGAAATATAATGAACATTACTGCTGTCAAGCCAACCCTCAACAGAAACATATTCATTCATAGCATCGATACCGACTACAATTTTATCCTTATACTCTTTGATTGCATCTTTTACAAGGGTAGGATTTTTGACAGCTACAGAACCTAAAATAACTCTGTCTATTCCGTTTTTGAGATAATACTCAACAGTATCAAGATTTCTTATTCCACCGCCTACTTCCACTTTCAAAGAAGTTTTTTTCGCAACTTCAATAAAAATATCAGCATTTTTAGGAGTAGCGTCCTTTGCACCGTCAAGGTCAACCATATGTATATATGAAGCTCCCGATTTTTGAAAGCCGAGTGCTGTTTTAACAGGATCTTCCGCTACTTTATGCACTGTATTGAAATCACCTTTTAAAAGTCTGACACAGTTTCCGTCTTTAATATCAATTGCAGGTAAAATAACCATATTTATCCTCTCGCTAATTCTCCGAAATTTTTTAAAATCTGAAGCCCTACTTCACCGCTTTTTTCGGGGTGAAATTGTGCTCCGAATACATTTTTATTTTCTACAAGTGCAGGAACTTTAACCTTATAATCGCATTGTGCAGAAATATTCTGAGCATCTGTGTATGCCATAAAAGAATGCACAAAATAGACACTGTCCCCGTCCTTAATTCCTTTTAAAAGCGGACTTTTTTTTGTAATTTCAAGGCTATTCCAACCCATATGAGGAATTTTTAAAGGGGTTATAATTTTTTGAACTTTACCCTTTATAAACCCTAATCCCTTAGTGTTTATAAACTCGTCACTTTCTTCAAAAAGCATCTGCATACCAAGACAAATTCCCAAAAGAGGCTTTTTCAGGGCATTTTCTTTAATTGAAGAAACAAGTCCCGTATCATTAAGTTTTTGCATAGCCATAGGAAAAGCACCTACACCGGGTAAAATAAGTGCATCTGCTTTTTCTATATCCTTTTTATCCTTTGAAACCATATTTTCAAGTCCAAGATAATTAAGTGCATTTTGCACCGAAAAAAGATTTCCGGCTCCGTAATCAATAATAGTTATCATTTAAATTGTGCCTTTCGTTGTTAAAACATTGCCATTTCTTAATGTAACCGCTTCTTTTAAACTGTGTGCCACAGCTTTAAAAATAGCTTCTGCTTTATGGTGGTCATTATTTCCGTATAAAGCTTTTGCGTGTAAAGTAATTTTTGCGTTAAAAGCAAATGCTCTTAAAAATTCTTCAACCATCTGAGTATCCATATCGCCCATACTCCTATATTTAAAATCGCACTCAAACACTAAAAAAGGTCTGTTGAAAATATCAACACAAGCAAACCCCAAAGCTTCATCCATAGGAATAAATGAAGTGCCGTAACGATTTATAGAAGCTTTATCAAGCGCTTTATTTAACGCTTCACCTAAAACGATACCCGTATCCTCAATAGTGTGGTGACAATCAACATCAAGATCACCTTTAACTTTAACAGAAAGGTCAAATCCTGCATGTACGCAAAGAGCTGTAAGCATGTGGTCAAAAAAACCAATTCCGGTACTGATTTTTGCTTCTCCGTTTCCGTCTAAATTCAAAATAACCTCAATATCAGTTTCTTTTGTAGTGCGTTTTACGGTAGCATTTCTCATAAAAGTCATCCTTTCACAATATTCTTAAGAACTTCAATAAGTCTTTTATTATTTTTGGTAGAATCGGTTGAGATTCTTAAATGATCTTTAAAAAATCTTACCGCTATTCCCTCTTTTAAAAGCTTTTTAAAAATTTCCTCGGCATTTTCAGTTTTAATGTAAACAAAATTTGTTGCACTTTCATAGACAGTATCAAAAATTTTCTCTGTCTCTTCTTTTAAAAAGTTTTTAGAAGCAATAATTTCTTTCTCAGCATTTTTAAGGAAATTCTTTTCGTTTAACAAAACAGTCGCAATTTCCTGAGAAACAGAATTCACATTATATGGTGATTTTACAGATTTTAAAGCTTTTGTAATAACTTTATTCGAAACTGCAAATCCCACACGAAGTGCCGCCATTCCGATAGCTTTAGAGCAGGTTTTTAAAATAATAAGATTATCAAAATCATTGACATAAGAAAGTAAGCTCTGATCCCAGAAATCCATATAAGCTTCATCGAGCACCACAAGTGCATCGGTACTTTTTATAAGCTTTAAAACTTTTTCCTTTGAAAGTCCAATGGAAGTAGGATTACAGGGGTTTGAAAAAATCAAAAGCTTTATATCTTCCTCATTAAGCTTTTTTATTACCTTATCGACATCTATACTAAGATCCTCTTCCTTTTTAAGAGAAATTACCGGGTTTTCATAAATCTCACCATAAAACTTATACATAGAAAAGTCAGGCGAAAGGGTTAAAATTTTCTCTCCCTTTTGTAAAAGTGCACCTACGATAAGACCTATAAGCTCATCGGAACCATTTCCCGCAGTGACTAATTCGCTGTCAACATTATAATAATTTCCAAAAGCTTCACAAAGCTTTTTAGCATAAGGATCGGGGTATCTGTTAAAGTCTGATTCCTTTATAATCAAAGAAACCTTTTCCCTTAACTCATCAGAAAGCGAAATATAGCTTTCGTTTGCATCAAGTCTTAATTCATAATCCCCTTCAATAGGTTCATAAGGAATTAAATCCACTACTTTTTTACAAAGATTATAACTCATTTAAAAACGCACCTTTATTGAATTTGCATGGGCAGTAAGCCCCTCTTTTTCAGCCAAAGTAACTATATCTTCTGACGCTTCTCTTAAAGCCTCCTCAGTATAGTAAATATAGCTTGTTTTCTTTATAAAAGCATCTACTGACAAAGGTGAGAAAAACCTTGCAGTACCGCTTGTAGGCAAAACGTGATTTGGCCCTGCATAATAATCTCCCAAAGGTTCGGGAGAGTATTTTCCAAGGAAAATTGAACCTGCATTATCAAGCTTTCCTATATATTCCATAGGATTTTCCATCATAACTTCAAGATGTTCAGGAGCAATTTCGTTAGCAAGTTTAATAGCTTCTTCTTTAGTCTCGCAAACTATAATACCGCCGAAATCAGCAAGTGATTTCTCAATAATTTCTTTTCTTGAAAGAGATGCGGATTGCTTTTTAAGTTCATTTACAGTTTCTTTTGCGATATTCATATCGGTAGTAACCATAATTGAAGAAGCAAGTACATCATGCTCAGCCTGTGACATCATATCAGCAGCTAAAAATTCAGGTTCTGCACTGCTGTCACTTAATACTAAAATCTCACTCGGACCTGCAATCATATCAATATCCACTACGCCATACAAAAGCTTTTTGGCAGTAGCAACATAGATATTTCCGGGCCCTACAATCTTATCAACCTTAGGAACAGTTTCTGTACCAAAAGCCAATGCCGCAACCGCCTGAGCACCGCCCAAAAGAAACACTCTGTCAACGCCACAGATAGCAGCAGCGACTAAAATATCAGGATTAGCTTTTCCCTCTTTGGTAGGAGGTGTTACCATAATAATTTCCTTAACTCCTGCAATTTTAGCAGGTATAGCGTTCATCAAAACCGAAGAAGGATAAGCGGCAGTACCACCGGGAACATAAAGTCCCACTCTTTCAAGACCTCTTATTCTCTGGCCTAAAATAACCCCATTTTCTTTGGGATTGATAAAACTCTGTTGTTTCTGGCGATTATGAAAATCAGCGATATTTTCCTGTGCATTCAAAAGTGCATTAACAAAACTTTCATCTGCATTTGTCAGAGCATCGTTGATTTCTTCTCTTGAAACTTCAATAGAAGGAGGTAATTTCCCATCAAACTTCAATGTATATTCATTTACAGCTTTATCCCCGTTTAATCTGACATTCTCAATAATTTCAGAAACAACCGAGGTAACCTTTCTGTCAACTTCAACACTGCGTGAGCGAAGTGACTTTAAAAGCTCTTTTTCGTCTTTTCCATTAGCTGTTACAATCGGTAACATATTATTCAGCCCCCTTTTGTATATCCTCAATAAGTGGCTCTATCTCATTTTTTCTAAGCTTTAATGAAGCAGTATTAACAATAAGTCTTGCAGAAATATACGCAACATCTTCAACCACTTCAAGTCCGTTTTCCTTTAAAGTAGTACCCGTTTCAACAATATCGATAATACCGTCAGAAAGTCCTACCAAAGGAGCTAATTCAACTGAGCCTTCAATCTTTATAATCTCTATATCCATACTTTTTTCCGCAAAATACTCTCTTGCGACATTAGGATATTTTGTAGCAATCGTTTTAATGTTATATCCGCTGTAAAAATCGGAACCTTTTTTGACTGCCAAGGCAAATTTACATTTGCCAAATCCCAAATCAGCAACTTCAAAAAAGCTGCCGCCATGTTCCATAATGGTATCTTTTCCCACTACACCGATGTCACAAGCTCCATGCTCAACGTAAGTTATAACATCAGCAGCTTTTGCAAGTACAACTTCAATATTTTTATCGGGAATTTGTAAAATAAGTTTTCTGCCTTTATTTATAAGTTCATTACAATCATATCCCAATTTTTCAAAAACCTTGACAGTATCTTTTTCAAGTCGTCCCTTTGTGAGGGCAATACGGATAGGACGTGTTTTATTACTCATGCCTTTACCTCCACAATATCTTCCCTTACAATATAAATATTTCTGATTCCTTTGGAAACAGCATATTTTTGAGATTCTTCAAAGGTTTCAAAAACAGAAAATTCAGCCTTAAATCCTAAATCAATCAATTTCTTAACTTCTTTTAATGCTTTTACCTCATAACCTTCCTCGGAAAATACCAATACATCAGGAGGTACAAGTTTTAAGTTTTCAGAATCCATAACCCCTGCAACTGCATCTACATTTATTCCGAATCCGACAGCAGGAAGCGAAACACCGTAATTTGAAAGCAAAGTATCATATCTTCCGCCGACAAGAGCAGTGCTACCGAGTCCGCTTAAATATCCCTTAAAAACGATACCCGTATAGTAATCATTTCTTGTAACAATTCCAAGGTCGAGAGAAATCTTATCGGAAAGGCCTAATTTCTTAAGATTTTTATAAAGCTTTTTAAGATAAGCAAGTTCCTTTTTATCAGATAAAAACTTAGCTTTTTCAAAAACCTCTTCCCCACCAAATAAAGCAGGAAGCTGTTTTAAAGCGTTAGCAACCTCTTTGTTATCAAGCTTATCAAGTTTATCATTCAAAGCAGGATAGTTTTTAGATTCAATCAAAATTCTTATCTCATCTTTTTCATCATCTGTGAGATTTAATTTTTTAATAAGTGAATTGAAAAATCCGATATGTCCTATCTCGATGCGATAATCCTCAATACCACAGCTTTTTAAAGCCTCAGCCGCTGTAGCGATAACTTCAAGGTCAGTTTTTCCACCAGACGCACCTATAAGCTCAATTCCTGCCTGAACAACCTCATCACTTCTTCCGCTTAAAGCAGGATTTATCATATAAACACTTTGATTATAAAAAAGTCTGAATGGTAATTCCTGCAATTTAAGCCTTGTAGCAGCAAGTCTTGCAATAGGCATTGTCAAATCAGGACGAACTGTTAAAAGTCTTCCTTTCAAATCGGTTAATTTATACATTCTTTCCTGAGGAATTGCACATTCACCGGAATTAAAAACATCATAAAACTCAAGTCCGGGAGTTACAACTTCAGAATATCCCCTTGATATAAATACATTTTTAATGTTTTCTTCTGCCTTGCGACGAGCAACACAATCTTCAAATAAAATATCCTTTGTACCCTCAGGGGTAATCAACCTGTTTTTTAACATATCTTTTTCCCTTTCACTTTAGTATGCTAATATGCTAACACATAAAAGTAATCCTGTCAATCATTATGTAAAAATTTATTGAAACTAACCATATTTACTTTTAAAAAAAATAGTTAGTTAGTAATATTAACATTAAAAAAACGTCATCTGGCTTGTTTTCGGCAATCCCTCAAGAGCACCTGCGTTTTCAAGCAACTCAATAACAGCCTTTGATACTCCCGAACGGGTTTGAACTTCATCAACAGAAATATAAGGTCCCATTTCCCCTGCACTCTGAAGTCCTTTAGCCGCCGCTTCACCCAGTCCTTTAAGTGCAGTAAACGGTAAACGAATTTTTCCGTCTTCAATAAGATATTTCGTTGCGTGTGATTTAAAAAGGTCAACCGGCAAAAATTCATATCCTCTGCACAGCATTTCATTTATAATCATCAGAGTATTATAAACATCTTCCTCTTTAACGGAACGTTCCATTTCCTTAAGCTGCATAAGTCTTGTGCGACAGGCATTTTTACCTGCAACCGCAGTTTCAGCTTCAAGATCTCCTCCACGCACAGTAAAGAAAGCGGCATAGTATTCAAGCGGATAGTAAACCTTATACCAACCGAGTCTGATAGCGGCAATAACGTAAGCCGCCGCGTGTGCTTTCGGGAACATATACTTGATTTTAAAGCAACTGTCAACATACCACTGCGGTACATCATGCTCAAGCATTTCGTTAACCATTTCTTCAGTAAGAAGCTTGGTAGCAAGACCTTTACGAGTAATCTCCATTATCTTAAACGCAAGTTTCGGCTCAAGACCTTTATGTAAAAGATAAGTCATAATACTGTCACGGGTACCGATAACTTCAGAGATAGTGCAAATTTTCTGGTCGATAAGGTCCTTTGCGTTTCCGAGCCATACGTCGGTACCATGTGAAAGTCCCGAAATCTGCAAAAGGTCAGCAAAGGTTTTCGGCTGTGCCTCTTCAAGCATTCCTCTTACAAACGGAGTACCCATCTCGGGAAGAGACAAAGTTCCTGTGTTACTGAAAATATCATCAGGTTTAACATTTATAGCATCTGTTGAGGTAAAAAGACTTATAACATTTTTATCACTCATCGAAACGTCCATAACCTTAATACCTGTTAAATCCTCGATATGCTTATAAAGTGTAGGAACATCGTGTCCGAGTTCATCAAGTTTTAAAATAGTATCATGAAGCGAATGGAAATCAAAATGAGTGGTGAGTATATCGGAATCATCTTTATCCGCAGGATGCTGAATGGGACAGAAATCATAAACATCATAATCCGACGGAATAACAACCATTCCCCCCGGATGCTGACCTGTTGTACGTTTAACACCCTGACACCCTTTTGCAAGTCTTAACTCCTCTGCTTTATGAACAACCTTTCCATGGTCATTTAAGTACCCTAAAACGAATCCGAAAGCTGTTTTTTCTGCAACAGTAGAGATAGTACCTGCTTTGAACACATGGTCAGAACCAAAAAGTTCCTCGGTGTATTTATGAACATAGCTTTGAAACTCACCCGAGAAATTAAGGTCGATATCAGGCTCTTTATCACCATCAAAGCCTAAGAAAGTTTCAAACGGAATATCGTGGCCGTCCTGATTTAATTTAGTGTTACAATTAGGGCATTCCCTCTCCGGCAAATCAAATCCCGAACCATATTCACCTTTTGTAAAAAATTCACTCCACTGACATTTCGGGCAGACATAATGAGGTGGCAAAGGATTAACTTCTGAAATACCTGCCATATTAGCTACAAATGATGAACCTACCGAACCACGTGAGCCAACGAGGTATCCATTTTCCTCAGAAAAATGCACTAATTTCTGTGCAATCATGTAAAGCACTGCAAATCCATGCTTTATAATAGAATCAAGTTCCCTCTGAAGTCTGTCTCTTACAAGTGACGGCATATCCTTGCCATATGTTTTTTCGGCACGTTCCCAGGTAATTTTTGTAAGTTCTTCTTCAGAGCCCTCAATTTTAGGCGGAAAAGTACCTTTAGGAATGGGAGTCAGCTCGTAATCAACCATATCTGCGATTTTATTTGGATTTTCAACTACTACTTCATATGCTTTTTTCTCTCCAAGGTATTCAAATTCCTTGAGCATTTCCTCTGTTGTACGCAAAAACAAAGGTGCCTGATTATCGGCATCTTTATATTTACCCGACATTAAAACTGCCCTGAAAATGGAATCCTCAGGATTTAAAAAATGCACATCACAGGTAGCAACTACAAGCTTACCCAATTTTTCAGCAACCGCAACAACAGTCTTATTGTATTCCTCAAGCTGTTTTCTGTCGGTAGCCTGTCCGTTAAGTAACATAAACTCGTTGTTTCCGAGAGGCTGAATTTCAAGATAATCATAAAATGACGCTATTTCACAAAGCGCATCAAAGCTCTTTCCTTCAATTATAGCCTGGAATAATTCGCCTGATTCACACGCACTTCCTATAAGCAACCCTTCACGATATTTCATAATCTCGGATTTAGGAGTACGGGGATGTCTCTTAAAATACTTTGTATGAGCATAAGAAACAAGCCTGTAAAGATTTTTAAGTCCCGCTTTATTTTTTACAAGAATTATCTGATGATAAGTTTTAAGTTGTTTAGGGTCATTTGAGCTTATCGAAGTATTTATCTCGGAAACTGAACTGATATTTTTATCAGCTTCTAACTTTTCCATCATTTTTATAAATATTTTAGCAAGTACCTCAGCATCATCACAAGCTCTGTGATGATTAAATTCAGGTAAATCAAGATGTTTTGCTATAATATCAAGTTTATGCTTTGAAAGTTCGGGATAAAGACTTCTCGAAAGCACCAGAGTATCAATAGAAGTATGATTAAATTCAATTTCAGACCTTTCAGCCGTAGCTTTCATAAATCCCATATCAAAAGAAGCGTTGTGGGCAATTAAGGGCCTTTCCTTTATAAACTCCAAAAAGCTTAAAAGGGCCTCTTTTTCAGATGGTGCGTCCTTAACCATACTGTCATTTATACCTGTAAGCTCAGTAATTTTAGGCGGAATAGGTCTTTGCGGATTTACGAATGTATTAAATCTGTCAACGATTTCTTTATTTTTTATAAGTACTGCGCCAATTTCAGTAAGTCTGTCATTTTTAGCAGAAAGTCCCGTAGTTTCAACGTCGAAAACAACAAATTCACCTGTAAAGTTTTCATCTTTACAACCATCAATCGCAGTTATACAGTCATTTACAAAGTAATCTTCTACCCCATAAATAACTTTAAATTCGCCGCCGTTTTTTCTGATTCCATCAACAGCTTTCATCGCATCAGGAAACGCCTGCACAACCCCATGGTCAGTTATCGCAATAGCTTTATGTCCCCATTTATAAGCTGTATTGATTATATCGGAAACTTCAGCAACTCCGTCCATCATTGACATTTTAGTATGACAATGAAGCTCTGTCCTTTTAATTTCCGCGTTATCTGTTCTTTCTTTCTTTTTGACTATCATAATATCGTAAGGCTTTATTGAAATTTCATGGTCATATCTGTCATCAACAGCCTCACCTCTTATTAAAACGGTAGTCCCTTTTTTAAGGCAGTCATATTTATCCTGCTTTTTTACATCGTCGATAATTTTGATAGTATTAGAAGAGGTATAGTCGGTAAAATTATATGTTAAAATCACCTTGTTTCCGTCTCTTGTAACCCTTGAGTCGGTAGCAAATATATCGCCCCACACAACCACATTTCCCGATAATGGAGTGATTTTACTTAAGGGCACAGGCTTTTCGGTAATTTTCTTTCCTTTTAAAAGCATAGCATCTTCATTTACAAATTGCATACCTGTAAAATCAATGGTAACAGGTGCAGGTTCATCTTTGACCGCTGATGCTCTTGTAAAACCATTGTAAGATGGCTTAGTTTCTTCAACTTTTTTAGACGGAGTCGGTAATTCTTTAAAAAACATAGGCGAAGGCTCAGGAAAATCTTCTTTTTCTATCTCTTCAACACCTTCAAATAAAACAGAAACATTTACAGAAAAATGGAGAAAAACTGTTTTTTCAATAATTTTATCTGCATTTGCCCTTAAGAGCATAGATTTTCCACCGTTTTTGAGAATAATTTTTATAACATTATCTTTAAAAATGACATCAGCATTATCTAAAAGACCATTTACTATAGCACACAAGCTTTTAACCTCATTTAAAAGCTCAGAAAAATATTCCTCATTAAGTAAATCGGGAAGATATTTCATTACAAACTTAACTTCTGAAACACCCGTATTCTTTTGAAGTTGACGTTCACACTGAGACACATCGTCAAATTTAATTATATTTTCACTTTTTATATCGGCTACAAAAGAATTATTTGCTTTATCAACTGTCAATCTCAATAAACTGCAATCTTTAAACTGAGATTTATATGGTTCTTTTATATATTCACCGAAAACAGCAAGAAAGTTTTGTTCTGCCACAGTTTTTTCTCCTTTACAGCTTTTCAATCTCCTTAAAAAGCTCATCTAAAATTGCTTCTTCAGAAACTTTTTTAAGTACTTCACCCTTTTTAAAAATCACTCCGCAGCCGTTACCACCGGCTATGCCAATATCGGCTTCTTTTGCTTCACCGGGCCCGTTTACCACACACCCCATAACTGCAACCTTTATAGGCTTATCTATCATTTTAAGTCTTTGTTCCACCTTATCAGCAAGAGAAATAAGGTCTATTCTTGTCCTGCCGCAAGTAGGACAAGAAACTATTTGTGGGCCTTTAAGAAGTCCGATACTCTTAAGAATATCTTTAGCAGCATCAATTTCTTTTACGGGATCAGCAGTAAGGGAAACCCTTATAGTGTCCCCTATTCCGTCTAAAAGAAGACTCCCGATTCCTACAGAAGACTTAATAAGCCCCATTCTCTCTGTACCCGCTTCAGTAACCCCCAGATGCAAGGGATAACTGCATTCTTTAAAAAGAATTCTGTATGAATCAACCATAGTTTTAACATCGGAAGATTTTACAGAAATAACAATTTGGTCAAAATCAAACTTTTCCAAAAGTCTTACATGATATAATGCACTTTCAACCAACGCCATAGCGGTAGGACCATTGTATTTTTTTAAAATATCTTTTTGAACCGAACCAGAATTAACCCCGATTCTTATCGGCACTCCTTTACTTTTACAAGCTGATACTACTTCTTTAATTTTGCTGTCATCACCAATATTTCCGGGATTTAATCTTATTTTATCTATACCCATTGCCACCGATTCAAGTGCTAAACGATAGTCAAAATGAATATCCGCAACAAGTGGAATATCTACCTTTTCCTTAATAGCAGGAATGAGCTTTAAAGCTTCCTTGTCAGGAATTGCGATTCTTACAATATCGCACCCTGCACTTTGAAGCTTAAATGCCTGTAACACACTTTTGTCAACATCATTACTGTTGACATTAAGCATGGATTGTATATAAATTTTCCCGTCACCAAGGGTTAAATTTTTAACCTTAACAGAAGTAGTATTTCTCATTTAATCACCAAACCTTATACATTACCGGGCAAAATAGTCTTTAACTCCTCTAAATGCTCATCGTGGCCATATTCTATCAAGTTCCAGTTGCCGTTATCGTAACTTATAACTGTAACAGAAGCATTTGAAGGCCATGGAGTGTCCTGCATATTATCTAAATTTCCATCAACAATAAATGGCTTTACAAGACGGATAGGAGTTCCGTGACTTGCTACAACCACAGTTTTATTATCATTATTTTTAGCAATATCTGTGAGTGCATTTACTATTCTTGCATAAAGCTCTTTTACTGATTCACCACCGGTGCATCTTGCATTTTTAATATCATTCATCCAAGTTTTACGGTCTTCTTCATATAATACTGCAACATCGCTATATTTAACATCATCCCATTTTCCTGCATTAATTTCACGAAGCTCCTTAACTTTTTCAATCTCTAAATTAAATTTTTCAGCAATAGCTTCGGCAGTTTTATAAGCACGAATCAAGTCACTTGAATAAATCTTATCAACCTTATAGTTTTCTTTTATGTACTCGGCAGTTTTCTTTGCCTGCTTTACTCCGTTTTCATGTAAATCCACATTAAGATGACCTGCAAATTTTTTTTCAAAATTAGCATTACTGTATCCATGTCTTACTAAAAGTATTGTTGTCATAATAAATGCCCCTTTTATATAAACAATTATCTTTTCTATTATAACACATTCTTTACTATTTTCCAATATTTTTTAAAAAATAAATCTCCCTTTGCTTGAGTCGGCAAAGGGAGAAAATTTATCTTATTAATTTAAAAATATCATTAACCGTAACAAAAATCATAAGCCCTATAACAAGTAAAAATCCGATAAAGTGGATAAATCCTTCATGCTCAGGTTTCATCGGCTTTCTTCTTATAAATTCTATAAGCAAAAACAATAGTCTTCCGCCGTCTAATGCAGGAATAGGAAGAACATTGAAAATTCCTACATTTATCGTAATAAAAGCAAACAATAAAGCTAAATCAGGAATACCAACTCTTGAAACCTGCCCTACTAAATTTGTCATTCCAACAGGCCCCGATAAATCATTCACAGAAGCTCTTCCCGCAAATAAGTCAATAATCGAAATCCAGATAAGTCTCGCTATCGACACAGAATATTTTGCCGAATATGAAATCACACTAAAGACATTTTTATCTTTTGACTCAACCGTTATCCCAAGACTACCTTCTTTTTTAGGGTTATATTTTACAGACGGAAGTAATATTTTTTCACCATTTCTTTTTATAAGCATGGAAACATCTCTGTCTTCATCTCTTGAAAGCTCATAATTTATATCACCGGTGACAAAAACAGTGCGTCCGTTAACCTTTAAAATTGTGTCTCCTGACTTAATACCACTTTGAGCTACAACAGAATTTTCATTAACAGAAGCTATTGTTTTAGTTGCTATTCTTCCACCAAAAGAAGTAATCAAAACCACAACCAAAAATCCTAAAATCAGATTCATTATAGCTCCGGCAGAAATAATAAAAAGTCTTTTTAAGACACTTTGATTACTGAAAGCACGTTCATCCAAAGAAGTAACGTCCTCTCCTTCCATACTCACAAATCCTCCGATAGGAAAAGCTCTTACGGAATAAAGGGTTTCTTCTCCTCTTTTTTTAAAAATAACAGGTCCCATACCGATTGAAAATTCATTGACCTTTACATTACAAAGTTTTGCGGAAATGAAATGCCCAAATTCATGGATAATAATTATCACGAGAAAAATAGCCAAGGTAAGAAGAATACTTATAAAAGTTTGCATAATATATAAAATATCCTTTCTAAATTGAATTCATAACAAATTCTCTTGCAACTGCTTCTGCCTCTAATATATTATCGACAGTTACTTCTTTTTCCCCATTAAGCTCTAATGACTTCTCATTTAACTCAAAAATTTTAAGATAAGGTATCTTTTCCTGCAAGAAAAGCTCGACTGCCGCTTCGTTACAGCAATTCATCAATGTAGGATATAGTTTTCCTCTTTGTATCGCTTCCCTTGCTACTTTTAAAGCAGAAAAAGTTTCTTCATCAGGTTTATAAAAATTGAGGGTACCCGTTTCCCAGAGATTAAGCCTTTTTGTGGGACATTTTGTTCTGTCAGGATAGGTTAAAGCGTACTGAATCGGTATCTTCATATCAGGTACACCGAGCTGTGCAATCACAGAATAATCTTCAAATTCAACCAACGAATGAATAATACTTTCTCTGTGAACTAAAACCTCAATTTTCTGTGGATTTACATCAAAAAGCCAGTAAGCTTCAATAACTTCCAGCCCTTTATTCATCATAGTCGAGGAATCAACAGTAATTTTAGCCCCCATACTCCAGTTAGGGTGATTGAGCGCTTCCTTTAAAGTAATTTCTTTGAGTTCATCTCTTGTCTTTCCAAAGAAAGGACCACCTGAAGCTGTTAATAATATTCTATTCACTTTACAGTGACTATATCCGTTTAATGACTGAAAAATTGCCGAATGTTCACTGTCAACGGGTAAAATTTTTACATTTTGCTCCTTCGCCCTTTTCATTACAAGCTCTCCGCCCGTAACCAAGGTTTCTTTATTGGCAAGTGCTATATCTTTTTTTGCTTCAATAGCCGCCAAAGTAGGACGTAGCCCTATCATACCGGTAACAGAATTAAGTACAGTGTCAGCACTTTCCATTGAAGCCACTTCACAAAGCCCATCAATTCCCGTAACAACCTTTACATTTAAATCAGATACTCTGTCTTTAAAGCTTTTATAATGACTTTCATCATAAATACAGACGAGACTGGGTAAAAAACATCTCGTCTGCTCTTCTAAAAGCTTTTCGTTTCGATTTGCAGCAAGTCCAACAACTGTAAAGTTATTAGCTTCACACACAGTAAGTGCCTGAGTACCGATTGAACCGGTAGAGCCCAATATAGACAATCGTTTCAAATTTATTCCTCCAAGGATTATATTAAAGGTAACAATTTAATCAGAATATAAAAGACAGGTGCCACCACCAAAAAGCTATCAAATCTGTCTAAAATACCACCATGTCCGGGTAAAATAGTTCCGTAATCTTTAATGCCCGTCTGACGTTTGATTACCGAAGCCAGTAAATCACCTATCATACCAAAAACAGAGGTTATTAAAGCAACTATGATAATATTAAGATAATTAATTTCAATAATGAGGCCATTGTTTTTTAATATAATCTGATATAAATATGCTAACAACGGGAAAAATATAAGTGCGGTTAAAAGTCCTCCGATTGACCCTTCTATCGTCTTTTTAGGGCTTATCAAAGGAGCTAATTTATGTTTACCGAAAGCACATCCCACAAAATAAGCACCACTGTCGGTAAGCCATGCAGCCGCACATATCAAAATGGTATAAAAAAATCCATGCTCACTGTAATCTCTTAATAAAATTAACATAGAAAAAGAGAGTGGAATAACAAGTGATACCAAAAATGAGATGGCTATTTCTTCAAATTTTATTGTCTGATGATATTTTAAAAGAGTTAAAAAAAGAAAAGCAAAATAGATTAATGTTATATATATCGGAAAATTTTTACTGCCTGATATTTCAAAAAAAGGCACAATAAACGCATATAAACAGGAAAAAGCAGTAATAAGTTTACTTTTTACATATCCCGTACTGTGCAAAAGCTCATAAACTGCCATTGTGCCTATTAAAGCAATAAAAATATTAAAAACTACTGTATTGTAACAAAGAAGTGCTATCAACAAAACCACAAGTGCAATTAAAGCTGTAATTATACGCTGTTTCATTATTTCACCCCACGAAACGGTTATACTCCACCGAAACGCCTATTCCTTTTGTTATATTCTTCAATAGCCGCATCTAAATCTTTTTCTTTGAAATCGGGCCATAAAATATTATCCATAAATACATATTCAGCATAAGCAGACTGCCAGATAAGGAAATTTGAAAGTCTGTACTCACCACTTGGACGGATAATCAAATCAACATCAGGCATACCGCTTGTGTAAAGTGATTTACTTACAAGTTCTTCGTTAATATCTTCAGAAGAAATCTCACCATTTTTAACCATTTCGGCAATTTTTTTAGCCGCCATAGTTATTTCAGGACGTCCTCCGTAATTAATAGCTAAATTAAGATTAAGTCCTGTACTGTTTTTACTTGCATCTTCTGCCCTTTTCATTTTTATTCTTATATCTTCGTCAAACTTAGATAAATCACCAAGAAATCGCACTTTAATATTTTCCTTGATATAATCATCCATTTCGTCAAGATAATTTCTTAAAATTTTTAAAATTCCGTCGATTTCATCTTTCGGACGCACCCAGTTTTCTGTTGAAAAGACATACATAGTCATATAAGGTATGCCAATTTTATTAGCATACCTTGCTATTACTCTAAATGTTTCAGCACCGGTACGATGGCCAAATTTTCTCGGAAGTCCCCGCTTTTTGGCCCATCTACCATTACCATCCATGATAATTCCTATATGTTTAGGGAGATTTATGTTATCAGCCATTTTTAAAGCTCCATAATCTCTTTCTCTTTAGCAGAAATAATTTTATCGATTTCTTCACAGAATTTATCAGTATGCTTCTGAATATCTTTTTCGCCGTCTTTTACGTCGTCCTCGGTGATTTCTTTAGCTTTAAGCATAGCTTTGATCTTATCGATAGCATCACGACGGGAATTTCTTACTGCAACTTTTGCTTCTTCACCGTATTTGCGAATTTCTTTAGCCAAATCTTTTCTGCGTTCCTCTGTAAGAGGAGGGAAACTGAGGCGGATAGCCTTACCGTCGTTATTGGGAGTAATACCAATATCAGTAGCAAGAATAGCTTTTTCAATAGACTTTAATGTTGAAGCATCCCATGGCTGAATCATCAAAGTACGAGCATCAGGAACAGAAACAGCAGCCATCTGATTAATAGGTGTCATTGTTCCATAATAATCAACAGTAATCTTATCAAGTACACCGGGATTAGCACGTCCTGCACGGATTGAAGCCAATTCCTTGCCTAAAGATTCAACTGATTTAGCCATTTTTTCTTCTGTCTTTTTAATAATCTCTTTCATTATAATCTATCCTTTCTTATTCGGGAATAACAACTGTTCCCACATTTTCGCCTTTAACTGCATTTACAATATTCTGAGGTTTCTTAAGATTAAACACCAAAATAGGGATATTGTTATCTTTACACATAGAAGCAGTAGTAGAATCCATAACACCTAAATTCTTTGATAAAACTTCTGTGCAGGTAACAGTATCATATTTTACTGCATCATCATATTTATTAGGATCTTTATCAAAAACCCCGTCAGCCATAGTAGCTTTGAAAATAACATTAGCTTCTATTTCAGCCGCACGCAAAGAAGCAGCAGTATCAGTAGAGAAAAACGGATTACCGGTTCCACAACCAAAAATAACAACTCTTCCCTTCTGAAGATGACGTACAGCACGATTTCTTATATAAGGCTCTGCAACCTGTTGCATGGCAATAGCAGTCTGCACCCTTACGTTCACACCTTGTTCTTCTAAAGCATCAGCAACAGCCAAAGCGTTCATAGCAGTACCGAGCATACCAATATGGTCAGCACGGGTACGGTCCATAGCACCACTGCTGCGTCCTCTCCAGAAATTACCGCCGCCAACAACAATTCCAATTTCTGCACCTAAATCAACGCATTCTTTAATAGCTTTGCAGATAGGATTGATAACATCAAAATCCAAACCAAATTTCTTGTCACCTGCCAAAGCCTCACCGCTTAATTTAAGTAAAATTCTCTTATACTTAAGGTTCATCAGCAAACACTCCCATCGATGTATTCATCATTATTATTTTACATTATCTTTCACTTAAAGTAAAGTAAAAAATGAAAATTTTGCTAATTATCAGAAAACAGGTTGCAGTAGTAGTTACTGCAACCTGTTAAATTTTATTTTGATTCACTGAGTTTCATTTGTTGTTCAATTTTTGTTTTCTTATTTTTTTCAATAAGATTCTGAATACGATGAACAGGATTAAGAAGATTACTTATTGACTGGTCGTGATTAAGATTATCAACGATATAAGCAATATATTTGGAAATATCAACTTCTTTATACCATTCACGCTCTAAAAGTTCGGGGGTACGATAGATAAGGTTTGTAGTTAAAACTTTAGTTATATATCCTTTTTCATAAGCCAAATCAAATTTTTCAAGACCATCTGTGAAAAGTCCGAAGGTAGTGCAGACAAAAATTCTGTTAGCACCCTTTGCTTTTAATTTTTCACCAATATCCAAAACAGATTCACCTGAAGAAATCATATCATCAACGATAATAAGGTCTTTTCCCTCAACGTCACTTCCCAAAAACTCGTGAGCAACGATTGGGTTTCTTCCGTTAACAATAACAGAATAATCTCTTCTCTTATAGAACATACCCAGATCTACGCCTAAAACAGAAGAATAATACATACATCTGGACATTCCGCCTTCATCAGGAGAAATAATCATAACATGTTCCCTGTCAATTTCAATATCAGGCACAGCTTTAACAAGAGTTTTTAAAAACTGATATGTAGGCTGAACGTTTTCAAAACCTTTCAAAGGAATAGCATTCTGAACTCTTGCATCATGGGCATCAAAAGTAATAATATTATCAACACCCATATTAACCAATTCCTGAAGCATCAAAGCACAGTCTAAAGATTCTCTGGAAGAACGCTTATGCTGTCTGCCCTCATAAAGCATCGGCATAATAACGTTTATACGTCTTGCTTTACCACTTGCAGAAGCAATAACTCTCTTTAAATCCTGGTAATGGTCATCGGGACTCATAGGAATCTCTTTGCCATACATTTTATAAGTAACACCATAATTAAAGCAATCAACGATAATAAATAAATCGTGTCCACGTACAGATTCTTTAAGAGCACCTTTAGCTTCACCTGTTCCGAATCTTGGGCAATATGCCTTAAGCTGATATGTATCTCTGCAATATCCGATAAAATCACCGTCAGACATCAGTTCCCCGTGACGTTCTTTACGCCAGTCTGCAAGATAGTCATCTACCTTCTGAACAAAGTCCTCACAGCCCCTCATTCCAACAATGCTTAACATACCAACAGGTATTGATACTTCATGAATTGAATCCATTTGTCATTCCCCTTCCGCTTTAACATTCAAACAAGCTTTTTTTCACTTCATATATATTATAACTTTTTTTAATGAATTTTGCAAATATTTTTATATAGGAAAAAAAGATTTTTTTTAACAATCTTTTGGTTATTTTGTCGATTATTTAGTCTGAGCAGGATAAATTGGCTTGCTGTGGATATTATAAGCCCTTGCAATCGAATCCCAGGTGAATTTGTCAGTCTCACCATTTATCTCTATTCCCGACTTTTCCTGGAGCTTTTTTACGGCATCCATAGTATCTTTTTCATATTTTCCGTTAAGACTCACTTTTGGAATATTGTGAAATTTATTTCCTAAGCTTATTAGCATAAGTTGTAAAAAATAAACTGATTCACCCGATGCACCCGGTGTAAGTACAAAATCAGAAGACGGAAAAGCCTCAATGCATATTGGTTCCCCTCTTTCTCTTGCCACCTTCAAATATTCGTTATATATACTTTCCCAGGTTTTCTGGTCAACTACTCCTGTAACAGGAAGGTTATAATTTCTCTGAAAAGCTTCAACTGCCTCTTTAGTATTTTCTCCGAAAATCCCATCAATTATTATAAGTGGCAGATTATTTCTGTATCTTGCAATAGTGCGAAGATATTTTTGTAACTCCATAACATCTTCGGGTTGATTAGCCATATAACTCCTCCTTTACTGTGAAAGCTCATATCCGGGATATTGTCCCGGATTTTTAATTTCACCCGTGATTATATCCTCATAAAGACTTGCAATCGCATTGAAGGTCTCCTCTCCTACTATTCCGTCAGGATTAAGTCCAGCGATTGACTGAAAAATTCTCACTGCATTTTTGGTTTCTTCACCAAAAACACCTGTAACAGCTATTCTCGGTATTTCAGGATAAGTAGTCGATAAAAACGATAGATAAGTCTGTATTTGAGCTACCGATTCTCCTGCACTTCCCTGACTTAAAGGAACGCCGGGATAAGATGCTACCCCATACCCTATTGTAATAGGTAAAATATCAATCACTCCCTGATATGCCCTCCATAACTTATCCCAGGTTAACTCTCCAACCACTCCGTCAGGACTTAAACCATAGGATTTTTGAAAGGCAATTACTGCTTCTTTTGTCTTTTCTCCGAAAATTCCGTCAATATTTATCGGCAAAATTTCCTCGTTAAAGTTTGCAACCACTGCTAAGAAATACTGTAAAACCTTAACTTTTTCGCCACGATCACCCTCTTTTATAGCATCTGGGTATTGCTTTGATATTTCATCTAAGGTAATTCCCTCAGAATTAAGTTCTGCAAGTTTTTTTACCGAAGCATAGAGATACGCTATTCTGTACCAGGTATTTTTACCTACTATCCCATCAGGAGTTAAGGAAAATATCTCCTGAAATTTTCTTACCGCAGCCTCGGTTTCTTTTCCAAAAATTCCGTCAATAGGATTTATTTTAGGAATTGCAGGGTAGTTTTTAGAAATTCTGTTAAGCCTTATCTGTAAACTTCTCACATTATCTCCTCTGCTTCCCAAAGAAAGTGGCGTACCGTCATAGGAACCTGTTATTATATCGACAGGTGCATTAAAAACAATATCAATATTATCCCCGTAGTAATTTTTAAGTATCTCATAAGGAGTTAAACCCCTGTTTGCAAGGTCAACAGATCCCCATTGTGAAAGCCCCTCACATTTAACTTCAATTCCGTCACAAAACTGCGCAAATAAAGGCTCAACAAAACCTTGTCTGCGTATGTAGTCATTAAACAGCTCATCAACAATGTTAGAAACATTTTCAAATATATCTCTTCCGTGAATATATTTCTGGTCGTACTGAATAGAGTTTGTTATGTCAAAATCATACCCTCTGCTCCGATACCATTCGGTATATATCCGATTCAGTGCAAAAGAAACCTGTGCATAAATATTTGCCCTTAAAGAATTTTCAGGCCAGGTAGGATATATTTCACTTGAAGCAACATTTTTAATATAATCAGGAAAAGTAACCGTTACATTCTGGGCAAACTCATCAGGTTTCCCCAGATGCACAGTTATATACCTTGGAATAAATGGAACTCCGGTCATAAAAAAGCCTCCTATAAATCAGCAGGCTCGATTTCATATACGAGCTTTTGTCTTATAAAAAGTTCATTTTCAGGAAGAGGTATCATTTCAACAGGCTGAATAGAAGTTTCTCCGCCAAAAACGGGGACATTGATATTCTCAACCGTATAGTATCCCTTAGCATCTACCCTTATATTATAATTTGCATAAGGGTGCTCATTTCCCTGAACCTGCGAAAATTCCTTTGGTGGTGCCGGTACCTTTAACTCCTTACTTTCACCACTTATTCCTGTTTTATCAAAAATATAAAGCACGTTTCGCCCCTCAAAAGTCCTTGTTATCGTAACGTCTGCATCAGGAACAGGCAACCCCTGACGGGCAGTATATGCATATACTTTAATTACTGCACTGTCTGTTTCCCATTCTTCGCTTTCTCTTACGGGATAATCAGACTCTGTTTTATAAATATTATCATCATTTGAATTAAATTCTCTTAATGATTCAGGTTCATTTATTGATAATGGTGGTACCGCATTTATAAATGAATCTTTAATTGTGGGTATTGCGGTATTCACAGCACCCGTACTACTTCCGCAGGACGATTCATTTCCGCTATAAAAAACATTCTTCTTCCGATACCCTTGCATCTCCTCTTTATATTTATTAACAAGCTTTAAAAAATCTTCATTATTCTGCATAATATCACCCCTTTAAGATTACTATGCTTATACTTTAAAAAAAATGACACCATTTCGGCATCTTCAATTAGGGAAAAATCGGTTTTTCACGAATATATTTGTTACAAAACTGTATAACACCCAAATCATTAACTTTTTTGATGAAATAAAAGGCAAAAGTCCATGGTAATGCTGACGCATACCATGGACTTTTAACATATTAGTTCGCAAAACAAGTAATGATTTGGGCGAATTATCTCTAACTGAAGACGCCTTTCGGCGTCATTTTTTATTTTACAGCTATTGCTTCAATTTCAAACAAAGCTCCTTTGGGAAGTGCTGCCGCCTGAACACAAGAGCGGGCAGGTTTTTCGGTAAAATATTTTGCGTATATCTCATTAACAACCGCAAAATCGTTAATATCTTTAAGAAAAAGAGTGGTTTTAACAACATTTTTGTAATCCATACCCGAAGCTTCAAGCACAGCTCCTAAATTTATAATACTTTGTTCAGCCTGAGCTTTTATACCACCTTCAGCCAAAACCCCGCTTTCGGGAATTAAACCTATCTGTCCTGAAGTGTAAAGCACATTATCCACCATAATTGCGTGTGAATATGGTCCTACTGCATCAGGAGCATTTTTTGCCTTGATAATTTCCTTATTCATTTTTATTTTCCTTTCCTAATTAAATTGTTTTTCCAAAGTTTCTGCTTCATCTAAATATGTAGCAGTTAAATCCGCAACATGTGTAAGGACAGCCAGAGGATATTGTTCAAAAGCCTTTGAAAGGCTGTAATCACCGGGTATTACTGAAAATCCTCCCATATGGTATCTTATAGCGATAGCCTCTTCTAACTTTAAGCGCATAAATCTTTCAATAATAAACACGCTCTTTTCACCATGTCCAAACGGCAACTGCTCATCAAATGTATAAAATGGTTTTTGTTCCCAGATTCCGTTAACTTTTACATTCCGCATTTCCTGTTTATAACAATTAGCCTTACAAACGTCGTGCAAAAGTCCGCAAACCGCAATAACTTCGTCAGAAAACACTTCTTCACCCTCATATTCATTTTCCACTAAAGCTTTAAGCCTTTTATATACATTTACACTGTGAGTACAAAGGCCGCCTTCAGTTGCAAGATGAAATTTCGTACTTGCAGGAGCTTTAAAAAAATCACTTTTATCAAGCCATTCCAAAAGCTTGTCGGCCCCTTTTCTATCAATATATTTTTCGTAAATAGATATAAATTCTTCTCTTCCCATAATAAAAATCTCCTTACCCTATATAATTGCGGTCAACATTTATAACAGTAAAAAGACTGATGTCGTTTTCACTTATTAACTCAGATATACGCTTAATAATATCATCATTTGAAATTTTACATTCAAACGGCACTACAATATCAAAAATTAAATTCGTATGAGTATATCCTTTTACTACTCTGAAATCATGCATTGATATTCCTGAATCAAGAGATGCAATAACTCTGGCAGTCATTTTTCTTAATTCGTTAGTTTCCTCATCATCGGTAACAATCGGATCAAGATGCACCACCAAAGTAATGTTATCATTTAAAAAATCACGCTCGATATTATCACAAATATCGTGACTTTTTAAAATATCACTTTTAGCATCCATTTCAACATGCACCGAGCAAAAGCATCTGTTAGGTCCATAATCATGAACCATCAGATCATGTACACCTAAAACTCCCTCATAACTCTTAAGCTTTTTTAAAATATCTCTAACAAGCTCTTTATTAGGAGCCTCACCTAAAATCGGACTTAAGGTCTCCGATATAAGTTTAATAGCAGAAATTATGATAAATAAAGCAATCAAAAGACTCAATATACCGTCTAAAATATTAAAGCCTGTAAATTTTATAATAATAGAAGAAATTAAAACAGCAGTTGTCATAAGTGTATCGTTTCTGCTGTCAATCGCAGTTGCCTCAAGAGTAGAAGAAGAAATAATTTTTGAAATTTTATGGTTAAAAAAGTAAAGCCACAATTTTAAAACAATCGAAAAAACCAAAATTATCACTGAAAATAAAGAAAATATTGTTTCTTCGGGGGTAATAATTTTCCCTATGGAAGTCTTGAACAAATCAAATCCGACAATAAAAATGAAAAATGCTACCACAAGCCCCGACACATATTCCATTCTCGCATGGCCAAACGGATGCTCCTTGTCGGCAGGTCGCCCCGAAAGCTTAAACCCTATAAAAGTAACAAGTGAGCTTGTTGCATCGGACATATTGTTAAGTCCGTCGGCTATTACCGAAACGCTTCTGAAAATTATTCCTGCCAATACCTTCAAAAAACTTAACAAAGTATTGGCGATAATTCCCACAATCCCCGAAAGCTTTCCGTATTGTTCTCTTACCTTTGCATCTTTTATATCCTTACTGTTTTTAACAAACAAGCGAACAAGTAATGAATACATAAGCTATTCCTTTCATCAAACAGTTTTTTTACCGTCATTTAACATATCGGCGGCATTTTGAAGCATAAGCTCGGTAACTTTATCTGTTGATATAATACGTGCAATTTCTTCAATGCGTCCCTTTTCATCAAGTGGCAACACATCAGTAAAGGTGCGGTCATTTTCTGTGCGTTTTTTAATAAGCAACTGATTATGTGCCAAAGCTGCAACCTGAGCTGAATGAGTAACGCAAAAAACCTGACGTGATCTTGATACTTCCTTTAATTTAACGCCTATTTTCTGCGCAGCTATTCCGCTGACACCGGTATCTACCTCGTCAAAAATGAGAGTGTCAATTTTGTCCTTGTCAGCAAGAGCGCTCTTGATTGCAAGCATAATTCTTGAAAGTTCACCGCCTGAGGCTATTTTGGAAATAGGTTTTGGTGTTTCACCTGCATTGGCGGAAATTAAAAGCTCCATAGAGCTGTCCCCGTTTTTATTAAGCTTTGTAGGAGTAAACTCTGCTTCAAGCTTTAAATTAGGCATTTCTAAAAATTTTGCCTCTTTTAAAACTTCTGTTATAAATTTTTCTGAAGCTTCTTTTCTTTTTTCAGTAAGTAACTTTGCAAGATTTATAACCTTTTCTTTCTGAAGTTTTGCCTTTGCATTTATTTTTTTAAGCTCTTCATCTGCACTTTCAATTTTATGAAGCTCATTTCTTGCATTTTCCTTAAATTCAATAATTTCCTCAACTGATTTTCCGTATTTTCCCTTTAAATGATGAATTTCACTTAACTGTCTTTCTATTTTATCAGCTACAACAGGATCATATTCCATTTTATTCAATTCTTCTTTTAAAATAAATGCCGATTCCTCAAGATCGATGGATAAGCTTTCCAAAGACTGTGCAATCTCTTTGAATTTTTCAAATTCCGACAAATTTAAAAGTGCATTTTTTGCTGTGTTAAGAAGCTGTAAAGCTCCGATACTGCTTTCTCCGTCACCTGAAAGTGAAATTGAGGCATCGATAAGAGATTTTGTGATTTTTTCACTGTTTTTATAATATTTTGAAGTTTCAAGAAGTTCATCTTCAATTCCCGGCTTTAAACGAGCAGCAGAAATTTCATCAATCTGATATGTAAGAGTGTCTATCCTTCTGCGTTTATCGTTTTCATCCATAGTAAGTGAGCGTAATGTGCGAATTTGCTCTCTGAGAATCTCAAACTCGTTTCTGTATTCATTAAGTACCTTACTTAATTCACCATAATCATCAATAATATCCATGTGTCTGTCAGGATTTAACAAAATCTGATTGTCATGCTGACCATGTATATTTACAAGCAACGAACCGATTTCCTTTAAAAAAGCAGCAGTTGCAGGTTTTCCGTTAATTTTTGCATTACTTCTTCCGTCTTTAAATATTTCTCGGGAAATAGAAAGCTCATTATCCTTAAAATCATATCCGTTTTCATCTAAAAAACTATTAAGCTCATACGGAATATCAGAAAAAATCGCTATAACAGAAGATTTTTCTGTACCGGTACGTACAATTTCACGATTAGCACGCTGTCCAAGACAAAAATTGATAGCATCAATAACAATAGATTTTCCTGCACCTGTTTCACCGGTAAAAACAGTAAAACCTGTACTGAAATCAATACAAGCCTTTTCAATTACTGCTAAATTTTCAATATATAAGCTCTGAAGCATACAAATCCCCTCTGAAACAAATTATAGCATAGATTTAATTTCCGTAGTTATTTGTTGAGCAAGTTGTTCGGTTTTCATAAGTACAAAAATTGTATCATCACCGGCAAGAGTACCGACAATTCCCGAAAAATCCATAGTATCAAGTGCGGCACACGCTGCATTTGCCATACCCGTATGACAGCGGATAACCACAGTATTAAGCGCATAATCAACCGAAGTAAGCGCCTCTACAAAAACAGCACGATACTTTTTCTCCATAAGATGGCTATTTGGTTTTCTCGCAGTTGTATATTTATATTTTCCACCTGTCGCAGTAGATTTTACGAGATTAAGTTCCTTAATATCACGCGAAACAGTCGCCTGAGTAGTAATAATTCCCTCTTTTTTTAGAAAAATCAACAATTCTTCCTGGGTACAAACTTCATTGTTCTCTATAATCTCAATTATCTTTTTAAGTCTATCCGCCTTCACATCTAAACCTCCTTAAAATTAAGTAGTTTATCATTTAACACCTGATAGAAGTTTTTACCTGTAAAGTTAATAAGCTTTACAGCCAATTTACTCTTATAAACAAGTACTTCATCGCCAAAATTAACAGGTATTCCCTGCTCACCGTCAACAGTAAGAAAAATTTCCTGATTGGGTACAAATGGTTTTATTGTTATATTACTCTTCTCATTAAAAATAATAGTTCTTCCGAAAGCAGTATGTGGTGCAACGGGAGTGAGTGCAATACAATCAATACTCGCATCAATTATAGGGCCACCCGCTGAAAGATTATAAGCAGTAGAACCTGTAGGGGTTGAAAAAATCACTCCGTCAGCTCTGTAAGAGCAAACCTTGGACTTATCGGAATAAATCTCAAGGTCAATCATCTTAGCGATAGCACCTTTTGAAATTACAGCATCATTTAAAGCGTAATATATATTAACCACATTTTTTGATTTATGCTTTATTTCAAGCATCATTCTTTCTTCAATCTGGTAATCATTATCTTTTAGCTTTTTAAGAATTGAAAGTTCCTTTAAATCAATGGCAGACAAAAATCCGAGTCGGCCTAAATTTATTCCAATAACAGGTTTATTTTTTAACACTGCGTGTTTGGAAGCGTGAATAATTGTGCCGTCACCACCTATTGCAACACAAAAATCACATTCTTCAATAAGATTTTCAAATTCACCGAAACTAATGTCAGAATCTTTAAAATACTCTTTTTTTGAATTATCCATACAAAGTATTGCATCATTTTTTAATAGGTCGCAAATATCCTTAACACAAGAAAAAACACCTTGTTTATCAAGATTAGGCATCAATAAAAATTTCACTTAATCACCACCATTAATCTAAATTTTCATGAGATTCAAAAACTAAATTTTTAAGGTCATCTTCGGTAAATAAAGTATCCTCCGAAGATTTTTCAAAATAAAAAAGGTATTCAATATTTCCTTCAGGACCTTTTATAGGGGAAAAATCTATCCCTTTTAAACAAAAATTGATTTCTTTTAAAAAGTTATAAATTTTTAAAAGCACTTCCAAATGTATTTCAGGTTCTCTGACTACACCTTTTTTACCTACTTTGCCTTTTCCTGCTTCAAACTGAGGTTTAACAAGGCAAACACCGCTTCCACCCTCTTTTAAAAGGTTGTAAAGTACAGGTAAAACCAAAGTAAGTGAAATAAAGCTGACGTCAACAGAACCAAAATCAAGTTCATCTTTTATCTGCTCTCTTGTCACATATCTTATGTTGGTACGCTCAAGATTTATAACCCTTTCATCAGTGCGAAGTTTCCATGCAAGCTGACCATAACCCACATCAACAGCATACACCTTTTTAGCTCCGTTTTGAAGCATACAATCAGTAAATCCGCCTGTTGAAGCACCTATATCAGCACAAATAAAATCAGTTAAATCAAGATTATATTTTTCCATGGCTTTTTCAAGCTTTAAGCCACCGCGGCTGACATATTTTAAAGTATTGCCGACCACCTTGATAACAGTGTCATCAGATACCATAAAACCTGCTTTATCAACCTTTTCATCATCAACAAAAACTTCACCCGCCATAATCATAGCTTTCGCTTTCTCACGGCTTATTGCAAGTCCCTGTTCCACCATAAGAACATCTAAACGGGATTTCATTATATCTGCCATTCCTCTCTTATAATCTCAAGAATACCATCACTGTTAAACTTAAATTTCTTTAAAATATTCGAAACATTTCCCTGCTTTATAAAATCATTGGGTAAAGTAACACTCTTAAAGTTTCCTTTAAAATTCTTCTTATTAAGAGAATAAAGAAGATGCTCAGAGATAGAACCATTTTGTTCTGTTTCTTCAAAAAATATAATATTCTTATACTCTGAAACTCTGTTTATAAGCTCATCGGAAAAAGGATATATCTTATTAAGCTTTAATAAATCGGCATTTTTATAATATATATTATAAAGCTCATTGAATACGCGTCCGTAGCTTATTAAAAGATTTTCTTTATTTTCACCCAAAAATTCATAATCACAAGAAGGATTAAAACAAGTATATTGTTCCAAAACAGAAGCCTTGGGGTAGCGAATTGCTACAACTCCTTCGGTTTCATAAATCGCTTTATAAAGCTGTGATTTAAGTTCCTCTTTCGTAGAAGGTGAAAAAATTGTAATATTCGGAATACTTGTCAAAAATGAAACATCATATATTCCCTGATGTGTTTCACCGTCCTGACCGACAACACCTGCTCTGTCAATCGCCAACACGATATGAAGCCCCTGAATAGCGGCATCATGTAAAATCTGGTCGTATGCTCTTTGCAAAAAGGTAGAATACACAGCAAAAACAGGTCTGTAACCTTTTATTGCAAGTCCTGCTGCAAAGGTAACAGCGTGTTGTTCTGCAATACCCACATCAAAAAATCTGTTGCGGTGATTAGAGCAAAAACTGTTAAGTCCCGTTCCTTGCTTCATAGCAGCAGTAATAGCGCAAATTTTATCATCATTATCTGCAAGCTCATCAAGATAACTGCCTAATACCGAAGAAAAACTGTCTTTATCCGCTAAATCAGGATTTCCGGTTTCAATGTCAAAGCTACCTATACCATGATAAAAACGGGGGTTTTTTTCAGCAAACTCATAACCTTTACCTTTTTTTGTTTCAACCTGAATAAAAACCGGTCTTTTAAGTGCTTTTGCCTGACTGAAAGCTTTCTCGAGCGCATCTAAATCATGACCATCCAAAGGTCCTATATAAGTAAACCCCATTTCCTCAAAAAATGTAGAATGATAAAGAATATCCTTTAACATCTTTTTTGAATAATGTATCACCTTTTTAATAGGTTTTCCAAGCAACGGAATGTGGTCAAGTATATTGCCTGTACTGCCCTTTAATCTTAAATATCCGGGTTTTAATCTTATAGCAGAAAGGTATCTTGCAAACGCACCGACATTTCTTTCTATCGACATAGAATTATGATTTAATACAATTATAAGATTAGTACGGCTTCTTCCTGCATTATTTAACGCTTCATAAGCCATACCGCCCGTAAAAGCACCATCACCTATAACCGCAATAGCATGTGCATCGCTTGAATCCATATAATTTGCACGACTGATTGCATAAGCAGTGGAAATAGAAGTTGAGCTATGTCCCGAAACACAAACATCATGAACACTTTCAGAGGGCTTCGGAAAACCGCTTAACCCATCAGACTGACGCAGAGTATCAAATTGATTTTTCCGCCCCGTAATAATCTTATGAGTATAACACTGATGTCCTACATCCCAGACAATGCTGTCATAAGGACTTTCAAAAACTCTGTGAAGTGCAGTTGTAAGCTCAACCGTACCTAAATTAGACGCAAGATGTCCACCCGTTTTTGAAACCTTTTCTATTAAAAATTCTCTTACCTCTTCACAAAAAGTATTTAACTCATCTTTTGAAAGAGATTTAATATCTGAAGGAGAATTTACTTTATCTAAAATACTCATATTTTCCTCCTACCAGACCAAAGAAAGAAAAACCGGTACTAAAATACCTATTATTGCACCACCAAAAACTTCCAAAGGAGTATGTCCTAAAAATTCTTTCAATACCTTTTCCGCATTTATAGGATGTTCCTTATCATGTTGCTCAAATAAAAGTCTGTTAAGCACCTTTGCCTGTTCACCTGCTGCTCTTCTTATTCCTGTCGCATCATACATTACAACGCAGGCTAAAATAACAGAAATTGCAAAAAATGAGGAGTTAAACCCCTCTTTCATTGCAACCGAAACCGAAAGTCCGATTACTGTAGCAGTATGAGAACTTGGCATACCGCCTGAGCCAACTAAACGTTCAAAGCTGAAACTTTTAGTTTTGATACTGTAAATCAAAACCTTCAAAAGTTGTGCCACACCCCAGGAAATCAACGCTGAAAAAAGGATGAAATTATCAATAAGATTAACAATCGGTGACATAATTTTAATCCTTTCTTAATTTTTTCTGAAAAGTAATTTCTCAGTAATGTCTTTTAAAATATCATTTTCAGGGAAATATTCAAGTGTAAGGATAGCTTTTTCACTATATTCTTTTGCAATTTCCTGAGCTTTTTTGAGCCCGTAAATTGATACAAAAGTACTTTTTCCGTTATTTTCATCGCTTCCTATGGGTTTTCCCAAAGTAGCTTCATCGCTTGTGACATCTAAAATATCATCAACAATCTGGAAAGCAAGTCCAAGATAACGTCCGTATTCCTCGGCTTTTAAAAGCTTCTGCTCATCAAAATCAACAGCAGAAATTACCCCAAGCATTGCAGATGCTTCTAAAAGTGCTGAAGTTTTTCCTTTATATATATTCAGTAAATCATCTGCAGTAACAGATGAATTATTTTCATTTTGTATATCAAGTTCCTGACCGCCGATCATACCCAGTATTCCCGCTTTTTCAGCTAAAATTTGAGCTGCTATAACTCTGTTCTTATAAGGTAAATCAGCCTTTGCTATATAAGAAAATGCCAGAGTAAGAAGTCCGTCACCTGCTAAAAGTGCAGTTGCTTCATCAAACTGCTTATGGCAAGATGGTCTTCCGCGTCTTAAATCATCATCATCCATACAAGGCAAATCATCGTGAATAAGTGAGTATGTGTGTATCATTTCAATAGCACAACCAAGCTGTAAAGCTTTTTGCTTGTCACCACCTGACATCTTGCAAAACTCAAGAGAAATACGCGGTCTTATCCTTTTTCCCTTAGCGTTAAGACTATATGCCATAGCTTGTCCGACAATACTGTTTTTGTATGGAGAAATTGCCTCATTTAAGGAATTTTCAATCAAAATAATATCATTCATCAGAATTTTCCTCATCCTTTAATTCAGTAATACGAAGCTTTGCACTTTTAAGCTCTTTATCACAAAAAGTGCTGAGTTTAACTCCCTCTTCGTAAAGCTTTAATGATTCTTCTAAAGTCAAAGAACCACTTTCCAACTGTTCAACAATTTTTTCTAACGCTTTAATTGCACTTTCAAAGCTTTGTTTATTGTCTGCCATCATTCTCAGCCTTTCTTTTCTTTCTTGAGTACAGTACTGTAAATCATTCCGTCTGTAAGGCGTGTAGCTATTTCATCACCCTCATTGATATCTTCAATCGAAGTAACCGTCTTATTATCTGAAAAAGTAATCGAATATCCTCTTGTAAGCACCTTTAATGGACTTAACGTTTCAAGTTTTCCTAAAAAACGTCCAAAATCCGAAGCTTTTCTTTCATACTGATGCTCCAAAGAAACAATAAGATACTTTTTAAGCATATCAAGTTGCTTTTCATTTTTTTCAAGTTCTATAACAGGTGATTTCTTCATAAGACGCTCTTTTAACATCTTAATTTTATTATCATTTTCCCATAACTTATTCTGTAAATTAGCTTTTGCAACATTTAAAAGTGATGAAACTTCATTAGACAAATCAGCAACACTCGGTGCTACAAGCTCTGCAGCAGCAGAAGGAGTCGGTGCTCTTAAATCTGCCACAAAATCAGAAATCGTATAATCGACCTCATGGCCAACAGCAGAGATTACCGGTACCGAAGAATTATATATTGAAAGTGCCACTCTTTCGTCATTAAAAGCCCAGAGGTCCTCTATTGAACCACCTCCGCGTCCCACAATCATAACATCGGCATTGATTCTTTGCGCCTTTTCTATTCCGTCACAAATAGATAACGAAGCATTTTCCCCCTGAACCAAAGTAGGGATAATTACAATTTCACCAATAGGATACCTTCTGCTTAAAACATTTATAATATCGTGAATAGCTGCACCGGTATTTGCAGTTACAACTGCAATTTTTAAAGGTAGCTTTGGTATAGGTTTCTTATGACTCTCATCAAAAAGACCTTGTTTTGCAAGTTTTTCCTTCAGTTGTTCAAATGCAAGGAAAAGCTTACCAATGCCCTCAGGTTGCATATCTGCGCAAATTATCTGACAAATTCCGTCACGTTCAAAAAAATTAACGCTTCCGAATATTATAACTTTCATTCCGTTTTCAGGAAGAAACCGTAAATTCAAAGTATTTCCTTTAAACATAACCGCTTTGATAGAAGCTTTTTCGTCTTTTAAAGTAAAATAAAAATGTCCCGTTTTTATATGGTTTGTAAAATTGGAAATCTCTCCGCTTATAAAAATACTTTTTATATTGACATCTGTGTCAATAATACTTTTAAAGTACCCATTCACCTGAGATACGGTGAGCACCTTATCCATAATAAACTCCTTATATCTTATATCCGTCGGCGATTGCAGAAAGTATAGCAATACCTGCACTGTTGTCAGATGAAAAAACAGGCTTTGCAAAAAAAGCCCCGTATTTCTTTTCAATGGAAGTCCTTATTATCGAATTCGACATAACTCCACCCGCGTATAACAAAGGTAGATTTCCGTATTCATCAATAAGAGCATCGGTCATAGCAAAAATTGCCGACTTGATAGCCTCTAAACAATAAGCAGCAACATATGAAGGCTCCTTACCGTCAGAAATCAATTTTTCGCATTTATTCTCAATGCCTGAAAGACAACAATTTTTACCCTTCATAGTAGCTTTAACCTTAATATTTTCTTTATTTCCAAGTGCCAATTTTTCAAGCTCGGGACCGCAAGGAAAAGAAAGATTAAGCTTAAGCCCCACCCTGTCAACAAGCTGTCCTGCTTTTAAATCAAGTGAATTTGAAACAGTATCGACAGTAAAAAAGTTATCCTGAGGTTTTACAAGTAACGCATCAGTTGTACCGCCTGAAACATGAAAAGCAATAAATTTCTCCTTTAAAAGCGAAAGCTTATCGGCACTGTAAAGTGCCGATAAGATATGACCTTCCTGATGAGAAAATTTATAAACCTTAACATTGTTTACAGCGCCCAAGGCCTCAGCAACAGCTTCTCCTACCAAAAAGCAAGGCATATAAGAGCCCTCTATTCTTCTTGGAAATGAGGAAACACCTATCGCCTTAAGAGAAACCCTTTTATCTAACATAAGTTTTTTAAAAAGGTCTCCTATCTGTTTGATATGGCTGAAAACCGCATCACTCTGACGAAGTCCCAGACTGCCATCAACAGTAGGAAGAAGTTTTTTCTCCATAAAAACTTCTTTTGTTTTGCTGTCAAACAAAGCAATAGAAGTAGTATAATTACTGGTATCAATACCTAAATACATTACCGCTTAAATCCCCCTGGTAATTGAGCCAATGACTCCATTTATGAAAGAAACATCATCGTCAAAAGCAAAGGTTGTAGCAAGCTTTACGCATTCACTTGCAACAATATCGTTATCAACGTCATCGCAAAATAAAATTTCATAAACCCCAAGACGTAAAATAGCAAGACTGACTTTAGAGATACGTTCTTTTTTCCAGTTTTTAAGATTTTTTTCTATAAGTACATCAATTTCTTGAACGTTTTCTGAAACTCCCCTGAACATCTTTTCAACATTCTCGTCAACCAGAACATTTTCACAATCTTTTGCAAGACTTAAAATCTCGTCAACAGATTCTTCTCTGAAGAGCTTTTCAAAAACCAGTATAAACGCATTTTCACGCATTTGATGTCTGTTAATTTTACTCATAAGTCACCCCGAAAATTATTTTTCGTCTTTCTGTTTTGCACCCGCAATATACACGTTAACCTTGCTTACAGCCATACCTGTCATATTCTGAACGGTATCCTTAACTCTTTGCTGTACTTCCTCGGAAATTTCTTTGAGTTTTACACCGAAAACAAGATTAATACTCAGATCAATAACAGCGGAATCAACATTCAAAGTAACATTTATAGGTTTTAAGGTTGCATTTTTTATCATCATTTCCGATGTGGAAACAGAAGGAGTTGCAAGAGAATGAACACCCTCAGTTTCATTTAAAACAGTTTTAACAATAGTTTCAATAACTTCTTCAGAAATTGTAATGCGACCCATTGCTTTTGTATTTTTAAGTTCCATAAAAGCACCTCCCGGATTGTATATATTTAAAAATAAATACTACATTGATATTATACCACATTTTCATAAATAAACAACTATTTTTATGCACCTTTTTTAAAAATATACAAAAATTTATAACTTTTATGCATATTTAACTTAAAAAACCTTGCCGTAAAATGATTTCGGCAAGGTTTTTTCTTATTTCATTTCATCTATCACTATGTTTTCAGGGGAAATATCGGTTTCTTCTATGATGATATTTTTAATCTGAGCCGCTTGCTCCGAAGTTAACCCTTCTGTTCTTACAACTACTTTTACCTTTTCATCGTCAACAAAAGCAAGGCATTCAGTAAACCCCTTAGCCTTTACTAAGGTTTCGATTTTATTTTCACTCTCAATGTAGCCTGAAACTTTAAGTGCTTTTCCTGTAGTAATTTCTCTTTCCTCATCGGTAAGATTTTCTGCACTTAAAGCAGTAGCTAAAGTTTCCACCGATTCATCTCTTGCTTTTTTACGTTCAACTCTCGCATTTACAAAATATTCATCAACCTTTGCATCAGTAAACTGTGCTTCACCATATGTGCGTTCTTCATTTACTGTTTCTGTACCTGTAGTTATATCATATCCGGTTGTACCCTCAGAAAAAGTATAATTAAGATATATAGCAACTCCGAGCACTAACACCAAAGAAGCTAAAATTATCTGTTTTTTACCTAAAATCATATTAAATTTCATATTGTTCAATCCTTTCAGTAATTTGCAAGTTTTGAAATATATACTCTGTTGGAGTTTAAATCAAGAACCGTTGTAACCGCATTAAGTACCTCTGCTTTAATATGTGAATTGTCACCGCCCTCACAAATTATCAAAACCCCCTTTATTTCAGGTACAGTCCGGGATTTAACAACAGTATTTCTGCCATCTTTTCCATCAACAATCACATATTTTTCAGAACTTGCGACAGATTTTGAATAATTTTCCGAACTAAATTCCCCCGATTGATTTATATCATTTTGACTTTCCTTTAAAAACAACGTCTCCCCGCTTTTATCTAAGGTAACAAGCACCTTTGTCTTTCCTGCACCTTCCATTTTTGACACAAAATTTTCAAGGCTTTTTTCTAAATCCTCTTTATATTCATACGTATAATCTGTATTTTGAGGTTCATTTTTTTCTTTAGTATCAGACGGAAAAAATTGAGAAAAAAAGATAAAAACTATACCTAAAACCCCTGAAATAAAGATAATTTTGACTCTTTTATCACTTTGCTTAAAAAACTTTAAAAACTTTTCCATTTTCTTACCTTTCTATATAAAGCTAACACTTGTTACGAGAGAAAACATCTCATTTATTTCCTTGATTGCCGTATCGGATTTCATACGGTCTGATGATTTAAGGGTAATTTCAATCTTATTAATATCTATGCTTTTATTTGTTTTAACATTCATAATAACATTTATTTTTTTTGGAATAATATCATATTTTAAAAAAACAGTTTCAATTCTGTTTTTAAGCTCATTTTCAAAGCTTTCAAGAACTTTTGAGTTATATAACTCATTAAGATTTTCATACACGATATTTTCTTTTATTTCATAATCATATACAGAAGAAAAATCTATTTTTTTATTAAAAAACGGATTTATTACAGAGATAATCAAAAACAGATTCACTGAAAATTTTGCCGTTTTGACAGTATTTCCCGAAGGCAGAAGTATTAAAAAAATCCCTGTAACCACCAATACGACACACAGGGCATAACCAATCTCACGAAGTGAATTCACGCTATCCCCCATTTCCTATAATCAGCATAATTGTAACCGAAACAATAATCATAAGCCCAAAGCATAAAACAATTCCAAGCATTACAGATAAAATAGAGGAAACAGATTTTAATAGGGCTACTTCATTTTTCTGTTCGAAAATTCCCCCCACAACAGAAGATAAATACACCGACAAAATAGTAAGTAAAACTTCCAGTAAAATCGGCAGATAGCAAACCACCACAGCGATGATACCAAAAACTCCAACAGTGCTTTTAACTACCCCCATGCAGGCAGAAAGTGAGTTATAGGCTTCACTCAGAGCACCCCCCACAACCGGAATAAAGGTGCTAAGCAGAAACTTTGTTGTACGTGTGGTAACTGTATCCGCAGTGGTTGATACAAGTCCCTTAATGGTAAGCATACCAACAAAAACCGTCATACAAAACGTGAGTAACCATGTGGCAGTAGTTTTTAAAGCTTTTGAAAAACCATCTGTCTTAAAAATACCGAATGAACTTCCTATTATACTGATAGCTAAAAAAATCCCCAAAATAGGTATTACGACATTTACAAAAATTTGAGAAAAAAGCTGTATTGTACCAAAAAGGGTTGCCTGATATACCATTGAAGTCATCGGTTTTCCCGACGCCAGAGTAACCCCTGAAAAAACAGGTATAAAACTCAGCACAAAATAAGACATATCCCTTATACTTGCTGAAATTTTTGTAATACATTCTGTTACAAATGAAGCAAGAAGTGTAGAAATAGCCAAAGAAACAACCGAACTGAAAATTAAATCCTTATTCCCACTTCCCTCTCTCATTGAAGAGATAACTGCCGATATAATAATAATCCCTGTCATACTCAAAAATAATTTTAAAGGAGAAAAGATTTTTTCCTTAATTATATTTTTTATATAAACTGCTATACTTTCTATGCTGATTTTTTCTGTAGTTTTTTCATCAAATCCATCTTTGAAAAACTCTTCCGCATTCTCAGGAAGAAGTGGCAGAAGTTCATTGATTCCGCTTAATGAAATCCCTTCTTTTATTATAGTTTCTTCATTCGTCTGTGCATTTACCGTAATTGGTAATACAGTAAAAATTATTAAAATCAGTAATATTATCTTTTTCATTTTTTCCTCTATAGATGTATAAGTTCAAATGCCACACTTAGTAATTCTTCGAACATAGGAAGCGAAATTATCAAGGTGGCGACCTTACCCGCTAACTCTATTTTTGAGCTTATTGAAAGTTGTCCGGCCTCTTTACAAAGCTCACTTCCTATCTCTGTAAGATAACAGATTCCTAAACATTTCATAATAATCTTTATATATTCAGAAGAAAAGCTTACTTTATACATAAGGGTACGTACAACCGAAAAAACAGGTATTATTTCAATTAAAATTACAGAAAAAATCACGATTGTCCCGACAGAAGAAAGCATCAGAGAATATTCAGGGCGATATTCCTTTAAAAGCAGAGAAAAAACTGATGTTATAATCCCTATTAACACTATCGAAAGCAGATTCATATTACCACAACCCAAACAACTGCTTAATTGTATTAAAAAGTTTGCTGATTTCGTTAACTATCATCATCAAAACCACAATAAGTCCCGCCAAAGTAGTCATCATTCCTTGTTCTTCTCTGCCCGAACGAATTAAAACCTGATTTAAAACTGCCACAATAATACCAATAGCAGCAATTTTAAAAATCAAATCTATCTCCATATTATGTATCCTTTCCTTACTACAAAATTAAGATAGTTAAAAATATCCCGAAAAGCACCCCGAAAGAAGAAAAGAGTTTCCCCTTTTCTTTCTTATCTCTCAGGGCTTCATTTATTGTTATCTGTAAATTTTTCTGTTGTAAATTAAGAAGATTTATCTGAGAATCACTGTCATATGAGCCTAAAATTTTACCGATTTCCATAAATATTTCTTTTTCTTCTTTGGATAAATTCTTCTGTTTATTTACAGCTTTTTCTATTGCCTTTTCAGGTTCACAATTAAAATTCAACTCATTTAAAAAAAGAAGCTTTTTATATTTCTTATCCTTTTTTAAATTCTTAAGTAATGTATCTGTAGGAGTTTTTTTATGTTTTAAATCATTTAAAATCTCATTTATAAATTTTTCTGTAAGGATAAGCCTTTCACTTTTTTCACAAAGCATAATATTAAGAAAAAAGCCTGTACCCGCTGAAGATAAAAAAATTAATATAATTCCTAAAAGTTTCAACATTTTATCATCCTCAAATCAACTATTCTCTTAATCTCAGAAGGTCTGTAAACCCCTGATAACTCCACAAGGAAATCAAAAGTACCGTCATCTAATAACTTTGATATCTGAGCTCTACGGATTAACTTTTCATAACAATCCCCGTGTATTGATGCAATAACGGAAACCCCTGCATTAAGACTCATTTTTATAGCATCCACTTCTTCACCGGTACCTATTTCATCTATCACAATCACCTGAGGAGACATACACCTTAACGCAATCTGCATCCCCACACCTTTCGGATATCCCGTAAATCTATCGGTACAAGCTCCTAAATCTTCACCGAATTCACTTCTTTCATCGATAACGGAAACTTTTATATATCTTCCTACTGCCCCCGAAGAAAGTTTTATAATAAGATCGCGTAAAAAAGTAGTTTTTCCACTCATAGGAGCTCCTGCAACCAAAACTGAAGGTAAATTATCAGAAAAATATTTCTTTGCAAAATCAAAAGAAACATCAGAAATTATCCTTGCCAATCTGAAATTAAAAGAGGTTATATCTCTTAAAGCAGTCACCTTTACATCTCCTTTAACAGCAGTACCGCAAATACCCACGCGATGTCCGCCATTTAAAGTAACAAAACCTTCTGCTATCTCTTTTTCATAGCTTTGAACAGAATATCTGCATATCATTTCAAATATTTTCGATATTTCCTCTTCATTTACTGTCAAAACTTTTAAATTAACCTTTTCAGCCAAAAATCCGTCACAATTTAAAAATAAAACTTTTTCTTTCAAAACAAGACTTAAAGGTCCTTCTTTTTTTACTCTTATTTCTAAAACCATTTTTTTAATTTCATCAGGAACAAGCAGTAAAATTTCTTTTATTCTGCTTGGAAAATATGCTGATACTTCAAAAAAAGATTTCATATTTTTCCTTCCTTTCTTTAAAAACTTATGCCTTGTCCTCATAATATATGCCAAAAAAATAAACCATAGCAAAATTGCCATGGTTTATTTTTAAAATGATTCAGTAAAATAAGGACTTAATGATTTTAAAATCTTTTTATCTATAAGTGCGTGAATTAAAACCCCATCTTCAGAAAATTTTTCTTTATATACTTTTCCTTTCATTCTTATCTTATTTAAAATACTTCCCTTGTCATAAGGAATTAAGAGATAAACTTCCTTCATAGTATCGGATAAAACCTCTGAAATTTTTTCTAAAAGCTTATCTGTACCTGTGTTTTCTTTTGCTGATATAAAAACTGTACTACCAAAATTTTCAAAAGAATTTTCCTTTAACAAATCAATCTTATTATAAAGAGTTATCACAGGAATATCCGAACATCCTAACTCATTGAGAAGATTTTTAGTAACTGAAAGCTTTTCCTTTACCATTTCATCAGAAGCATCGCAAACATTTAAAATAACATCGGCATCAGCTGCCTCCTCCAAAGTAGATTTAAATGCCTCAATAAGCTGATGCGGAAGTCGTCTTATAAGTCCTACCGTATCGATTATAACTGCATGTTGTCCATCGGGCAAAACTATTTCACGGGCGGTAGGGTCTAAAGTTGCAAAAAGCTGATTTTCAGCATATACCCCCGCATCGGTCAGAAGATTTAAAAGAGTCGATTTTCCGACATTTGTATATCCCACCACAGCAATAATTGGAACACTTAATTTTTTCCTGCGCTTTCTCACCATTTCCCTGCGTTTTTCCAATACCTCAAGTTCCTCTTCAAGCGCATTTATCCGCCTTCTTATATATCTTCTGTCAGTTTCAAGCTTAGTCTCACCGGGACCTCTTGTTCCGATACCGCCACCAAGCCTCGAAAGACTTTTTCCCATGCCCATAAGTCTTGGAAGACGATATTTCTGTTGTGCAAGTTCAACTTGTAGCTTACCCTCTTTGCTTTTTGCACGTCCTGCAAAAATATCAAGTATAAGCATAGTTCTGTCAATTACCTTGATTTCCACAATCTCTTCAATATTCTTAAATTGACTTGCTGTAAGCTCATCATCAAAAACAATAAGATCTGCACCATTTTCCCTTATGAAATCTCTTATTTCATAAAGCTTTCCGATGCCTATATAGGTTGCCTTGTCGATACTTTCTCTGTTTTGAGTAAAAGATGCTATAACCAAAGCACCCGCTGTATCACAAAGTTCAGAAAGTTCATTTAAAGACGTATATATATCATAACTTCCGGTATCAACACCGACTGTTACAGCTCTTTGTTTTAATTCATTCATAACTTCACACCCTTTACTATTAATTTTAACATTTATTATAAAAAAAGCAATCTGTAATTTTTTCCCAAAATTTATTTTGTATCTTTTAAAAAAACACAGTCAATACTTTTTACATAAAATATGTGGGAGGAATTCGGTGTACGGTAATAAAGTGGAAATTTGCGGTATAAACACTTCAAAACTTAAAATTTTAAAAGAAAAAGAAAAAATCGAACTTTTAAAAGCTATGCATGAAGGAAACCCTACCGCAAGAGAAAAATTGATAAGTGGAAATTTAAGACTTGTTTTAAGCGTAATTCAACGCTTTACAAACCGAGGTGAAAATCCCGATGACCTTTTTCAGGTGGGTTGCATCGGGCTTATAAAAGCAATCGACAATTTTGATATATCCCAGAACGTAAAATTTTCAACCTATGCCGTCCCAATGATAATAGGCGAAGTCAGGAGATACCTTCGTGATTATAACCCTGTAAGAGTCAGTCGTTCTTTAAAAGATACTGCCTATAAAGCTATGCAGACAAAAGAAAGACTTACTGAAAAACTTAACCGTGAACCGACAATTATAGAAATTGCCAACGAAATGGGAGAAGAAAAAGAAGAAATAGTTTTAGCACTTGAAGCAATTGTTGATCCTATTTCACTTTATGAGCCTGTATTTTCAGACAGCGGAGATACTATCTATGTTATGGATCAGATTTCCGATAGTACCGATGACGGAAACTGGGTTGATGAAATCTCGATAAAAGATGCTTTGGAAAAATTAAACGACAGAGAGAAAAAAATTATTTCTTTAAGATTTTTTAAGGGTAAAACACAGGTTGAAGTATCAAAAGAAATAGGAATTTCACAAGCTCAGGTATCAAGGCTTGAAAAAGGTGCACTTTTAAAAGTAAGAGGCGATGTATAAAAAAATACTGCTTAAACAAAGTGTTTTAAATACTCTGTTTAAGCAGTATTTTATTGTAAAGCAAATTTCTTTACAGCATATGCAACCCCGTCATCTTCTACATTTAAAGTAACAAAATCGGCTTCTTTCTTAACAATTTCAGGTGCATTTTCCATAGCTATTCCCAATCCAACTAAATTAATCATTGTCCTGTCGTTATAACTGTCTCCAAATGCAATAATCTCTTCTTTTTTAACATCAAGATTTTTTATAAGCTCTTTAAGTGCGCTTCCTTTATCAGTATTAAGTGGTAAAAATTCAAGAATAAAAGGTTCTGACCTAAAAATATTAACCTTATCCCCCAATTTTTCTTTTGCCTTAATTTCCGCTTTTTCAAGATCACATGGCTCACCGGAAAGCAAAATTTTAGGAACACCAAAATCAACAGGATCAGCAAAAAAATCTCTTTTTTCTATCCTATGCCCTTCAATCGTACCAATAAATTTAAGATACTTTTCTTCAGGATCTGCAATAAAAAAGCATTCTTCATTATAAGTAGCACAATTAAAACCATTTTCCTTAGCAAACTCAAAAATTCCCCTTATAGAATCTACATCAAGTGAATTTTCAAAAACAATCTTTTTGCTTTTTAAATCATAAGTCCTTGCACCATTAAAAACAATTGCATATCCGTTATAATCTGCAATTTTAAGTTCCTTTAATATTTCTGTCATACCTTTTATCGGTCTTCCTGAGGCAACAACTAATTTTATCCCCTGTTTTTGAGCTTCAATCAAGGTATTCTTAGTATTTTCATTTAATGACTTTCCTCCGCATTTCACTAAAGTTCCGTCAATATCAACTGCTATTAAACGATATTTCATTAAATTACACCTTTCACTACAAGTATCATCAATACGCTTGTTATAAGTAAAAATAAAGCAACCAACAATACTCCGATAAAATTTGTTTTTTTGTTTTCAGACTCAGATTCAGGAAGTAATTTTGCCTTTCTTAAAGCTGTTACCACAGGCTTATATAAAAGGATTGTAATTCCTGAATTGAGTATAGTTTTAATAAGATTAAAAGGTAAAAACGCAGGTAATAACATCTTTGCAACTTCCTCACGTGGATACCCCATATAAATAGGAGTTATAAAGTAATTCCATAAAAGCATAGTGATTACAGTGAGCAAAGAACCAATAAGAAGTCCAAAAACAGCACCTTTAAATGTGCGTTTTTTTCTGTAAATTACCGCTGCAGTACAAGCAAAAGTACAGCTTGAAAGCAAATTCATTACAAATCCTATAATCCCCGTATCACTCACTGAAATCATTTCAACAAATGATACAACAAAGGAAATAGCCAAAGAAGCAAGTGGCCCCAATAAAAATCCGCCAATAGCTATTATAATATCTTTTGGCTCATATTTCAAGAAAAGAACTATGGGAATTCTTAAAAAAACCATAATTATGTAGGCTATTGCCGAAAACATAGCAATAATAGTCAATTTTTTAGCATTTACTTTCATAAAACAACCTTCTTTCAAAAATAAAAAGCACCCGAAAACACTATTCGGGCGCAATAAAATACAATAAAACTTTCTTCTTTCATCCAGACTTTACTGTTGGTTTCGGAATTGCACCGAATCTTGCAAAAAGCTCGCGGACTTTACCGCCAATCGGGAATTTCACCCTGCCCCGAAGATATTTAATTTTAATAATACTATACTTTAATAAGTTAAATTTGTCAAGAACCAAGTCTTATCATTTCATCAATAGGTTTTTTGGCAGCAAGACGAAGTTCTTCAGATAAAATTATTTCCTCTCCGCCTTCACCTGATAAAGCATCATAAACATCATTGAGTGTTATAAGCTTCATATCAGCACAGATAAGATATTTAGAAAGCGGATAGAATTTCCCCTCTGGTTTTTTAAGCCTTAAATATTGTAAAACTGCGTTTTCAGTACCAATTATACACTCTTCATCAGTATTAAGGGCATAATTTATAATATCTGAGGTTGAACCTACAACATCAGCATATTTTAACGCTTCAGCGGGAATTTCAGGATGCATCAGAAGCTTTGCATTGGGATGAAGTGCCTTTGCTTTTTTACACTCTTCCTCTGTAACCGCATTATGCACAGGACAATAGCCTTCCCATAGTGTAAAGTCTTTTTCCTTTACAGACGATTTTACATAACTTCCAAGATTTTTATCAGGAATGAAGAGTATTTTTTTTGCATCAAGATTAGAAATGATTTTAAGAGCACTCGAAGAAGTAACGCAAACGTCACATTCAGCTTTTAACTTAGCTGTGGTGTTGATATAAGCCACAACCGAAACATCAGGATTATTGATTTTATATTCCCTCACTCTTTCAGGAGCAATCTGTTCAGCCATAGGACAAGTTGCATCCGAAACAGGTAAAATAACTGTTTTTTCAGGTGAAAGAATTTTAATCGTTTCCGCCATAAACCGAACACCGCAAAGAATTACGAGCTTATCAGGTATCTCGGTAGCAATGATGCTTAATTTAAAAGAGTCACCTATATAATCTGCAATTTCTAAAATATCAGGAGTCTGATAACTATGGGCTAAAATAACTGCATTTTTTTCTTCTTTAAGTTTTAAAATACTTTTTTGTAATTCATTTAATTTCATTATTATTCCTCACTAAATAACGGCGTAGAAAGATATCTTTCCCCTGTATCAGGTAACAAAACAACGATTCTTTTACCTTTGTTTTCTTTTCTTAAGGCCAATACTGTTGCGGCAAAAAGTGCAGCACCCGAAGAAATTCCTACAAGTAACCCTTCTGATTTTGCCACCTCTCTTGAAGCTTCATATGCCTCCTCTTCGGTAACAGTAATTACTTCATCGATAATATCTTTATTGAGATTTTTTGGAATAAATCCGGCACCTATTCCCTGAATACCGTGACTACCTGCGTTTCCACCCGATATAACCTTAGATTTTTCAGGCTCAACAGCAATTATTTTAACATCAGGAATTTCCTTTTTAAGCACCTCACCTATTCCCGTTATGGTACCTCCCGTCCCGACAGCAGACACAAAAAAATCTATCTTTTTATCGGTATCATTTAAAATTTCAAGTGCAGTAGTTTTTCTGTGAGCTTCAGGATTAGCAGGATTTTCAAATTGCTGAGGTATGATTGAGTTTTCTATTTTTTCATTAAGCTCATAAGCTTTTTTAATAGCACCATTCATTCCGAGTTTGCCTTCAGTCAGCACCACTTCAGCACCGAGTGCTTTTGCAAGTTTAATTCTCTCAACACTCATGGTATCAGGCATCGTAAGTATCATCTTATATCCTCTCGCCGCCGCAATATATGCTAATCCAATTCCGGTATTTCCGCTTGTAGGCTCAATAATTGTGCCTCCCGGTAAAAGCTTCTTACTTTCCTCTGCAGCTAAAATCATAAAATATGCCGCTCTGTCTTTAACTGAACCCAACGGATTAAAATATTCAAGCTTAGCAAGTATTTCTGCCTTCAAATCAATTCTTTTTACAAGATTATTTAATCGCAAAAGCGGTGTATTTCCTATAAGCTCGGTAATGGAATTTTTTATTTTCATAATAAACAACCTCAAAAAAACTACTTTTTTATAATATACTATGAAAAAAAAACTATGTCAACTAAAAGTATATGCCAATATTTATAAAAAACATACTTGAAAAGCTTTCATTAATATACTATAATATAAAAAGAAAAATATTATAGATTGGATTTAATTATGTTAAAATTTACTTCCAATTCGGTAAAAGAAACCGAAGATTTTGCTTATAAACTCGCAGACAAACTGATTTCAGGCGATGTCATAGCATTTAAAGGCGGTTTAGGTGCAGGAAAAACAGCTTTCGTGCGTGGCCTTGCAAAAAAGCTCTCGCCCGACGCGGATGTTTCAAGCCCCACATTTTCACTGGTAAACGACTACAGTGATAAAATTCAATTTTACCATTTTGATATGTACCGTATCAATTCAATGGACGACCTCTATTCAACAGGCTTTTTTGACTATCTTGATTCAAACTCGATATTAGCAATAGAATGGAGTGAAAATATTGAATTTGCACTGCCTTCTGATGTAATAACCGTTTTAATTGAACCTCTTGATAACAACAAAAGAAATATTACTGTAACCGGAGGAGAAAGATTTTGAAAATACTCGCTTTTGATACTTCTGCAAAAACTGCATCTGTAGCTGTTTTAGAAGATTATAATATCCTCTGTAATGCAAGTATAAACGTGGGCCTCACCCATTCACAAACATTACTTTCTCTATGCGATTCTATTTTAAAAGCATCAAAAATATCACTTTCGGATATTGATTTGTTTGCTGTAAGTAAAGGTCCTGGTTCTTTTACGGGACTCAGAATTGCAATTGGTGCAATAAAAGGCATTGCCCAAGGATTAAATAAACCTTGTATAGGAGTTTCGACTTTAGAAGCATTAGCATATAACTTTAAAGGCCTTTCAGGGGTTATAGTACCCGTAATGGACGCACGTTGTTCGCAAGTTTATACTGCTGCTTTTGAAGTTAATAATGATTACCCTGTAAGGATTTCCTGTGACGAAGCAATAACAATCGAAGAACTTTATAAAAAATTGAAAGATTACAAAGAACCTGTTACATTTGTAGGTGATGGTGCTTTATTATGTTATGAAGCGCTAAAAGATAGATTAAAAACCTTGTTAGCACCCGAAAAACTCCGTTTTCAAGATGCTGTTTCAGTTGCAACAGTAGCAAAACACGCAATTGATAACGGTGAAAAAACAATTAAAGCTTCAGAGCTTATCCCCTCTTATCTGCGTATGCCTCAGGCAGAAAGAGAATTATCAGAAAGGAAATAAAATTATGATAGCTATAGCAAGTGACCACGGCGGATTTCTTTTAAAAGAAGCCGTAAAAAAACATCTTGAAAGTAAAAATATTCCATATAAAGACTTCGGTTGTCATTCTGAAGCATCTGTTGATTATCCTGATATAGCAAAACCCGTTTGTGAATCAGTTATAAACAATGAATGTGAAAAAGCATTACTTTTTTGCGGTACCGGTATCGGAATTTCTATCGCAGCTAATAAAATAAAAGGCATCAGAGCTGCTTGCTGTGATGATTGCTTTTCTGTAAAACACACAAGACTTCACAACGACGCAAATGTACTTTGCATGGGCGGACGAGTTGTAGGCCCAGGACTTGCAACAGAACTTGTTGACATCTTTTTAGAAACCCCCTTTGAAGGCGGAAGACATCAGACTCGTATAGATAAAATTCACGCACTCGAAAAATAATATAAATTCCCTTTTAGGGCTTTAGAAAGGACTTTGATTAAAATGTTAAAACCCGTAATTATGGACCACCCTTTGATTCAACACAAAATTTCTTTGCTTCGCGACAAAAACACAGGCTGTAAGGAATTCCGTGAATTGGTTTCCGAAGTTGCTATGCTTATGTGTTATGAAGCAACCCGTGACTTACCTTTAAAAGAAGTGGAGATTGAAACTCCTTTGGTTGTGGCGAAAACTAAAGTTATCAGCGGACTTAAAATGGCATTCGTTCCTATCTTGAGAGCAGGACTCGGTATGGTTGAAGGTATGCTTGCAATGGTACCTGCTGCAAAAGTAGGTCATATCGGACTTTATCGTGACCCTGATACCTTTGAACCTCACGAGTATTACTGTAAACTCCCTACTGATATTACAAGCCGTGAAGTTTATGTATTGGATCCGATGCTCGCTACAGGCGGAAGTGCAGTAGATGCTATTCAGATGCTCAAAGAAAAAGGCGTTAAAAACATTAAGTTCCTCTGCATTATTGCTGCTCCCGAAGGACTTAAAGCATTATCAGAAGCTCATCCTGATGTGCAGATTTACTGTGCAAGTCTTGATGAAAAATTAAACGATCATAAATACATTTTACCCGGACTTGGTGACGCAGGTGACCGTATTTTCGGAACAAAATAATTATTTGGGAGTTCATTATTTTGTGAACTCCCTAAAAATTTTAAAAAGGATTTTAAATTATGCTTATAGATTTTCATACTCACTGTTTTCCTGAGGCTGTTGCCAAAAAAGCAATTCCTCACCTTGAAACCATCTGCAATACAAAAGCATTAACCGATGGAACCTATGAAGATACCGAAAAAAAATTAAAGTCACAGGGTGTCAGTAAATTTGTTGTTTTAAATATTGCCACATCTGCAAAACAACAGACAAATGTTAATAATTTTGCAATTTCAATAAATAATGAAAATTCTTGCTCCTTAGGCAGTATTCATTCCGATTCCCCAAATGCTTTGGAAGAACTTGAAAGACTTAAAAATGCAGGAATCTCAGGTGTTAAAATCCACCCTGATTATCAGAATGTCGAGATGGATAACGATTCATTAAAAGAAGTATATTCACTTTTAAGCGAATGGGGTATGCTTTGTGTTTTTCATGCAGGATTTGACCCTGTATCCCCCGATATAACAAGAGTAACACCACAAAAAGCACTTAAAATATATAAGCTTTTCCCGAAATTAAAAATGGTTTTAGCTCATATGGGGGGCTATCGTATGCAAAAAGAAGTACAGGAACTTCTCCTTGATACCGATATATATTTTGACACCTCTTTAGCTCCTCATTTTTTAACTTCAGACGAAGCATATAACATCATAAAAAATCACGGAGCTGATAAAATGCTTTTCGGCAGTGATTGCCCTTGGGCTTCATCTGAAGAAAACTTTAATTTTATAGACTCACTTTCACTTACTGACTCAGAAAAAGAATTGATTTTCTATAAAAATGCAGAATTACTCATAAATAAGAAATGTTAACAATTTAACTATTGATAAAAGTCCATAAATAAAGTATAATAAAATTTGACTTTAATTATTTTTTTTTACTGAAAGGAAGGGCTTTAAAATTGGGACTTATTAAAACTTTGTTTGGCTCTTATTCCAAAAGAGAATTAAAACGAATTGAACCCATAAAAAATGCCGTTCTCGAATTAGAGGACAAATATAAAGCTATGAGCGAAACCGAACTTCGTTCCATGACACAGAAGTTAAAGGATCGTTTAGCAGCAGGTGAAACCTTAGACGATATTCTTCCGGATGCGTTTGCAACTTGTAGAGAAGCAGCAGCGCGTGTACTCAATATGCGTCACTTCCCCGTTCAGATTATAGGTGGTATCGTTTTACATCAGGGCAGAATTGCCGAAATGAAAACAGGTGAAGGTAAAACCTTGGTTTCTACCCTCCCCGCTTATCTTAATGCCCTCTCAGGAAAAGGTGTTCACATTGTAACTGTAAACGATTACCTTGCAAAACGTGACTCCGAGTGGATGGGAAAAGTATATAAATATTTAGGCCTTTCCGTTGGTCTTATAATCCACGATATAGATAATGAAGGCAGACGTGAAGCTTACAATGCTGATATTACCTATGGTACCAATAACGAAATCGGCTTTGACTACCTCAGAGACAATATGGTAATTTACAAGGATCAACGTGTTCAGCGTCCTTTCAATTTCGCTATTGTCGATGAAGTTGACTCAATTCTTATTGATGAGGCGCGTACTCCCCTTATCATTTCAGGTGCAGGTGATAAGTCAACCGACCTTTACAAAATGGCTGACCTTTTTGCACGTACTTTAAAAATGCACAAAGTTGTTGAATTAGATGATAAAGTTGACAACGATGGAATTGATGGCGATTATATTATTGACGAAAAAGCAAAAACTGCTACCTTAACACCTTCAGGTGTTAAAAAAGCCGAACAGTATTTTAATCTTGAAAACCTTATGGACCCTGACAATATGACCATTTTGCATCATATCAATCAGGCGATTAAAGCTCATGGTATTATGCACAATGAGCAGGATTACGTTGTAAAAGACGGAGAAGTAATCATCGTTGACGAATTCACAGGTCGTCTTATGATAGGTCGTAGATATAATGAAGGTCTGCATCAGGCTATTGAGGCTAAAGAAGGAGTTAAAGTTGCAAGAGAATCAAAAACCCTTGCTACCATAACCTTCCAGAACCTTTTCAGACTCTATACTAAGCTCTCCGGTATGACCGGTACAGCTATGACAGAAGAATCCGAATTCAGAGAGATATATAGCCTTGATGTTATCGAAATTCCTACCAATAAACCGGTTCAGAGAGTGGATAACAACGATGTTGTATTTAAAAACGAACGCGGAAAATACAATGCTGTTATCAATCAGATTATAGAATGTCACAAAAAGAATCAGCCTGTGCTTGTAGGTACCATAACCATTGATAAATCTGAACTTTTAAGCTCTATGCTTAAAAAACGTGGCATCAAGCACGAAGTTTTGAACGCTAAATATCATGAAAAAGAAGCTGAGATTGTCGCTCAGGCAGGTAAAAAAGGTGCTGTAACAATCGCTACAAATATGGCAGGTCGTGGTACCGATATTATGCTCGGCGGTAATGCAGAATTTTTAGCAAAAAATGAAATGAAGAAAATGGGATTTGAGGAAGAACTCATTGTAGAAGCAGTAGGATATGGAGAAACCGACAATAAAGATATCTTAAATGCCCGCAAAACTTTCAGAGAACTTGAAAATAAATATAAAGAACTCATCAAATCAGAAGCTGAAGAAGTTAGAAATGCAGGTGGCCTTTTCATTTTAGGTACCGAACGTCACGAATCAAGACGTATCGACAATCAGTTAAGAGGTCGTGCAGGTCGTCAGGGTGACCCCGGTGAAAGCAGATTTTTCTTGTCACTTGAAGATGATATTATGCGTCTTTTCGGTGGTGAGCGTATTCAGAATATTATGGAAACCTTCAATTTGGATGAAAATGAACCTATAGAGATGAAGATGCTTACTAACTCTATCGAATCAGCACAGAAAAAAGTTGAAGGACGTAACTTCAGTATCCGTCGCAGTGTTCTTAACTTTGACGACGTTATGAATAAACAGCGTGAAATTATCTATGCACAACGCGCTCAGGTTTTAAATGGTGATGATATTCATAACTCTATTCTTGATATGATCAAAAACAGTATCACCGAAACCGTCAACACCTATCTCCCAAACAATGATATTCACGACAACTGGAATATTGACGGATTGCGTAATCACTTTATGGGCTATCTTACAACCGAAGATGACCTTCAGTTTAAAGATATTAACGATTTAGCTTCAACCGAAAAAGAAGATATTGTTGAAACCCTTGTAAATAAAGCACTTGATATTTACAGCGAAAAAGACAAACTTTTCGGTGAAGAGCAAATGCGTGAAATTGAACGTGTAGTTCTCCTTAAAAATGTTGACCGCTATTGGATGGACCACATTGATAATATGGATGAACTCAAAAAAGGCATACATCTTCGTTCTTACGGTCAACACGATCCCGTTGTTGAATACCGCGTAGAAGGATTTGATATGTTTGACGAAATGGTTGCCGCTATCAGAGAAGATACTGTAAGAATGCTCTTGACTGTTCAGATTCGTTCCGACCAGGAAGTTAAACGTGAACAGGTTGCTAAACCTACAATCGCATTCCACGGCGATAGCGACAGATCTGTAAAGAAAGAACCTGTAAGAGTCAAAAAAATAGGCAGAAATGATCCCTGCCCCTGCGGAAGCGGTAAAAAATATAAAAAATGCTGCGGCGCAACCGAAGAAACAACCAAACAATAAGTAAAAATAAAATCCCGAGGTTAAAAAAACCCGGGATTTTTTTATTATAAACTGTTAAAACCTTTAAGCCACTCTCTTTTAATGAGCTCATGTCCACAATGTGTAGGATGAACACCATCACGAAGCCAGTAATCATTCGGAGCTTCTTTAGAAGCCTCATCAAATTTTTCCTGAAGTGGTACAAAGATAAGATTATACTTTTCGGCTACCTTTTTAGCCATTTCAGCTCGTTTTAAAACCTCCACCTTAAAGTCATCAAAATAATTTTCATTTCCTGAGCCTTTAAGACAGAAAGGTTCCAAAATCATAATTTTAAGCTCAGGTAATGCTTCTTTAAGGTCATCAATAAGCATACAATAAACCTTATAAAATTTGTCATTAGCTACGCCATTTGGAGTTTCTACATACTCATGCCATACATCATTAACCCCGATAAGAATACTCATAAAATCGGGCTTTAAATTTATAATATCTCGTTTTATTCTCGCATAAACATCAACAATGCGATTACCGCTGATGCCTTTATTTACAAAATCATATTTCTTTGGATTCTCAAATCCAAGTTGTGCAGAAACAAGATTGGGATAACCATATCCATAGCTGTATTCTTCGGGATATCTTCCGCAATCTGTAATAGAATCGCCCTGGAAAAGAATTTTCATAATCATTTTCTCCTTTAATCTTATCATAATATAAGGAGCCTTAATATGCAAATTGCGTATCAAGGCTCAAAATTGGTGCGGGTAACAGGACTTGAACCTGCATAGCCTTTCGACCATTAGAACCTGAATCTAACGCGTCTGCCAATTCCGCCATACCCGCATAACGCAGTAAATTATACCAAATATAACAGAAAAAGTCAAGAGATTTTATAGTAATAAGGTTCTGAAAAAGGATTGCAGACACTAAAAAGCATCTGCAATTTTTTTGTTACACAATCTCTACCGAACGACGCTTTGATACCTTTTCAAAAATTTCATCATAAGGTTTGTCACACTCCCAAAAAATCTGTGATGTAAGTGCATGTGCAAACCAGATACCACCCGAAAGCTGAGCCGCAACACCTAAAGTTGCATCAGGACGTGTTTCAGCAATAAACTTCGCCATCCTATAAGCGTATTCGCCATTTTTCATATAACCCGTCTGAAAATATCTCCAGATAGGTTTCAGCATTTCTTTGTCGTGATTTTTAAGCTTTTCGGAAGAAACACCAAGTACAAATGGGCCCTGCTGATGTACAAACCTGTCACCACACCAGTCTAAAGTAACAAAACCTTTAAAAAGCATACCAATAGCCCCATTATCACGAAGTGCCATAATATCCCGGTTAAATTCAATAGTTTTCAAAAATTCTTCATCATTTACTTTTAAAGGATCACCCCAGTACGGGAATGCTCCACAGTTTTCCCAGATAATTTCAACTCGTTTGTCAACCTTGTCAATAAACTGAAGCTTGTCTTTAACAGAAGTGGCATGAAGTCCGAACTGAATGAGTAAATCAGGAGTTATCTTATAAATCTCCTCAGATACCATATTCACAAGATCAACAACCGCTTCGGCAATGAGCTTATCACCGATTCTATCAACATTAACTTCGGTAAATGACTGAAAATAAATACCGTCACCAGACAGATTTTTATAGTTATTTTTATAGTTTTCAAGGATAGTTTCAGCAAGTTCTTCAAGCGCATTTACTTCCCCGTCCATACAATTTCTGCTCCAGCCCCAGGCAAACCCCCAAATGACCTTAATATTATATTCGTGAGCATAATTTACAATATCTTCCGCATTGAGCGGTACATAATCATTCCAGATAATAAGCTGATTCAATTTAAGACGTGCCATATTTTCGATATAATTTCTGTAATCTGTAATGGGATGCCCCCAGGTAAAAATATTCCTTGTTTTAATCTGAGGTGCCGAAGAAATATAGTAATCAGGCAAATCAAAGCTAAAAATTTCGTCAACAAGTCTTATCGGGTGATGGTCTTTGGGCACCGCAAATGCAAAATAATCATCGACAAAATCTACAGCTCCATAAAAAAGTGAGGTTTCATCGTTTGCAGTAATTAAAACCACCTTGTTTTCGCCCTCATTCGTCACCTTAACAACGTAACCGTCCTCTTTAATTTCATCTTTTCTAATATATTTTCTGATAATTTCATTTTCATCAAAAATACCGATTACAACTACATTTTTATCAATAACAGCATTATTAACCTGTTCACAGGGAAGTATATGAATTCTGTAAACCTCCGCATCCCTTAAGATGAGCGCACCCATTTCCTTGTTAATGAGCTCAATCGCCTTTTTCTCCATTCCTTTATAAGAAGTGTAAATTATTTTCCAGTTTCTTTTATCCATAACAATTCCCCTTTATCAAATTCATCATCTACCTATATTTTATATCAGAAAATGTTTTTTTCAATACACAATTTGACTTTAAATGAGTATTATTCGATTTTTCTTGACATCCCTTTTTTATTGATATAAAATATAAAATAATACTTTAAGGGGTTGATTTCAATTTTAAATAAACTATACCAGCTTAATTTTATGGATTTCGATATAAAAAACATATATGCCCTTAAAATGTTCTATGAAAAAACATCAAAATATCTTGATTACAGCGAAACTCCAAGAAAAAACAATCTGCTTCATTTTATCGTTAGCGGAGAACGTGAATACATAGTAAACAAAAGAACCTTCACCGTTAAACCCAATACCCTTATATTCATTCCCCACAACACCTGCTATAAAACAAGAGCTTTGCAAGATGGAGTAGGAATAGGCATCTGTTTTGATGGTGATATTTTTTCAGACGAAAAAGATCTTGATGTTTACACTAAAAATGACATCTTACAAAACGAAAAAATAAAAAAACTTTTTGAAAAGGTTTCAGATATTCACAACACAATCCCACGCAACTTTCTTAAAATCAAACTGACAACAATTAAAATACTCTCTGTTCTGGCAGAAACAGAAAAACCTAAAGAATATGCACTCATCGAAGATGCTGTAACTTTCATAAACGAAAATTATGAAAAAAATCTCCCTGTTAAAACCTACGCCAACAAATGTAATTTAAGTGAAAGTTATTTCAGAAAAAAGTTCTCAGAACTACTCGGTAAATCTCCCATCGAGTACAGAAATGAACTTCGTTTTGCCAAAGCAAAACACCTTTACCAGAATAATCATAATACCGAAGAAATTGCCGAAACATTAGGCTTTTGTGATGCAAGATATATGTTAAAACTTTACAGGCAACAAACCGGAAAATCCTTAAAAAAAGATGCAGAAATCATATAATCTGATAAAAAAAGCAGGGCTTTTACCCTGCTTTTTTTTAATAAATTCTCACATCGAATAAACTTATATATGGCTGACCATTTGTAGATTTAAAAACAATTCTCAAAGAATCGCTGTTTTGCTCACCTAAATCAATTTCATTATAACGCTGATAATTATCTTTAACCTCTGCAACTGTTTTATAATCACCATTTTTATCCTTTATCTGAATTTCATAATCCTTTACAAGTAACGGACGCACTCGTTCAGTTCTCGTTTTAGTACATCTTATATACTCTGACAACGATGAATCAAATAAGAGGACAGCTTTTGAAAAATCAACAGCCTTTTTAAAATTAAACTCCACAAACTCATTTTCCACACCTTTTGACTGCCATGCATTTGGAAGTTTATATTGCCTTGAATACCCATTTATCAGATTTTCGCCCTTAAAAACATCCTCTTTCTCAATTGTTTCATAACAAAGATTTTCAGTTGATTTTCTCCAGAGAGCTTTTTTATTTTTAAGAGTTTTAACATCAATCCAGGTAATTTCATTTTCTGCGCTCAGAAGATAAGAAGTAACTGTTTCAGTTAAATGTCTGCTACCGCATTTTGCTGAAATTTTATCATTTTCTTCAATCCAGAGGAAATAAAATCCTGTTTCAAGCTCTTTATTTCCTTCCAAAATCACTTCATTAAAGGTATCAGATTTATTTACTGCCACTTCCCCACTAAAAATGAGTTTGTCGGGATTATAATTTTCAGGCTTTGAGGGTTTATAAAGCGAATATTTAATTGTTGTATCCTCTGAAGATTTTAAAAACAACTTAATACCTGAAAACTTTTTGATAACAGGAAAAGTTATACTATAAGGCATATTAAAAATAAGACTGCCTTCCCCATCAGTATAACCTATATCTCTTACTGACGAAACATTTATAGTAGCTTCCGAAGCAAGATTTTCATTGTCACTATACTTTTTACCGATAATATGCTGGTCATGTTTAAGCAAAACTCTCTGCAATTCATCTATATGCTTTTTACCGACATCACGGGGAGTACAATTATACTTTTTACAAAGGAATGCGGCTACCGCGTTAGCCTGTGCCACAGTAGCAAGTGTTGACATAACGCGTGTACTTCCGAAAGCCACATGGCTTGTTGACATACATCTTCCCGCTAAAAATAAGTTATTGGTATCTTTTGAATAACCTGAGCGATATGGAATCTGATACACACCGTCAAGGAAGATATGTCGGTTAATTATTTCCTTAGAATAAAATCCGTCGATTGCATGAAGATCAATCGACCAACCGCCATAACCTACAGTATCGTCAAAATCTTTTTGCTTTATAAGATCCTCTTCCTTTAAAACATAATCACCTAAAAATCTTCTTCCCTCACGTTTGCCCATAATGGGGGCGATATAAGACAGTTCATGATTATCAGCATCAAAATTACCGCTGTTTTTGATATAATCCCAGATACCATAAATAAACTGTTTATGATGTTTTATGATATCTTCAGCATCATCGACCTGATTTAAATTACCATCAATCTCATAAAACCATACAAACTGGTCAAAAGCATCTTTTGGAATTTCTCTGTACTCAAATACGTTAGTCTTTGTGAAATCAGTTGCAAAAGATGGTGCCTTATATGAAACAGGATGGTCACGTTTTTCAGAGAAAAACACCATTGTACTTGGCAAAACTGAATTATCAGCTTCATCAGGTGCTATACTTTCACCAAACTCACTTTTTGATTCTCTTCCATAATGATACCGGGCACCTGAAAGAAATGCAACTGTTCCATCACCTGTATCGTCCATAAATACCGGTGCATAAAATTTAAATCTCTTTTCATTTGTACTCTGAGTACCTGCAATATATTTAATCTTTTTGCCTTTCATATGTACTTCATCAATACAGGTATTGGGAAACAACAAAAGATTTTCTTCGTTGTAAAGCTTTTCAAGTATAACACTGTCCCATATCCAACGATTTCCGTTAGGATTTCTATAGATATTTTCAGTAATAAGCTCTTCGATAATACCTGTCTCTCTTGCGTGATTATTAAATTCCTGAGTACCTGTGGCACCGCATATGTTTATCATAATTTCGCCGCTGCCATTACCTCCAAAAGACGGACGATTATTTATAAGTACAGTTTTAAGTCCCATACGCGCGGCCTGAATTGCAGCACACACCCCCGGAATACCACCACCGGCAATAACAAAATCTGCATCAATTCTTGTAACTTTATTTTTCATTATAAAATGCTCCTTGACAAAAAAATTATATTTTAATATAATTATAATAATATTTTTCTGATATTTCTACAAATAAAATGCTAAAAAATATAAATAAAATGCACACAAGAGGTTTTTATGGAAAATTTACCTTCTCAAATTTTAAATTATATGCGACTTTTGGAAAATGATTATAAATTATGGGTATCAATCCATTATTCAAAAAAATATCAGTTTTTAAAGTCAGACTCACAATTTTTAAAAATTTCAAATGAATTTAATAATCACAAAAACCCATACTGTGCAGAAATTAAAAAATCAGGAAAAATTGAAAAATGCTTTGCTCATCAGACAAAAATCTTAACTGAATCTGAAGATAACACTTCTTATATCTGTAAATGTCACGCACAGGTTAAAGAATACATAAAACCCATTATTGTAGATAATGATACAGCACTTTATATAGCTGTAAGCGGCTATGGTACAGTATCTGATTCTCTTTGTCCCATTCCCCCAAAAAAAGAATTGCTTGACACTTTGATTTATCCACTTGCGCTTATGTTAAAAAAGCTTATACAAAGTCTCAACGATACACCATACACTGAAGAAAACAAGCGTTATAATGAAATTTTACTCTATTTAAACGAAAAGCATATCAATGTTTCAATCACTGAAATTTCAAAGAACTTAAACATCAGTAAATCATATATAAGCCATCTTTTTAAAAAATATAACGGAAAAACTTTAAAAAGCTATTGTAATTCACTTTGTATAATTGATGCAAAACGTCTTTTAACAAACACATCTCTTTTAGTCAGCGAAATTTCATATTCTTTAGGTTTTGAAAATGTAAGTTATTTTATATCTGTTTTCAAAAAACACACAGGAGTTACACCATATAACTTCAAAAAAAAATCGGAGTGAAATCACTCCGATTTTTTATATCTTATTAGAATATTCCTAATCCGCCATAAGCTGCAACGATTGTTGCGAAAATAATTGATACCATTGACAAAAGCTTAATCAAAATGTTTACAGAAGGACCGGAAGTATCTTTAAGCGGGTCTCCTACTGTATCACCAACTACTGCAGCTTTGTGATTTTCAGAACCTTTACCATTAAAGTTTCCTGCTTCAATATATTTTTTAGCATTATCCCAAGCTCCACCGGAATTTGACATCATAATAGCCAATACAAATCCTGAAACAAGAGCACCTGCAAGCATACCTACAACACCATTACAGCCAAGAATCAAGCCAACCATTACCGGAGATATGATACCTAAAGCAGCGGGTAAAATCATTTCTTTCAATGATGCTTTTGTGCATATATCAATACAGGTTTCGTAATCAGCCTCTGCCTTACCTTCCATAAGACCAGTAATTTCTCTGAACTGTCTTCTTACTTCAACAACGATTTTCTGAGCTGCACGACCAACTGCATTCATTGTCATAGCAGAGAACAAGAACGGTAACATCGCACCGATGAAAAGTCCAATAAGAACGGGGGTGTTTGTTATACTTAAATTCAATAAATTTTCATCTATACCTGAAATCTTATCGGTATAAGAAACAATCAAAGCCAAAGCTGTTAAAGCTGCTGAACCAATAGCAAATCCTTTTCCTGTTGCCGCTGTAGTATTTCCAAGGGAATCAAGGGCATCAGTTCTTTCACGAACTTCTTTAGGTAATCCGCTCATTTCAGCTATTCCACCTGCATTATCTGCAACGGGTCCATAAGCATCTGTTGCTAAGGTAATACCAAGAGTTGCGAGCATTCCTACAGCAGAAAGTCCTACACCATAAAGACCTGAAGTAAAGGCATTTGCACCACCTGCAAAGAAATAACTTGCAATAACAGAAACACCAACAATAACAACAGGAATTGCAGTTGACTTCATACCGAGTGCCAATCCGTCAATAATGATTGTAGCACTACCCGTATTTGAAGATTCAGAAAGTTTCTGAGTGGGTTTATATGTATCAGATGTATAGTATTCTGTGAAAAATCCTATTAAAACTCCGGCTAAGAGTCCTGATAAAACTGAGCCGAAAAGACCTATATGTTCAGGTAAAATAAGTTTAATAACTACCAAACTTGCAATTGTAGAAATTATTGCAGCAGAATATGTACCTTTTCTTAAAGAGCCAAGCAACATTTTTGGTGTAGCACCCTCTTTAGTAGATACAAACCATGTTGAAATTATAGATGCCAGTATTCCGATACCTGCAATAAGCATAGGCAAAAGAACACCTTTTATTCCTATACCTGCAGCAACAGCAAGTGCTCCGCAAGATATTATAGAACCAACATAAGATTCATATAAGTCAGCACCCATACCTGCAACGTCACCTACGTTGTCACCAACGTTATCAGCGATACAAGCAGGATTTCTGGGGTCATCTTCAGGAATTCCTGCTTCTACTTTACCTACAAGGTCAGCACCAACGTCAGCGGCTTTTGTAAAAATACCACCACCAACTCTTGCGAAAAGAGCCATTGAACTTGCACCCATTCCAAAAGTAAGCATCGCAGCCATAGTTTCCTCAATAGGAAGTTTAAACACAAATTTCAAAAGCATAAACCAAAAACTTATATCAAACAATCCCAAACCAACAACTGTCATACCCATAACAGTTCCTGAAGAAAAGGCTATTTTTAATCCTTTGTCGAGACCTTCTCTTGCACCATTAGCAGTACGGGAGTTTGCATATGTAGCAATTTTCATACCGATAAATCCGGAAAGTGCTGAAAATAATCCACCGGTTATAAATGCAATCGGTACAAAGACTGTAAGAAAACCTAATGATGCAAAAACTGAAAGTAACACTACCATTACTACAAAAAATATCCCTACTGTCTTATATTGACGTTTGAGATATGCCATAGCTCCTTTACGGATTTTTGCAGAGATTTTCTTCATCTCGTCTGTTCCTTCAGGTTTTCTTTTTACCTCAAAAAACTTATAGCATGAAAATAATAATGCAATGATTGCAGTAGCCAAAACAAAAACAGAAATATATAACTCCATAATTTTGTGCCTCCTCTTTATAATAACTGTATTCATGCCTGCTTTATAATTAAGCAAAATATAGCATATCATATTTTTATAAATTTTTCAATAGTTTAGAGCATTTTTTTTAATAAAAAACCATTTTAATTTTATTTAAGTAATAATGACAATCGAATAAAAAAGGAGCACTTCGTGCTCCTTTAAAACTAATTAAACTGTGGTAAATAGTTTCCATGTGCCTCTATAAGCTCATCAACCATTTTCTTAATAGTATCAATATCAAGTTCACTGCCGGTATGAGGGTCCATCATTGCCGCCTGGTATATGTGTTCCTTTTTCCTTGTTTTTGCCGCCTCAATAGTAAGAAGCTGGACATTGATATTTGACATATTCATTGCAGCACACTGTAGTGGCAACGCACCTACACTGCAAGGTATTATGCCATTTCCATTCACAAGACAAGGTACTTCTACACACGCATTTTCAGGGAAATTGGAAATAAGATGTCCTTTATTTAAAACATTTCCGCCAATCTGATAAGGCTTATTCTCAACTATACTCTGCATTATCCATGAAGCGTATTCACGACTTCTTTCATGCTCTTTTATACCGGTTTCAGATAACTCTTTATACTCTTTTTTCCACGCATCAATCTGGTCGATACATCTACGCGGATACTCATCTAACGGAATGTTGAATTTTTGGATCAATTCAGGATATTTACTTTTTATGTAAAAAGGATTGTATTCTGCGTTATGTTCGCTGGACTCTGTGCAATAATATCCGAAATTCCTGATATAATCCATACGAACCTTATCAGTATTTGACGGATTTTCAATATACGCATCAACTTTAGACTTGATTTCCGGATAAAGATCAACGCCATTTTTATCCTTGATTTCAAGTAACCATCCCATATGATTAATTCCGGCAATCAGTTCTTTTCTTCCTTCAATTTTATCTTCCATATCAAGTGATTTTAAAAGATTCTCTGTGCAAATCTGTACGCTGTGACAAAGACCTACTGTTTTTACAGGGGTATGCTGAAGCATATATCCTGTCAGCATAGCCATGGGATTGGTGTAATTTAATAATAATGCATCAGGACAAACTTTGGCCATATCCCTTGCAAAATCATCCATAACAGGTATTGTACGAAGTGCACGCATAATACCGCCTATCCCCAAAGTATCACCTATTGTCTGACGAAGTCCATATTTTTTAGGCACCTCAAAATCAATAATAGTACAGGGATCGTAACCACCAACCTGTATAGCATTTACCACAAAACCAGCACCCTTAAGGGCCGCTTTACGATTTTCAACACCTACATAACACTCTATTTTACCGAAGTTTCCCTTCTCTTTCCGCATTGCCTCCAAAATGGTTCTACTTTCCTCAATACGTGTCGAATCGATATCATAAAGAGCAAACTCGCTGTCCCTTAATGACTCTACACACATACAGTCTCCTATTACATTTCTTGCGAAAACAGTACTTCCTGCACCTAAAAACGTTATTTTCATACTTATCGCCTCCCCCATAATTATACATATACTTTTTATATGAAAAAATGGTATAATGTTACATTAACTTGTTATTTTGTTGTTTTTAAAAAAATATATTTTATAAGAATTCTCATAAAAAACCGCAGATTCTTATAGAATCCGCGGTTTTTATTTTAATAAGTTGTGTTAATTATTTTTTCTCCAAATGTTTTTTTGCTTCTTCCTCAGAAATTTCTTTCATAATTTCGCCACAGCATTTAATGCCGCAGTTTTCACAAGTACAATCAACCAAAACCTTAACCATTGCACCACATTTTTCGCAAATTGCAAATTTATCCATATTTACACCTCCCTATTGATTAAATCTTTTAAACAGACTAATTAGTTCATCAATGGAATCCATATCACCGTTTTCCAAATCTCTGGTCACACACATATATAAATGATTTTCTAAAATGTGCGTTGATAAACTTTTGACAGAATTTTTAACGGCAGATAATTGAATTAAAACATCATTACAGTATGCGTCATTATCTATCATTTTAGTAATTCCATTAATTTGACCGCTTATTCTGTTCAGCCTGTTAATTATTAACTTTTTATCCTCTGGACTTCTTTTAGTTTTTTTGTTACAACAATTATTGTCCATATCACACCTCCCGATAATATAATATACCCCACAGGGGTATATAGTCAACAGGGGGGTATATCTGATATGATACATTCCTCATTTTATCTTTTATTTTAAAAAAGAAAGAATAATGAATAGTTACAAGTACAAAAAGAAACGACAACTTTCTTATGGAAAATTGTCGTTTCTTTAGTGGTGCAGATGACGGGACTTGAACCCACACGAGCGTCGCTCACTACCACCTCAAGGTAGCGTGTCTGCCATTCCACCACATCTGCACATTCCCTGAACGGAACATATGCTATTATATCAAAGCTTTCATTAATTGTCAAGCCTTTTTTAAAAAAATATTTATTTTTTCCAGATATATATTTACAGAACATATTTTGAATTTTTCGCATAAAATGATACATCTGAAAGAAAGGAGAATTAGCTTGCCAAAAATTTATTTAAGTCCTTCTACTCAGGAAGCAAATTTATACGTAAACGGAGGGTCAGAGGAATATTGGATGAATCGCCTCGCTGACGCTATGGTCCCCTATTTACTTTCAAGTGGAATTCAATACACAAGAAATACTCCCGATATGACTGCTGTTTCTTCTATCAGAGCATCAAATGCAGGAAATTATGATATACATCTTGCCCTGCATTCAAATGCTGCCCCCGAAGGAAGATATGGTGAATTTCAAGGTACAGATGTCTATTATTATCCCACCAGTATAAACGGAAGACGATTAGCGGATATAATAGCTAAAAACTTAAAACGCATTTATCCGAACCCGGAACTTGTAAGAGCTGTATCTACAACCAGACTCGGTGAAGTAAGGCAACCTAAGGTTCCCTCCGTTCTCATTGAATATGCCTATCACGACAATGAAGATGATGCAAACTGGATAAAAAATAATCTTAATGAAATAGCGGCAAATACTGTACTTTCCCTTACTGAGTATTTTGGTATTCCTTTTATAACTCCCGAACCCATTCGTCAGGGCAGAGTTGCTACCCGTTCAGGTGGACTGAATATCCGTAGCAAACCAAATACTTCTTCAGCTGTAAAAGGCAGTATCCCAAATGGTGCCACAGTAACCGTATATTCCCGCACAGGCGACTGGTACGTAGTAGGTTATAGAGGGATTGTTGGTTATGCATATGCCGATTATATTAATTTTTAAAATTAACACGGAATGTCATTTTTTCTTTGACATTCCGATATTTTTATGATAAAATATATCACGTTGCATATGAAAACACCTATCAAAATATAGACGCATCGAAGTGGAGACGTTTACAAGCACTGCCGGTGGCAGATAAATCGAAGGCTACGGAGTGGCAGCGGTCGAAATTTTTTACGACAGTTATTAAAAATTTCGGGCACCGCAACAGGACATAACGTACATTTCCGTTATGAATTTAATTGAATATTGAAATAAATTCACTTTTTGTGAGTTTATATATACGGAGTGGTATCGAAGTGGTCATAACGGACATGACTCGAAATCATGATGCCCCCTGAGGGACGTGGGTTCGAATCCCACCCACTCCGCCATGGCAAGGTTTTTCGGTTGAAAAACCTTGCTTTTTATTTCACCTACTGTTTATTAGATGATAGCATGTTTTAATTTAAAAAGCAA
>JAZRIW010000007.1:0-38721 GCA_045645505.1 Fumia sp.
GGGAGGTGTCACGGCTTGCCGTGACGGAAGGAGAGATCCCAACACCAACTAACCTTGTAGGGACAGGCGTCCCCGACTGTCCGCCCCTAACGTAAACTAACTTTTGTAGGGACTGACCTCCGGACAGTCCACAACAATCAACCGCCCTCGCACAACCAAAACGGCTACGCGCAAACAAAATCCCCCTCGGGGCTGGCGAGGGGGATCGAGGGGGTGGGGGTGGGGAAAACCAACCTTTTACTGTAATTTCGCCTTCGGATTACGGGGCTCGACACAGCTTGCCGCAAGCGGCAAGCAAACGAATTTCCTTAACGGCTCTCGCCGTTACCTCGTAAACGAGGACGGAAAGTTCGCCCTTTGCTCACTTCGTGAGCGCGGGTTCTCGCACCGCGTATGCGGTGCCATAAAAAAAACAGCACCCTTATGGGTGCTGCTTTTTTTATGGAGCGGATTACGGGGCTCGAACCCGCCACCTTCGCCTTGGCAAGGCGACGCTCTACCAAATGAGCTAAATCCGCATTTTTATGGTGCCTCCGGTCGGAATCGAACCAACGACACGGGGATTTTCAGTCCCCTGCTCTACCGACTGAGCTACAGAGGCAAATATGTTATCACCTAAATCCCGTTTTATATATATGCAACAAAACGGGATTTGATGATTAATATTTGGCGACCCGCATGGGGCTCGAACCCACGACCTCTAGCGTGACAGGCTAGCGCTCTAACCAGCTGAGCTAGCGGGCCAAAAAAATGGTGGGGACAACAGGGCTCGAACCTGTGACCCCCTGCTTGTAAGGCAGGTGCTCTCCCAGCTGAGCTATACCCCCACATTTCTTCGTCTTTGAACTATGCCGTTCAAGGAACGAATATTATTATACACAATCAAAATTCATTTGTCAACACTTTTTTTAAAAAATATTTTTATTTACTTGCAATATTATATTTTTTAAGCTATAATAACAATGTTAAATTAAGCAAATACGTTGTTTTTCAGTATTGGGGAGGGGAAGTTTTGAATAAAACAATGTCTTCTACATTCAAATATATTATTGCTATCGTATGCAGTTTTATTATATTGTGCAGTATAATCGGCCTGATAATTTTGGTGATCGGCGCAAATAATGCAGATAAAACAGGGACTTTTAATATTTTTGGTAAAAGTTATCATTTGATGCAGTCAAATGATATGGAGCCTGTTATTAATAACAATGAGATGATTGTAGTTAAGCATATACCTTCCACTTCTTTTATAGAAGGTGATTTGGTTGCTTTTTATTATGAACAGTTTAATGGTGAATATTTATTAGTACGTCGCCTTGAGAAAATTGACGGAATGGATTATTTTCTTTTAAACGAAAAAAATGAAGAAATTATTATATCAGCAGGGGATACCAGATTTTTGGGAATCGTTACGAGCAAAAGTGCTTTTCTGGGAAAAATGCTTGTTTCGTTGCAAAGTAAAGACGGAAAAATGATTTTTATCTGGTGGAGTCTTGGAATTCTCTTTTTTATTGCAGGAATTACCATGATGATTCATGTTATTTTGAAAAACAAGTATGAAGAACCTGAAGAGGCAGAAATAAAACCAATTAAGGAAGAAGTTAATAAGAAATTTGATTTCAGCGATATAGATTTTGATTTTGATGAATAAATTTAATTTTACATTGTTTTAAAAGTTAAAGTAATTATTTATGCAAAGGAGTATATTATGAAAAGAAATTTAATAGTTGGTCAGTCAGGTGGCCCGAGTGTTGCTATTAACGCAACTTTGGCAGGTGTAATAGCTGCATCACAACAAAACTCAGACATCGGAAAAGTTTATGGAAGTAAAAACGGTATCGAGGGTATTTTAAACGATAACGTTATTGACTTGACAAATTTTTCTGATTTTGAAAAATTGAAAGTTACTCCCGCAATGGCTTTGGGTTCCTGCAGATGTAAGTTGCCTGCAGATTTAAATGATGATTTTTATAAAAAGATAGATGAAACCTTTAAAAAATATAATATAGGATATTTTTTATACATAGGTGGAAATGACAGTATGGATACTGTCAGCAAACTCAGTAAATATTATGAGGGTAAAGAAGATGCACCTGTTATTGTAGGTGTTCCCAAAACTATTGATAACGATTTACCTTTGACTGATCACACTCCCGGTTATGGAAGTGCTGCTAAGTATGTTGCAGTTACAATGAATGAGCTTATCAGAGACCTTTCTATATATAATTTAAAATCAGTTACTATTATTGAAATTATGGGAAGAGACGCAGGATGGCTTACTCTTGCGGCAGGTGTTCCTAAATATTTAGGCGATAGCAAACCTGACATTATTGCAATTCCCGAGGTTCCTTTTGATGAAAATGATTTTATAATTAAAGTAAAAGAAAAAATGGAAACTACGAATAATATTATAGTTGCAGTCAGCGAAGGAATAAGAGACAAGGATGGAAATTATGTTGGCAGTTCTGCTAAAAGTGGAGCAGTTGATAATTTCGGGCATGCTTATTTAAGCGGTGTTGCAAAATATCTTGAGCTTTTAGTTAAAGAAAAAATCGGCTGCAAGGTGCGTTCAATAGAATTTAATCTTATGCAGAGATGTGCTTCTCATGTAGCTTCGCTTTCTGATATTGAAGAGGGATTTGGCATTGGAAAACATGGTGTTGAGACTGCTGTAAAGGGCATTACCGGTAAAATGGTTGCAATAAAGAGAGTTTCTGACACACCTTATTCTATAGAGTTTACAGAAATAGATGTTGACGATGCCGCAAATAAAGAAAAAACAGTTCCGGAAAAATGGTATAATCTTGAAGATAAAAAGGTGCAAAAAGAAATTTGTGATTATATTTTACCGCTTATCAAAGGTGATACTAAAAAGTTTGTCAATGAGTATGGCTTGAATGATTATGTAATATTTTAAAAAATTTTATTATTAAAAGGTGCAGATTCTATAAAGAATCTGCACCTTTATTTTTGTTTAAATTAAATTAAAAATGGGAAAATTATTTTTGAAATTAAAACCAAACATAAAAAAAGAAAAATTTCAAAAAATATAAAAAGTGAAAGGAGGAGAGCTTAAATTGAGGAAAATAATTAAAACTACCAGTTTAATTTTTGGAGTTTTAACTTCTTGTATAATGGGATATGTGACTTATCTTGATAGTGATATTCCTGATAATTTTTATATATATGCAGATGAAAAGCTTAATATTTATGAGCATAGTGAAGTTTCTGTAAAAGAGCCTGAACTAAAAAAACAAGTAAGGGCAGGGAATATGATTTCTTCTGTAAAATCAGTTGAACTGAAAGCTTTTGGGATTATACCTGTTAAAACTGCTTATCTTCATAAAACTGATGAAAAATATCTCGTGCCGTGCGGGACACCATTTGGGATAAAAATGCTGACAGACGGAGTTGTTGTAGTTGGGTTAAGTCCCGTTGAAACTGATAGAGGAGCTGTTTCACCTGCACAAATCGCAGGGATTAAAGAAGGTGATATAATTTTGTCACTTAATGGGGAAAAAGTTTCTTCTTTTAATGATATTTCCAAAAAAATAGATAACAATAAAGGCAAAGAAATGACAGTTAAAATTAAAAGACAAGATAAAGAATTGACTATTAAGCTTTCGGCAGTGAAAAGTATTTCGGACGGTATTTATCGTTGCGGTATCTGGGTGAGGGATAGTTCAGCAGGGATAGGAACAATTACTTTTTATGATCCTGTTACCGGAAGTTTTGGAGGATTGGGGCATGCGGTTTGCGATGCTGATACGGGTGAAATTCTGCCTCTTTCGAGTGGGGAGGTTGTGCCTGTTACAATTTTAGATATAACTAAGGGTACAGCGGGATATCCCGGGGAACTTAAGGGGACTTTTATTTCTAATTCTGTGGTAGGAAAACTTTTAAATAACAGTGAGACCGGAGTTTACGGACAACTGAAAAATAAGCCTTCTGAAAACGAACCTATCCCAATTTCTTTAAAGCAGGACGTTAAAGAAGGGAAAGCTTATATATATACCACAATTTCCGGAACGCATCCTGAAATCTATGAAATAGAGATAGAAAAGACAAAGTTAAACAGTAAAAATTCCACTAAAAATATGGTGATTGAAATTATCGATGAGGATTTATTAAAGGCAACAGGCGGAATTGTTCAGGGAATGAGCGGAAGTCCTATTATTCAGGACGGCAAACTGGTGGGTGCTGTGACTCACGTTTTTGTAAATGACCCGACGAGAGGATATGGGATATTTATTGAGAATATGCTAAAAACTGCGCAAGGTATAGAAGAAAATAAATTAAAAAATGCATCGTAAAAAAAGCATCCCGATTATTTTCGGGATGCTTTTCTGTATTGGGAAGGCGACAGATTTGTATTTTTTTTGAAAAAATCGTTAAAGGTTCTCAAACTCTGAAAACCGCTTTTAAAGGCTATCGAAATAATGGCTTCGTCAGTATTTTCTAAAAGTGAGATTGCTGTTTCAAGTCGATGAATATTTAAAAAATCAGAAAAGGTCATATTAAAAGTATTGTGAAAGCATCTGGACATATAGTTATAGTCATAACCGAATTTTTTGGCCAAATCTGAAAGTGTAAGTTTTTGAGTGTGATGCTTTATCACATAATCCGAAACAACAGTTGCAATCCGCGATTCGTTTACAGATTTATCAATAAGTTTTGTGCTGTTAAGATATTCTTCTAAAACAGCGTATAACGATGATTTTAATTGTAACGTTGTAGGGGTAGTATTGTTAATCAGTTGCAGTTTAACAAAGTCCTCGACTGCGTTTTTGCAACGAAATTGAAAGCCTTTGCCCGTTTTATTTGAAAGTTGTTTTGATAAATATCTTATATAATCTTCTGAAAAAACCAAAACCCAATATAGTGTATCGATTTCAGGCTCGTAACGGTGAATATCATAAGGCAGACACAGACCAAAGTCTCTGCTTGTTAAACGGTATTTTGTGTTGTTGACAGTACAGTTTACGGCACCTTTAATAACATAGATGAGTTCTAAATTTTTGTGGAAATGGTGCTCCCAAATTTTGTCGGTATAAAAAAAGGCATTGTAATTATAGTTAGATAAAGAGTTGGTTGCCTGATGAAGAATCATATCGCACACCCCAAAAGATAAATTATTGCTATAATTATAGGATATTCAGCAAGATTATGTCAACTATATGCCATATAATTTTTAAAAAAGGAGGAATTTTTATGTTTCAAAAGTATCCTGAGGTAGGCAGTGTTAAGATTGATGACAAATTCTGGACACCATATCTTAAAAACATTCGCAATATTACTGTACCGCATGTTTTTAATAAAATGGAGGAAGAAAATTTTATTGCGAATTTCCATTCTGTGATAACAGAAAATGGTGATAAACATACAGGCCTTCCTTTTTTCGATGGATTGCTTTTTGAATCACTTCGCGGTGCCTGTGATTTTTTGGCTGACAAGCGGGACGTTATACTGGAAGCTTATGTTGATAAATTAATAGAGGTTATTATAGAAGCACAAGCACAGGACGGATTTCTCTGCACAGTGACTATGTTTGATTATCCTGATAAGCGGTGGGGAGATAATGATGGCGATATTGTAATACAGCACGATCTTTATAACCATGGTTGTCTTATTGAAGCCGCAATAAGTCATTATAATGCAACAGGTAAAACCATTCTTTTGAGTGCAGCTGTAAAAGCGGCAAATCTTATAGTGAACACTATAGGAAAGTCCCCTAAAAAGAATATAGTTCCGGGACATTCTTTGCCTGAAGAAGCATTTGTAAAGCTTTATCGTCTTTTTCGTGATGATTCTTTTTTGCAAGAGTTTATTATACAAAACAATGTGAATTTTGAAGAATATCTTGAAATAGCAGAATTCTGGTATGATGCCAGAGGTGACCATAACGGACGTTTCTTGTGTAAAACTTTTAAGCCGTATTACAGTCAGGATCATATTACTTTTTCAAAGCAGACTGAAGCTGTAGGGCATTCGGTTCGCGCAATGCTTTGTTATTTAGGCGCAACGGTAGTTGCACAGGAAAAGGGAAGAGATGACTTTCTTGAGGTCTTGAATATTCTCTGGGATAGTGTTGTTAATAAAAAACTTCATATAAGCGGAGGTATTGGTGCACGACACGATATTGAAGGGTTTGATGTTGATTATAATTTGCCGAATAAAGCGTATCTTGAAACCTGCGCAGCTATCGGACTTGCATTCTGGAATACCGAAATGAATATTGTTTTTACAAACTCAAAATATTTTGATTGTTTTGAAAGGTCACTTTATAACAATATTCTTTCGGCTGTTGGCAGTGATTTTTGCCATTTTTTCTATCAAAATCCTCTAGAAAGTGATGGAAAATTGCGTCGATGGTCTTGGCACGGATGTCCTTGTTGTCCACCTATGATTTTGAAAATTTTCTCTGCACTGAATAGCTTTATCTATTCTTACGATGAAGAAAGCATAAATGTTAATATGTTTATCGGAAGCAGTTATGAAAATGAGTGCTTTTCAATTTGCCAGTCTGATAATAAAATTACCATCGATTCAAAAGGAAAAAGAATTATTGTCAGAGTCCGCATACCGGAATACGTTGAACATTTTTCTATGTCAAAAGAGTTCAGAGTTGAAAACGGATACGCAGTTGTGGAAGACATATGGGATGAAAACAAGCCACTTGTTATGACTTATGATGTGCCGATTCGCAGAATATACTGTAATCCGAAAGTGATAGAAAATCGCGGTAAGATTGCTGTTATGCACGGACCGTTTGTTATGTGTGCCGAGGGGATAGATAACGGTGGAAATGTTAATATAGAAGTATCACAAATGCCTGAGTTAACAAAGTGCGGTGAAAATATAGTAGGTAAAACTGCAAAAGGCAAAAACTTCTGTCTTATACCATATTATAAATGGTGTAATCGTGGCGATTCAGAAAATGACGCAAAAATGTCTGTCTGGTTAAATCAGGAAAATATGCGTAGCATAGATGAATTGGCAACAGATATTGAAGATAAATTATATGCAAAGTATGAATAGGGTATTTGTTATCTTTATTGAGAATATGTTTGATGCGCTAAAATAAATTAAAAGCATCCCGATTATTTTCGGGATGCTTTTATATATTCATAAGTTTTTCCGGTTTTATAATAATTTTCCATTTCATTTTCAGGGACCATTCCTCCGCCTGTTAACCAGGCAATATGGTTAGCATTTTTCATATTTTCCTTGGAAATATCCATATTTTTTAAATAAGATAAAAAATTATCGTCTGTTGAGAAAAGGGTTATACCATAAACACCGGCCAAAGCACTTGGCTCAAGTTTTAAATTTTCACTATCCGAAATCTGGGCAAGCATACGATACATACGACTGTCCTCAAGCGAATAACAACCACTTATAAAAGGAGTCATAAGTTTTCCTACAAAACCTGAAGCACGTCCTACTGCCAGACCGTCGGCCGCAGTTTTATTATCAATTCCCAAATCCTGAACACTTATATTGTTGTGAAGTCCGGTTGCCATACCGAGCATCATACAGGCAGAGTGTGTGGGTTCTGCGAAAAAACAATGAACGTTATCACCGAAGATAAGCTTGAGACCAAAGGCGGCACCACCGGGACCGCCACCTACACCGCAAGGAAGATAAACAAAAAGGGGATGCTCTTTATTAACTTCAATGCCATTTTCTTTTAGTTGATTTTTTAAACGAAGTCCTGCAACGGAGTAACCTAAGAAAAGTGTTTTTGAGTTTTCATCATCTATAAAGTGACAATATTTGTCATTTTCTGCTTCTTTTCTTCCCTGCTTCACAGCGACACTGTAATCGGAATCATATTCTTTTACAGTGACTCCTATGCTGCGAAGTAAATCTTTTTTCCACGCTTTTGCGTCAGAAGACATATGAACAGTAACTTTAAAACCGAGTTTGGCACTGATAATACCGATTGACAGACCAAGGTTTCCGGTTGAACCTACTGCAATGGAATAATCGGAAAAAACAGATTTCATTTTTTCAGAGTTAAATATTTTGTATGGAGTATCTTTTGTTATCAGCTTTTTTTCAAGTGCAATTTTTTCAGCAATATAAAGCACTTCGTAAATGCCACCTCTTGCTTTGATTGAACCTGAAATAGGAAGGTTATTGTCAAGTTTAGCCCATAATTTACCGGGGATACAAATGCCTTTTTCTTTTTCAAGAACTTTTTTCATTGAAGGAAGTTCTTTTATGGGGGATTCTAAAATTCCGTCAGTGACAGAGGTTTCAGGAAAAGCAACTTTAAAAAAGTCTGCAAAACGCTTGAGCCTGTCACTTGCATCGATTACATCTTCCAATGAGAGTTTACACGCTGAAATAGCTTTATTAAAATCAAGTTTATTTTCATTAATCCATGTTGTTTCCTTTAAATCGAAAATGTCTTTTACAACAGGATGTTTTTCTTTTAGTTTTAAAATAACTTCTTCTGTCATTATTTATAATCCTCCTTGTTATTTATAAATAAACAGTTTGCGAATTAAAAAGTTCCAGATAAAAACAAGAGCAGTAGCAATAATTTTTGATACCATTGAAGGGAAATTTAATAATGAAATACAAACCCACATTATAATAAGGTTTAAAATTAGCCCTATTACGCTGGCAGAGTATATTTCAAGGAGTTCTTTAAAAAGTCCTGCTTTGCTTTTTGAAAAGATTAAAAGACGTCCCAATATCCAGTTTGCAAAAGTTGAAATTATGAAAGCGACAGTAGTTGCTAATGTGTAGTGAATTTCAAAAATACTGTTTAAAAAATAGAATAAAACCCATTCAACTAAGGTGGCACCTGCTCCTACTATTAAATACAGAAAAAGAGACTTCAGTTTTTTCATTTATTTTTCCTCACGATATTTTTTGTTAGTTTCTATTATAACAATAAACAAACTTCTTTTCAAGCATGGTAAGGTTCAAGGTGGAGTTTAACTGAATTTGCAGGCCTTTTATATACAGAAAATTCGACCTTTTTCTTTACATATTGTTTATTTTATATTATAATAATGTAAATAAATGATATGGGAGTTTTTATGGTGAAGAAGAAAAGTAAAAAAAGGTGGATTAAGTTTCGCCATAAACTTATAAGATACATAGCTCTGCCTGCGTTTCATATATATATGAAAATAAGATATGGTGTTAAAATTGATAAGGTTTCAGAAAAAAGACAGTATTTTATTATTTCAAATCATCAGACTGCATATGATCAGTTTTTCTTAGATGTTGCTTTTAAGGGCAGCATATATTATCTTGCAAGTGAGGATCTTTTTTCATCAGGTTTTGTTTCAAAAATTATCAAATATCTTGTGGCACCTATTCCGATAAAAAAGTCAGTTACAGATGTAAGGGCCGTTATGAATACTATAAGGGTTGCAAGAGAAGGTGGAACAATTGCGGTGTTCCCTGAGGGTAATCGTACTTTCGGTGGAGAAACGGGATATGTTAAAGAGGCTATATCAGGACTTGCAAAGAGTCTTAAGCTTCCTATCGCGGTTTTTCGCATTGAGGGTGGATATGGCGTTCATCCACGTTGGAGTGATGTTATAAGACGTGGTAAAATGCATTGTTATCTTAAAGAGGTTATTGAGCCTCAGGATTATCTTACTCTTTCCGATGAAGAACTTTATGCTTTAATTTGCGATAAGCTTTATCATAATGAGGGAAAAAAAGATGGTTTATATTTTCATAAAAAATCAGCTGAATATCTTGAAAGGGCTATCTATTACTGCCCTGAATGTGGGATTTCGGAGTGGTATAGTCATAACGATACGACAACTTGTAAAAAATGTGGAATGAAGGTTAAGTATCTCCCTTCAAAAGAACTTGAGGGCGAAAATTTTCCTTACAGATTTGTAACTGAATGGTATGACGCACAATGTAAGTTTATGAATTCTTTGGATTTGGCTGCGTATAATAATGGAGTGTGTTCTGATACAGCAAATTTTTATGAGGTTATACCTTATAAGGAAAAATGTCTTGTGAGCAGAGATGCTGAATTTTCGCTTTTTGGTGACCGATACGAAATAAAAGGTGAGAGTTTTTCAAAAACTTTGTTTTTCAAAGATATTTCAGCAGTAAGTGTACTTGGTAAAAATAAATTGAATATTTATGAGGGCACAAAAATTTATCAGATAAAGAGCCATAAGCGTTTTTGTGCGGTTAAGTATATGAATTTTTATTATCGTTTTGTAAATATCAGAAAGGGTGATGAAAATGGAAAATTTTTGGGATTGTAGTGTCTGGGGAAGTATAAATCTTATTGCGGTTTTGCTTATAAGCCTGCTTGCAGCAAATATTATAAAAAGGAAAGTCCCTTTTTTAAAGAACTCTCTTATTCCCACTTCGGTACTGGGCGGGGCAATTTTATTGATTGTTTCTATTATTTATACTGCTGTTACCGATAAATCTATTTTTGATACTCCTTTTTTTGGAGGAAATGGCTCAACTACACTTGAAGTTATTACTTATCATATGCTGGCACTTGGATTTATTGCAACAAGCTTTAAACCGGCAAATGAAAAATTTACAAAAGAAAGAAATATTGAAATTTTCAATACCGGTATTACAACTGTATCAACTTATATTTTACAAGGTATAATAGGCGTTGTGATTACTGCAGTGGCTGCATTTTTAATTTCGGGAATCCCTGATTATGCGGGAATACTTTTACCCTTTGGTTATGGACAGGGTACAGGTCAGGCACTTAATTATGGTGGAATTTATGAGGCGGATTACGGATTTATCGGAGGAAAGAGTTTCGGATTGTCGGTGGCGGCGCTTGGCTTTATAAGTGCCGGTATAGGTGGCGTTATTCATCTTAATCTGAAAAAACATAAAAAATCAGCACAGGAAAATAAAAATTCCGTTGCTATTTCAATGGAGAATATCCAAGGGCCCGATGAAATTCCAATGAACGGAAGTATGGATAAACTTTCTGTTCAGGTCGCTTTTGTATTTTTTGCATATATCATTTCTTATCTTCTTATGAATTTGGTAGGGAAATTACTTCCCTCTTTAAAATCGGTTGTTTATGGATTCAACTTCCTTTTTGGTGTTTTGATTGCTACTTTGATTTGTGCAATTGTGAGAAAGTTGCGTGAAGTAAAGCTTGTGAACAGACAGTATATCAATACTTTTTTGATGAATCGAATCAGTGGTTTTTGTTTTGACATTATGATAATTGCAGGTGTTGCGGTTATAAGACTTGATACACTTAAGAATTATTGGATTGTGTTGCTTATATTGGGACTTGCAGGAGCAATTTTAACTTATTTGTATCTCAGGTTTGTTTCGAAAAAGCTTTTTGAAGCTTATGAAGATGAACAATTTCTGGCGATGTACGGTATGCTTACAGGTACAGCAAGTACGGGAATAATTTTGTTGCGTGAAAAAGATAATGATTTTAAAACTCCTGCAGCTGATAATTTGGTTTATCAGAATTTACCTGCAATTATTTTTGGATTCCCAATTATGCTTTTGGCGACATTGGCACCAAAACAGCCGTATCTTACTTTGATAGTTTTAATTCTTTTGTTTGTTTTATTGAATTTGATTTTGTTCAGAAAATATATATTTAAAAAAGGGGGAAACAAGTAGAACTTGTTTCCCTTTTTAAAAATATAAAAAGATAATTTCACCTTTCGACATCATTCGACAAGATTTTTTGGCGATTTATATAATCAAAAAGGTGATATTTTATAAGAAGTTCCAAACTTCAAAATCTTATTCGTTTTCTATTGAAAATCAAGGCGAATAGTGTTAGAATTACTCGTGTGATAAAACGATAGGAGGTTTTTAGATTGGATAAAAGAAAAAAGATTTTAATTGGAGATGAAACATCTGATTTTGGCATTATATATCAAAATAAATTGGAAGAAAAAGGATATAAAGTTATTCTGACAAAAAGAGACGGAGCAGAGATTTTGAAACTGATCGAAAAAGAACATCCTGATCTAGTAGTTATGAATACTTTGATGACAAGTATTGATGCAGTACATGTTTTATCTGCTTTAAAGGACAGGGAAGAACTTCCATTTTTTATAGTTACTTCGGCATTTAATAACAGTATGATTGAAAAGCAGATTATGGAAAATGAATGTTGTTATTATATGCTTGAACCGTTTGAGACATCTGTGTTGCTTGAGCAGATTGATCACATGTGTGGCGTTTTGGATATGGATATCAATCGTAATATAGGATTGACTCAGCAACAACATGAGATGAGTATCACAGGAATTATCCATCAAATCGGTGTCCCTGCACATATTAAAGGGTATCATTATTTGCGAGAGGCAATTTTGCTTTCCATTCAGGATACTACTATGATGAGCTCAGTTACAAAACAACTTTACCCACGTGTAGCCAAGAAATTCGGCACTACAGCTTCAAGAGTAGAAAGAGCAATCAGACATGCGATTGAGGTTGCGTGGGACAGAGGAGACGTGGATATACTTAATTCTTACTTCGGATATACAATTCAAAATTCCCGCGGTAAGCCCACGAATTCTGAATTTATTGCTATGATTGCAGATAAGATAAGAATGAAGATGCGTTATGAACAGGAAGAAGCAAACGCGTTATATCGCGTGAGAAGATAATTAAAAATCCGCAAACTTTTTTGTTTGCGGATTTTTGTTGATTTTAAAAGCTTTCTTCATTATAATATATAAAGAGGTGATTTTTGTGCTTGAAAAGATAAAATCAGATACAAGAAAGGCTGTTTGTGAGCTACTCGATAAAGCAAATTTATCTGAAGGGGATATTCTGGTAGTAGGTTGCAGTTCAAGTGAAATAATAGGAAAAAAGATTGGTACTTGTGGCAGTGATGAAACAGCTCTGGTTGTTTTTGAAGTAATTTCTTCTATTATAAATGAAAGGAAGTTGTTTTTAGCTGCTCAATGCTGCGAGCATTTGAACAGAACTATTATAATAGAAAGAAAATCATTGGCAGTACATAATCTTACTGAGGTAAATGTTGTTCCTTTTCCAAATGCCGGAGGTGCATTTGCCACGGTTGCATATAAAAATTTCGAAAATCCCGTTGCAGTTGAAAAAATAAGGGCCTCGGCAGGTATAGATATAGGCGGCACACTAATTGGTATGCATTTAAAAGAAGTTGCAGTGCCTGTCAGAGTGAGTATAGATAAAATTGGTGAGGCCCCCATAATTTTAGCGAGAACTCGTCCAAAGTTTGTGGGCGGTGAACGAGCACATTATAATGAAGAGCTATTATAATGGAAGAAAAAATTGTTCACAAAAAATTAACAATTTTTTGCGAAATAACTATTGCAAAAGTGTTATGAATGCGATATAATAATCGAGCGTGACTGCGACAGATATGCGTTGAAGCGAAAGGTTGCTGCTTATTTGCAGGTAATTTTCGCCGAGTATGTCCGATTTTAAACCGGGCGACAAAAGATTGAATACCGAGAAATTGACCGATATGGGGCAGTATGCCTTTTAATCGGGGTTTCTGTGCAAACTGCGTCTTTTTAAGACTGCAAGTGCGAGGTGATTTTGTGCGGCTACCCGGAAAAACCACGTGTTTTTTCGGTTTTTTTGATGCTGATTCGCGAAACACCCGGAAACGTGTTCGACTATTGTCTTGTCCCCGCAAAATTACAAGGAGGCGATGACAAGTGGCAGTCAAAGAAAAATTGAGAATCAAACTGAAGAGTTATGATCACAATCTCGTGGATGCTTCCGCAGCTAAAATTGTGGAAACAGCAAAGCAAACAGGAGCTAGAGTTGCAGGTCCTATCCCGTTGCCCACACAGAAAGAAGTCGTAACAATTCTTCGCGCTGTACACAAATATAAAGACAGCCGTGAGCAGTTTGAAATGAGGACTCACAAAAGACTCATTGACGTTTTAAGACCGTCTGCAAAGACTGTTGAAGCGTTACAGGGTCTTGAGCTCCCCGCAGGCGTAGAAATCGAAATCAACATGTAATTCGACATGAATTTTAAAGTTCATGAAAACGCCTTGCTTTTCCGAAGAGTTTGCTTTTCGGAAGGTCACGTTGGTGTAAGACCAACCAATAGCCTATAAGGAGGAAAAAAGATGAAAAAAGGAATCATCGGTAAAAAAGTCGGAATGACACAGATTTTCGACGGAAGCGGAAAAATTATTCCGGTAACCGTGGTTGAAGCCGGTCCTTGCGTAGTTGTTCAGAAGAAAACTGAACAGAATGACGGCTATGAAGCTATCCAGATTGGATTTGGAGATGCTAAACCACACAAAATCAGCAAACCGCTTAAAGGTCATTTTGAAAAAGCTGACGTTGCTGCAAAAAGAATTTTGAAGGAATTCAGAATGGATGACTGCAGCACATTCAATGTTGGTGACATAATTAAAGCTGACACTTTTGAAGTAGGCGATATAATTGATGTTACCGGCACAAGTAAAGGTAAAGGCTTTGCGGGCGCAATCAAGCGTCACGGCAACCACTCCCTCAGAGCTTCTCATGGTACAGGTCCTGTTGCGAGACAAGCAGGTTCTATGGGTGCTATCTCTGATCCTTCCAGAATCTTTAAAGGTAAAGGAATGGCAGGTCACATGGGAAATGAACGTGTTACCGTTCAGAATCTTGAAGTTGTCAAAGTTGATGCCGAAAACAATCTGATTGCAATCAGAGGTGCTATCCCCGGTCCTAAGAACGGTGTGGTTATTCTCTCTGACAGCAAGAAGGCTTAAGGGAAGGAGGAATTATAATGCCAAAGGTTTCCGTATTTGATATGGCAGGTAAAGAAGTTTCTACTATTGAACTTTCTGATGCCGTATTTGGAATTAAACCGAACACAGCGGTTATGCACCAGGCAGTAGTTGCTTACCTTGCCAACCAGCGTCAAGGAACACAGTCCACCCTCACTCGTACAGAGGTTAGAGGCGGAGGACGCAAACCATGGCGTCAGAAAGGTACCGGTCATGCAAGACAGGGTTCCATCAGAGCTCCTCATTGGGTAGGTGGCGGTGTTGCAATCGGACCGAAACCCCGTAGCTACAGACTGGCAATGAACAAGAAAATGAAGAGATTGGCTCTTAAGTCTGCTTTTTCTTCTAAAGTTCTTGATAACAATCTCGTTGTTGTTGACAAAATCGAGATGAATGAGTACAAAACCAAAACAATAGTTAATATGCTCAATGCTTTGGGTGCTTCCAAGAAGGCACTTATCGTACTTGAACAGAATAACGAAATGGTGGTTAAGAGCGCACAGAACATTCCCGGTGTGAAAACTGCTTTGGTTAACACTTTGAATGTTTATGATGTATTGAACTATGATAAGTTCATCGTTGTTAAAGACGCTGCTCAGAAAATCGAGGAGGTGTACGCATAATGAAAAGAGCACAGGATATTATTCTGAAGCCTATCATTACCGAAAAGTCTATGGCTGGCATCTCTCTTAAAAAATACACCTTCAAAGTTGCTAAAGATGCAAACAAAATCGAAATCGCTAAAGCAGTTGAAGAGATTTTCAATGTAACTGTTGATAAAGTAAACACCTTGAACTGCAAAGGCAGATTGAAGAGAATGGGCCGTAACGAAGGCTATACTCCCGATTGGAAAAAAGCAATCGTAACATTGAGCGAAGATTCTAAAGGAATCGAGTTCTTTGAAGGTATGGTATAAGCTTTAAAAGCTATTCGGGGATTTCCCCGGGCGATGTATGGGAAGCTACAGCTTCTCGCTAAACCTTATTAGGAGAGTGAATAAAAATGGCAATAAAGTCATATAGCCCCACTACTCCCGGCAGACGTCAAATGACAGTAACTGATTACTCTTCTCTTTCCAAAGTTGCTCCCGAAAAGAGCCTTTTGGAACCTATGAAGAAAAAATCCGGCCGCAACAGTTATGGCCGAATTACTGTTCGTCACCGTGGAGGTGGAAACAGAACTAAATATCGTGTTATTGATTTTAAACGCGATAAACAAGGTATGGACGCTAATGTTCTTACTTTGGAATACGATCCCAACCGTTCTGCTCACATTGCACTTGTGCAGTATGAAGACGGTGAAAAACGTTATATCTTGGCTCCTAACGGACTCAAGGTAGGCGACAAAATCAGAAGTGGTGAAGATGCTGATATTCAGCCCGGTAATGCACTTCCTATGTCCAGCATTCCGGTTGGTACATTCATCCACAACGTAGAGCTTTATCCCGGTAAAGGTGCACAGCTTGTACGTGCTGCCGGTAACCAGGCACAGCTCATGGCTAAGGAAGGCGAGTATGCACTCGTAAGATTGCCTTCCGGAGAACTCAGAAACATTCCTGCAAGATGTATGGCTACTGTTGGTCAGGTTGGAAATATCGATCATGAAAACGTTTCTATCGGTAAAGCAGGTAGAAAACGTCACATGGGTTGGAGACCTACTGTTCGTGGTTCTGTAATGAACCCCTGCGATCACCCTCATGGTGGTGGTGAAGGTAAATCTCCTATCGGTCGTCCTTCTCCTGTTACCCCCTGGGGTAAACCTACATTGGGTTACAAGACTCGTGCAAAACATCATCGCTCCGATAAATTTATCGTAAAGCGTAGAAACGCGAAGTAGGAAAGGAGGCAGATGAATCATGGGTAGAAGTGTTAAAAAAGGACCTTTTGTGCAACCGGTGTTGTATAAAAGAGTTGTTGCCATGAACGAAGCAGGCGAAAAGAAAGTTTTAAAGACCTGGAGTAGGGCTTCCACTATTTTCCCTGAATTCGTTGGACATACATTTGCTGTACATGACGGACGTAAACACGTTCCGGTGTACGTAACAGAGGATATGGTTGGTCACAAACTCGGTGAGTTTGCTCCCACCAGAACTTACAGAGGCCACGCCGGCTCTAAGACATCAAATAACGGAAAGTAGGCCGAAAGGAGGATTTTTGAATGGAAGCAAAAGCTTACCTGAGAAATGTACGTATCGCTCCGAGAAAAGTTCAGATTGTTCTTGACCTTATCAGAGGTAAAGATACTACAACCGCTATGGCGATTCTCAGACATACACCTAAAGCTGCTTGTGAGCATCTCGAGAAGCTTCTAAAGTCGGCCATCGCAAACGCAGACCACAACTTTAATATGGATGTTAATAATCTTTATGTTGCGGAATGCTTTGTATGCCCTGGACCTATTATGAAGAGAATCAGACCGAGAGCACAGGGACGTGCTTTTAGAGTATTTAAGAGAACTTCGCATATTACCCTTGTTCTTAAAGAAAAGGAATAAGCTGAAAGAGGAGGTAAACTATGGGCCAAAAAGTAAATCCACACGGATTACGTGTAGGAGTTATCAAAGATTGGGATTCCCGCTGGTTTGCAAATGGTAATGCTTTCGGCGATACCCTTGTTGAGGATTACAATGTTCGTAATTTTATCAAAGAGGAATTAAAAGCTGCAGGCGTTCCACGCATCGAAATCGAACGTGATGCATTCAAAGTGAGAATTCATATTCATTGCGCTAAACCCGGTATGGTTATTGGCCAGGCAGGCGCAAAAATCAACGAGCTCCGTGCTCGTTTGGAAAAGATGATTGGTAAACCCGTTCATCTTAATATTGTTGAGGTTAAACAACCTGATCTTGATGCACAGCTCGTTGCTGAAGGTATTGCATCTCAGCTCGAAAGAAGAATTTCTTTCCGTCGTGCAATGAAACAGGCAATCGGACGCACAATGCGTCTTGGTGCAAAAGGTATCAAAACCAGTGTAAGCGGTCGTTTGGGCGGTGCTGAAATTGCTCGTACAGAGCGTTATGATGAAGGTACTGTTCCGCTGCAGACATTGCGTGCAGATATTGATTATGGTTTTGCGGAAGCAAATACCACTTATGGTAAAATCGGTGTTAAGGTTTGGATTTATACAGGTGAAGTTCTTAAGGGCGAAATAACAAAGAAACCCGAAAGAAAACTCAGAAACGACAGACCTGACAGAAAACCCAGAAGACCCAGACAGGAAGGAGGTAACCGATAATGCTTCTTCCAAAGCGTGTTAAATATCGTCGTCAACAAAGAGGACGTATGAAAGGTAAAGCTACTCGTGGTAATTTTGTAAGCCATGGAGATTTTGGTTTACAGGCTTTAGAGCCTTGTTGGATTACCTCAAATCAGATTGAGGCAGCTCGTATTGCGATGACTCGTTACATCAAACGTGGTGGTCAGGTTTGGATTAAAATTTTCCCTGATAAGCCTGTAACTGAGCAGCCTGCTGAAACTCGAATGGGTAAAGGTAAAGGTTCTCCTGAATACTGGGTAGCTGTAGTAAAACCCGGCAGAGTTATGTTTGAAATCGGAGGCGTTTCTGAAGAGTTGGCTCGTGAGGCTATGCGTCTTGCTATGCACAAGCTTCCTATCAAATGTAAATTTGTAAAACGTGAAGATACACAGACAGGTGGTGAGCAATAATGAAAGCTACTGAAATCAGAGAGTTGAACTTGGTGGAACTCCAGGAAAAATTGAAAGACCTTAAGGGCGAACTTTTCAACTTGCGTTTTCAGCTTGCTGTTAACCAGCTTGACAATCCTACACGTATTAAAGCAGTTAAAAAAGATATTGCTCGCGTGAAGACTGTTATGTCTGAGTTGGAAGCCAAAGAAGGCGCTAAATAAGAAGGGAGGACAAAACTGTGAGCGATAGAAACCTCAGAAAAACGAGGGTCGGTACAGTTGTTAGTAACAAAATGGACAAAACAGTTGTTGTTGCCATTTTGGACAACGTAAAACACCCCCTTTATAATAAAATTGTAAAACGCACCGTTAAAGTCAAAGCCCATGATGAAGAAAATTCTTGTGGCGAAGGCGATAGAGTGTTGTTGATGGAAACTCGTCCGTTATCTAAAGATAAGAGATGGAGAGTTTGTGAAATCATCGAAAAGGCTAAATAATTATTTGCCTAATCTCGAAAGGAGGAACTCACTGTGATACAGATGCAGACTCGCTTAAAGGTTGCTGATAACACAGGCGCCAAAGAGCTTATGTGTATCCGTGTTTTAGGCGGTTCCGGCAGAAGATATGCTAATATTGGCGACGTTGTTGTTGCTTCAGTTAAGAAGGCTACTCCCGGTGGAGTTGTTAAAAAAGGAGACGTCGTTAAAGCCGTAATCGTTCGTTCAGCAAAAGGCTTGCGCCGTGAGGACGGTACTTACATCAGATTTGATGAAAATGCTGCAGTCCTCATCAGAGAAGATAAAAACCCCAGAGGCACTCGTATTTTTGGCCCGGTAGCCAGAGAACTTCGTGAAAAAGAATACATGAAGATACTTTCTCTCGCTCCGGAAGTGCTTTAATAGGAGGTGCAAGTTATGGCTAATAAATTGCACGTTAGAACCGGTGATAACGTTATGATTATCAGCGGTAAAGACAAAGGTAAAAAAGGTAAAGTTTTGGAAGTAAGCCCCAAAGAGGGCAAGGTTATCGTTGAAGGTCTTAATATTGCGACTAAACACGTTAAACCTCGTGCTATGGGACAGCAAGGCGGTATTCTTAAAGTAGAAGCTCCCTTGTATGCTTGCAAAGTAATGCCAATCTGCCCAAAATGCGGCAAACCTACCAGAGTAGGTCATAAAGTCGAGAAAGATGGAACCAAAAAGCGCCAGTGTAAACACGCTTCTTGCGGAGAAACTTTCTAAGGATGGAGGAAAAGACACATGGCTCGTTTGAGAGACTATTATAAAAGCGATGTAGCTCCTGCTTTAATGAAAAAGTTTGGCTACAAAAGTGTCATGCAGATTCCGAAGATTGAAAAAGTAGTTATCAACGTAGGTTGCGGAGAAGCACGTGAAAATCAGAAAATGATGGACGCTGTTTTGAAAGATTTGACTGCTATTACAGGTCAGAAACCCATTCTTTGTAAGGCAAAAAAATCTGTCGCAAACTTTAAACTTCGTGAAGGCATGATTATCGGTGCAAAGGTAACTCTTCGTGCTGATAAAATGTATGAGTTCATTGACCGTTTCTTCAATGTAGCTCTTCCCCGCGTAAGAGATTTCAGAGGAATTAACCCTGATTCTTTTGATGGCCGCGGAAATTATTCTATGGGCCTTAAAGAACAGCTTATTTTCCCGGAAATCGAATATGATAAAATTGACAAGATTCGTGGTATGGACATCTGCTTTGTTACTACTGCGAATACTGATGAGGAAGCCCGTGAGCTTTTAACACTAATGGGCGCTCCATTTTCTAAATAAGGGAGGAAATGTATAAATGGCTAAAAAATCTATGATTATAAAACAACAGAGAGAGCCTAAGTTTTCCACCCGTGCCTATAGCAGGTGCAAAATCTGCGGTCGTCCTCACGCTTACCTGAGAAAATATGGTATTTGCCGTATTTGTTTCAGAGAACTTGCTTATAAAGGACAGATTCCCGGCGTGAAGAAGGCTAGCTGGTAAAGTACCGAGAAAAGGAGGTTGACGGTATGCAAATCACCGATACAATCGCAGATATGCTGACTCGCATTCGTAATGCAAATTCAGCAAAACACGACACGGTGGATATTCCTGCATCAAATATGAAAAAATCGATTGCGCAAATCCTTGTTGACGAAGGATATGTAAAAGGTTTTCAGGTTATTGAAGACGGAAAACAGGGCGTAATTCGAATGACACTTAAATATGGCGAAAACAAAACTCCGGTTCTCACCGGATTGCGCAGAGTTTCCAAACCCGGCCTGCGTATTTATTCAAACTGTGAGGATATGCCCAAGGTTATGAGAGGCCTCGGTATCGCAATAGTTTCCACTTCTAAAGGCGTTATGACTGATAAAAAAGCGCGTAAAGAAAACGTGGGCGGCGAAATCCTTGCATTCGTATGGTAAGGAGGTAAAATAGCTATGTCTCGTATTGGTAGAAAACCTATTGCTGTTCCCTCCGGTGTTGATGTAAAAATCGACGGCAACCATATTGCCGTAAAAGGACCTAAGGGAACTTTAGAAAGAGAAATCCATAAAGATATGGCAGTTTCTCTTGAAAACAATGAAATCATTGTTACAAGACCAAGTGATAATAAAAATCACAGAGCTTTGCATGGTTTGACCAGGTCTTTAGTTAATAACATGGTTATAGGCGTTACTGAAGGTTTCACTAAAACATTAGAAGTTAATGGTGTTGGTTACCGTGTTGCAAAACAAGGTAAAGACCTCGTAATGAACCTTGGTTTTTCCCACCAGGTTATTATGTCTGAGATTGATGGTATTTCCATCGAAGTACCAGCTCCCAATAAGATTGTAATTTCTGGTCCCGATAAGCAGAAGGTTGGACAGTTCGCAGCTAATGTTCGCGAAAAACGTCCTCCTGAGCCTTATAAGGGTAAAGGAATCAAGTATGCTGAAGAATATATTCAGCGTAAAGAAGGTAAGACTGGTAAGAAGTAATTAAAGGAGTGACAAGCAATGGTAAATAAGCCTGATAGCAATAAGGCTCGTTTAAAAAGACATCGCAGGGTGCGCGGAAAAATCACCGGCACACCTGAACGTCCACGCTTAAATGTATTCCGCTCCGCTAAGCATATTTATGCTCAACTGATAGATGACGTAAACGGTGTTACTCTCGCAGCAGCAGCTTCCACCGACAAGGATTTCGACTTGAACGGCGGCAATAAAGAAGGCGCATTTAAAGTTGGACAGAAAATTGCTGAGAAAGCTGCAGCAAAAGGAATCACCGAAGTAGTGTTTGACCGTGGAGGCTATATTTTCCATGGTAGAGTAGAGCAATTAGCCGCAGGAGCCCGTGAGAGCGGCCTCAAGTTCTAATGAGGAGGTATTCGTTTGGCTAGAATAGAAAATCCCGTTTCGGATTTGCAGGAAAGAGTCGTAGCGATTAACCGTGTTTCTAAAACTGTAAAAGGTGGTCGTATCTTCAAATTTGCAGCTTTGGTTGTAGTTGGAGACGGCAACGGAAAAATCGGTTTTGGTCTTGGTAAATCAGGAGAAGTTCCTGATGCAATCCGTAAAGGTATAGAAGACGCTAAGAAAAATATGATTCAGATTGCTCTTAAAGGCACCACAATTCCTCACGAAGTAATTGGTGAGTTTGGTGCTGGTAGAGTTCTCTTGAAACCGGCTCCGGAAGGTACCGGAGTTATCGCAGGTGGCCCTGTTCGTGCAGTAGTTGAAACTGCAGGAATCAAGGACATCAGAACTAAAGCTCTCCGTTCCAATAACCCTTGTAACGTTGTAAGAGCAACAATCAACGGTTTGAAATCTTTGAGAACTGCAAAACAAGTTGCAGAAATCAGAGGTAAATCTGTTGAAGAAATTTTAGGTTAGGAGGCAGAGTTATGGCAAACCTTAAAGTTAAATTGGTAAAAGGTCTTGCTGGCAAAAAGAAAGACCAGATTGCCATTGCCGCTTCTCTTGGCTTGAGAAAAGTCGGTGACGTTACTGTTCAACCGGATAACGCTGCCACTAAAGGCAAAATTTTTAAAATTTCCCACCTCGTCGAGGTTACAGAAGACTAGTAAGGAGGTGCGAGTATGAAACTGCACGAATTAACTCCGGCTGCCGGTTCTACTAAAGAACATTTCCGCGTTGGACGTGGTCACGGCTCCGGTAATGGAAAAACAGCAGGTAAAGGCCATAAAGGTCAAAACGCCCGTTCCGGCGGTGGTGTAAGACCCGGATTCGAAGGCGGACAGATGCCTTTGCACAGACGTCTTCCCAAAAGAGGATTTAACAATTACAATTTCGCAACAAAATATGCCATTGTAAACCTCAGCGATTTACAAAATAAATTCGAAGATGGCGCAGTGGTAGATACCGATGCTCTTCTCGCTTCCGGCTTGATTAACAAGCAATATGATGGTGTTAAGATTCTCGGTAACGGTGAAATCAGCAAGAAATTAACCGTTAAAGCGGCAAAATTCTCTGAAACTGCAAAAGAGAAGATTGAAGCCGCAGGAGGAAAGGCTGAGGTGATGTAAGATGTTTGAAACATGGAGAAATGCTTTTAAGCTACCGGAACTTCGCAAGAAGATTTTGTACACTTTGCTCATGCTCCTTATTTTCCGCATCGGTTCTTTCATCACAGTTCCTTTCTTGAATGCTGAAGTGTTAAAAAATGTATTTAGCGCAGCCGCTTCCGATGGAAACTTTTTAAGTTACCTCAACGTTATGACCGGTGGTGCGCTTTCGCAGGCAACAGTGTTTGCGATGTCAATTACACCTTACATTAATGCATCAATTATTATTCAACTTTTGACTGTAGCGATTCCTGCTTTGGAACGTTTGCAGAAGGAAGGCTCTGAAGGATATAAGAAAATCCAGAAGATTACAAGATATACCACTTTGGTATTGGCTTTACTTCAGGCAACAGCTTTCTATTTCTTGCTTAAAAACAACGAAACCGGTTCTGTAGTCAGATATACAAAAGGTTTCTCAGGTTGGTTTGCAGCAATAATTATAATTCTTTGCTTTACAGCAGGTACAGCATTGGTTGTTTGGATTGGTGACCGCATTTCAGAAAAAGGTATAGGCAATGGTATTTCCATCATTTTGTTTGCCGGTATTTTGTCAAGTGGACCTTCAGCATTGAGAACTCTCTTAGCTTGGTGGAAACTTGGCGCATCACAGCCAATTTACTATTTATACGTACCCTTGATTGTTGTTATCTTTATTGCAATGGTTGCATTCATTGTATGGATGACAAATGCAGAACGTAGAATAGCAGTTTCCTATGCAAAACGTGTTGTAGGACGCAAAATGTATGGCGGACAGAATTCTCATATACCGATTAAAGTAAATATGAGTGGTGTTATGCCTATTATCTTTGCAATGAGCTTTATGTCATTGCCAAATATGATTGCAACATTCTTAGGCCCGAATGTTAATCCGAATGGATTCTGGGCAGCATTCTTCAAGCTTTTTAATTCAACAAGCGGATTTTATGCAGTAGTTTATTTCTTGCTTATCATTGGATTTAACTACTTCTATGTTGCAATTCAGTACAATCCTATTGAGATTGCTAACAATCTTCGTAAAAACAATGGTGCGATTCCGGGTCTTCGTCCCGGTAAACCAACATCTGATTTTATCGCTCGTGTAATCTCCAAAATCACATTGCTTGGAGCATTGTGTTTAGGCCTCGTTGCGATATTCCCGATTATCTTTACTATGCTCACCGGCGCTAACGTATCTTTGGGTGGTACTTCTATCCTTATCGTTGTAGGTGTTGCTTTAGAAACAATGAAACAATTGGAATCTCAGATGATGATGCGCCACCATAAAGGTTTCTTAGAATAAGAAGGGAGCGTCCAAATGAATTTAATTTTATTGGGTGCACCCGGTGCAGGTAAGGGTACACAGGCAGAGGTTATCTGCGATGCCTTGAAAATACCGGCTATATCTACAGGAAACATTTTGCGTGAAGCAATCAAAAATGAAACTGCTCTGGGAATGGAAGCTAAATCCTTTATGGATGGCGGAAAATTGGTTCCCGACGAGATAGTTATTAATATTTTGAAGGAAAGACTTGAAAAGGATGACTGTAAGAATGGTTTTATCCTCGACGGATTTCCAAGAACTGTTCCACAGGCTGAAGCCTTGGATAAGATGGGTGTAAACATTGATCGCGTCATCGACATTGAAGTTGAAGATGAAAAGATAATGAAACGCCTATCCGGAAGACGTGTTTGTGAAGATTGCGGAGCTTCCTACCATTTGGATTACAAGCCTTCTAAAGAAGAAGGTAAATGTGATAAATGTGGTGGAAAAACCGTACAGCGCAAAGACGACCACCCGGACACAATTAAGGAGCGTTTGCAGGTGTACCATCAGCAGACAGAACCTTTAAAAGATTACTATTATGCCACTGGCAAACTTATTGTTGTGGAAGGACAAGAAGATGTAGCCGATACCACGGCACTCACCTTAAAAGCTGTGGAGGCGTAGTTTTATGATAGTTTTAAAAACGCAAACTGAGCTCGAAACAATGAAAAAGGCTTGTAAAATTTCGGCCGATGCATTGAACGTAGCTGAAGAGTGGATAAAACCGGATATTACTACTAAGGAAATTGACCGCAAGATGTATGAATATATTACAAAATGCGGTGCAACTCCTTCCTTTCTTGGATATATGGGGTATCCTGCTTCCGCTTGTATTTCTGTAAATGATGTGGTTATTCACGGAATACCGTCGGATTACCGTTTAAAAAAAGGCGATATTGTTAGTATAGATGTTGGGGCTTACTATCAAGGTTTTCATGGTGATAATGCTTACACTTTTATTGTGGGCGACACCTCAGATGAAAATAAATTGCTTTTAAAAGAAACACAAGCGAGTCTTATGAAAGGCATTGAGCAGGCTATAACAGGGAATCGCATTGGAGATATTTCTAATGCAATAGAAACACATGTATCTCAGTTTGGGTATGGAATAGTCAGACGTTTTGTCGGACACGGTGTTGGTAAAAATTTACATGAGGATCCGGAAGTTCCGAATTTCGGACGTCCCGGCAGGGGACCACGTCTGGTCGAGGGAATGACACTTGCTATTGAACCTATGATAAATCTTAGGGGAGATGAAGTGAAAGTTTTACCTGACGGCTGGACAACAAAAACTGTTTCGGGAACAGTATCTGCTCATTTTGAGCACACGATTGCTGTTACAAAGAATGGTCCTGTGATTTTGACAGTACGCTGATTATTTGGAGGAAGTTAAAATGCCTCAGTTAAAAACAGGTTCGTTAGTTCAAAGTATCAGCGGACATGATAAAGGATTTTTTGCGGTGGTAAATATTGACAATAATTTTGTATATATTGCAAATGGAAAGTCAAGATTAATTGAGAACCCAAAGAAGAAAAATCCTAAACATTTGAGAGTGTCCGATATAGTTTTTGACCTCAAGCGAATGGAAACTAACAAAAAACTGAAAAAAGCTCTTTGGCCGTTTAACTACGGCGAGCTTACGCCATCTGATGATTAGGAGGGAAATACCTTGTCTAAAGACGATGTAATCGAAATAGAAGGTGTTGTTAAGGAATCACTGCCAAACGCAACATTTAAAGTAGAGCTACCTAATGGTCATACCATTTTAGCTCATATATCTGGAAAATTAAGGATGAATTTTATCCGTATTCTTCCTGGAGATAAGGTGACTGTAGAGATGTCACCATATGATTTAACAAAAGGACGCATTACATGGCGTTCTAAGTAAACATGAACTGTTCACAAGGAGGTAATTTCAAATGAAAGTAAGACCTTCCGTTAAGCCCATCTGCGAAAAGTGTAAAGTTATTAAACGCAAAGGCAAAATAATGGTTATTTGCGAGACGAAAAAGCACAAACAACGTCAGGGTTAATGAGATTAACCTATGTTAGATGGCAATAAACTTAAGTACTGCGGGAAATTTCCTGCATTGGAGGTGCAACTTTAATGGCTCGTATAGCTGGTGTTGACTTGCCGAGAGAAAAAAGAATCGAAATCGGTTTGACTTATATTTTCGGTATTGGTCGTAAATCTGCTAACGATATCCTCGAAGCTACAGGTATTAATCCGGATACAAGAGTAAAAGACTTGACCGAAGAAGATGCTACAAAACTTCGTGAGTATATCGATAAAAACTATGAAGTTGAGGGCGATTTAAGAAGAAATGTTGCTCTGAACATCAAGAGATTGGTCGAAATTGGCTGTTACCGTGGTGTGCGTCATAGAAAAGGTTTGCCTGTAAGAGGTCAGAGAACCAAAACTAATGCACGTACAAGAAAAGGCCCGAAAAAGACCATCGCAAACAAGAAGAAATAATAGGGAGGGATAATGACAAATGGCAAAGGTTGCTAAAAAAACCACCGTTCGCAGACGTCGTGAACGTAAAAATATCGAGCGTGGCGCCGTTCATATCCAGTCCACCTTTAACAACACCATTGTTACTATCACAGATACTCAGGGAAATGCTATTTCTTGGGCAAGTGCCGGTGAAATGGGATTCAGAGGCTCTAAAAAATCTACTCCTTTTGCTGCTCAGACAGCTGCTGAAACTGCTGCAAAAGCTGCAATGGAGCATGGCCTTAAAATTGTTGAAGTATATGTAAAAGGACCTGGTTCCGGAAGAGAAGCTGCGATCAGAGCATTGCAGGCTGCTGGTTTGGAAGTACGCATGATTAAAGACGTAACTCCCATCCCACACAACGGATGTCGTCCGCCAAAAAGAAGACGTGTGTAATGTTTAGGAGGTGCAAGTAAATGGCAAGATATACTGGTGCAGTATGTAGGCTTTGTCGCCGTGAAGGACAGAAATTGTTCTTAAAGGGTGCTAAATGTTACTCCGAGCATTGCCCCGTAGCAGCAAGAAACTATGCTCCCGGCCAGCATGGTCAGAGTCGTAAAAAAGTTTCTGAGTACGGTTTGCAGCTCAGAGCTAAACAAACTGCAAAACGTTATTACGGCGTTTTGGAAAGTCAATTCAGACATTATTTCGAAATTGCTGAAAGAAAACCCGGTATGACCGGTGAAAACTTGCTTCGTTTGTTGGAATGCAGACTCGATAATATTGTTTATCGTGCAGGTTTTGCTAATTCCAGAGCAGAAGCAAGACAATTAGTTGTTCATAATCATTATAAACTCAATGGCAAGAAAGTTAATATTCCTTCCTTACTTGTAAGAGAGGGAGATGTTATCACTGTTTCTGAAAAATCTCGCCAGAGTGATAAATTCAAGGCAATTGATGATGCATGTGGTTCCAGACCTGTTCCTATGTGGTTGGAAGCAGACAAGACAAACTATTCTGTTAAAGTTCTTCGTATGCCCAATCGTGATGACATTGATTTGGAAGTAGAAGAGCATCTCATCGTCGAGTTGTACTCCAAATAATATTATTTTGTATATTATTTTGAAAGTGCACGATTATTATACTGCTTAGGAGGGTTATAAATGATTGAGATAGTAAAGCCAGTAATAGAGACAGCCGAGATGAAGTCGGACGGTACTTACGGAAGATTTGTATTGGAACCTCTCGAGCGTGGCTTCGGCACTACTTTGGGTAACAGCTTAAGAAGGGTGCTGCTCTCCTCGCTTCCCGGTGTAGCAGTAACATCAATTAAAATTGATGGCGTTCAACACGAATTTTCAACCGTACCGGGCGTAAAAGAAGATGTTACAGAGATCGTCCTTAATATGAAAGGATTGATTGCAAAAATTCATGGTGAAGCTCCCAAGACAATTCATGTGGAAGCTGAAGGTGAATGTGAAGTTACAGCCGGCGATATTAAAGTGGATTCCGAGGTTGAGATTCTTGACCCGGGTATGCATATTGCAACTTTAGGCGCAGGGGCAAAACTTTATATGGAAATAGTTATCGACAGAGGTCGTGGTTATATTCCAAGTGATCGCAATAAGCAGAATCTTCAGAATGTAATCGGTGCTATTCCTGTTGACAGCATCTATACACCCGTACTCAAAGTTAACTATACTGTTGAAAATACACGTGTAGGACAGATTACCGACTACGATAAATTGACAATTGAAGTTTGGACAGATGGGACTATTTCAGCGAAAGAGGCAATCTCTCTGGGAGCCAAGGTTCTCAACGAGCATCTTAATCTCTTCGTGGATTTGTCAGATGAGGTATATACGGCTGATATTATGGTCGAAAAAGATGATAAAGGTAAAGAAAAAGTCTTGGAGATGACCATTGAGGAGCTTGACTTGTCTGTTCGTTCCTTCAACTGTTTGAAACGTGCCGGAATCAACACGGTAGAAGATTTAATCAGCAAGTCCGAGGAAGAAATGATGAAAGTCAGAAATCTCGGAAGAAAATCGTTGGAAGAAGTATTGGCAAAACTCGATGAATTGGGATTTAGCCTTTCTCCCTCTGACGAATAATCTGAAGGTTAGGAGTGAATTTCAATGCCAGGTAGCAGAAAACTTGGAAGAAGCTCAGATCATAGAAAAGCTATGCTTAGAGCAATGGTTACTTTTTTACTTGAAAATGGTAAAATTGAAACTACAGTGACAAGAGCCAAAGAAGTTCGTGCGATGACCGAGAAAATGATTACTCTCGGAAAATCCAACAATCTCCACTCCAAACGTCAAGTTCTTGCATATGTAACTAAAGAAGGCGTTACAAAGAAGTTATTTGATGAAATTGCACCCAAATACGCAGACAAAAATGGTGGTTATACAAGAATCATCAAAATTGGTCCGCGTCGCGGAGATGCAGCGGAGATGGCAATTATCGAATTGGTATAACGTTACTAATCTCACATTTGAGATAAATAAAAGGGTAGTAGCTATTTGCTACTACCCTTTTTGTTTTTTGTCTTGAAAAAATCTTAGTAAGATAGTATAATTTTATTATACTTATCAGAAGGGGATAATTATGAAAAAGAATATAGTCGTAAGAGTTTTATCTTTGGTTTTAGTGATACTTATAGTAGTTGGCGCATTAGGTGGCGGAATTTATGCAATATTTTCAGGACTTAATTAAAAACGAGCATCATTTATGATGCTCGTTTTTTATTTTATATTCATTGCAGTTGCAATAATAATTGGCATTGTTATAATCGAAAGTAAGGTTGAGACGGAAACTAATGTGGCAGAAAATTCTGTATCAAGGTTAAATTTTTCAGAGAACATAGTAGTTGAAGCGGCAATAGGTGCAGAAACCGCAATTATGATTGAAATTAAAATAGTGCTTTCGATTTTTAAAAGAAAAAGTATTCCGATAATAATAAAAGGAGAAAGAATTAATTTATACGCAATAGTGAGAAATGTCATAAATCCTTTTATGTTAAATTTTGCAGTCGCTAGGTGAAATCCTATTATGAACATGGGAAGAGGGGTGTTCATAGAAGCGAAATATCCTATAGGTTTTAAAATTATTTCAGGAACAGAAAATGGCATAAAGAATAAAATAAGTCCAAAGAAAGTGCCGATTACACCCGGATTTATTATAATTTTTTTGAGAGAAAGGTATTTTATATCTCCGCTTATTATGAAAATTCCGTAGGTCCAGTTTACTATGTTAAATACTGCTACGAAGATTGCACCATAAAATATTCCGTCTTCACCTAAAATGGCTTGTTGCAGAGGAAGAGCCATAAATCCGGCATTGGAGAAAACAGTAGCATATCGGAATATCTTTTTTCGGGTTTCAGATTTATCTTTAATAAAAATCAGTGATATGATGATGTTTACAGCAAAAGACAAAATCGCTGCACCAAATGTGGTTAAAAGTGAAATTAAAAGGTCGGGGTTAAATTCTCTTGCAAATGAATTTATTATAACACAAGGAGTTACGATGTATAATACAAAATCTGTTAATTGTTTTATTGTGGTTAAATTTAAAAACTTAATTTTGTTACAGATAAAACCTACGGCAACTAATACAAATAATATGAAAACTTGTGTCGATACTATTATGATATTATCAATCATTATTTTTCTCCTTTTTGTTTTTTAAAAAGAGCACTAAAACATCGGGCAGTATTTCCCCGGAAATAGATATAGATAGTATTATTCTTCAAAACAATCGTAAGAAGTTAAAATGTGTTTTCCAATGTTATATAAAAGACTTTCTGCTTGAACTCTGAGTTCAAGGGGAACAAGTTTTAAGCGTTCGTCATCGGGGAAAGGTTTTCTTTCAGCAGGCTGTAAAAACATATTATCAGCTTCAAAAGTAAAATATCCTTTATATCCAATTTCTAAAAGTCCGTGCATCAATGCGTCAAAATTTAAGTTTCCAAAAAAAGGAATAAGGTGTGAGTCGAGTAATCCTTCATTGTCGTGAACATGTAAGGCATAGACGTGGTCACCTAAAATTTTGAGGGCATCATATGGATTTAAAGGCTGTTGATTTCCGTGGCCCGTATCCCAGCAAATGTGAAAAAGGGGATGGTTTACAAGTTCTACCAATTTTAAAATATCGGGAGCATTATCTGCCCAGTAGGTGTTTTCAAGACACATTATATTGAAGTTTTCGAGCAAAATGTTTATGTTATATTCTTCAGCAACTTTTAAAATATCATCAAAAAAGATTTTGTTTTTTGCAAAACTTTCTTCTTTGTCCATTCCTTCTTCCCAGTCCGCGTGAACGACCAGATTTTTTATACCGAGTTCAGCACAAAGTTTTATAGAAAATTTTGTGGCTTCTACGAGTTCAGGGTCTGTTAATGGTTTACCCATAGGTGCATGTGCCTGAACAAAGGTAAGCTCTAATTCTTCTGCAAGGGATTTTATTGATTTGAGATGTTCTTCGGGATTGTTACCGAAGAAAGCATCTTTTTTTCGGTAATCGGTACCGAAGTTGTAGTCAATATATTTAAATCCTGCCTCGGCAATATATTTTATCGACTGTTCTTGAGTGGTGAATTTTGCAAAATCACCTGTTGTGGTCGCAAGTTTCATAACATAACATCTCCTTGTAATAAATGATAATACAAAATAAAATGAATAAGACAAAAAGGTTTACTTATAAACGAATATATGGTAATATTATCTGAGAAAAAGTGATATTTTTAATATTTAAAACAGGGGGCAAAAATGGTGTTTAAAAATTCTAATAAAGAATTAAAAATTGAAAACAGAAACATAGCGTTGCAGGTAGTTTTTGAGTTGCTTACTTGTTTAACACTGCTTTTTGTGGGTGGCACAGTATGGCAAGGTCTATTGCTTTATTGCGGATTATCCTCTGCAGAGATAGGCCTTCTTGCTGCGATAGGCTCGATTGCACAAGTGGTGGCAATGATACTTGATTTATTGGTTGCAGATAAAATTCATAATCCGCTTTTGACAATGACTGTTTCGAGTGTTCCGATTCTGATGTTTTTTTCAGCGATTTTCGCTATGTGCATAATCGGAGGGCATGTATTTACATTTCCTCTTCTTTTTTGTGCGAATTTAATTTATTATATAGCGTATGGTTTTCGTTCGATTTTTTCATATAAAATTCCATATCTTTTGTTTAATATAGAAAAATACGGCCAGGTTGTTGCAATAAGCGGGATAGTTTCTAACCTTTTATGTGTGGCTTTTACTATAGTTATTAATTATCTTCTAAAGAATTTTGATTATTTAAGTTCAATGAAATGGCTTTATGCTGTTTGTTCGGTATTTTCGTTAATTATCGTTTTTACAACTGTATGGATGAAGCCGATAAAACGTCAGGAAAAAACGGAAAATGTAAAAATTAAAGAAGTTATTACCGACAAAAGTGTTACCAAATTATCTCTTGCAAATTTTTTACGCGGAATATCGATGGGTATTATTAATGTTATAACATTGATTGCGGCGTTCAGATACGAGGTGGATTCAGCCACTCTTTCTATACTTGCCAGTCTTACAACGATAGGTGCATTATTGGGGAATTTTATTTTCTCAGTATTTGGAAAACCGAAATTTTTGAGCAAATTATGTTTGATTTCCAGTGTTGCGCTTTTTATGTTAGCGCCTGTTTCAGTTTTATGCGATTGGAAAATTTTTGCTGTTATTTTCGTTTTTATTCAGATTGCATTTATACTTATAAACGGGCTTATTCCGGTAATGATTGCACAGTCAACTTCTTATAGAATAATTGGTGGTTGTACCGCAGTACGAATGATGGTTACTATGGCGGGAAGTGCATTGTCAGGTTGGCTTACCGGAGTATTGCTTGATGTTTCAGATTCAAAAGTATTAATACCTGTTATATTGATGATTGTTGCCGGTGTTACCCAGCTTTATTGCGGTATAGATTACTATAAATACGAAAAAACCAAAAGATCAGACGGATAGATTATGAACGCTGCTTTGATTTGGATGATATTTTAAAAGCTCGTTTCATAGCAACGAGCTTTTTGGCACCCCCTGCGAGAATCGAACTCACAACTAGCCCTTAGGAGGGGCTTGTTATATCCATTTAACTAAGGGGGCACACAAAGTATTATATATTATTTTTGTGAAAAAAGCAAATATAATAATAAATATTCTTAATAAATCTTGATAAATTTTGGCCGCTTTGTTATAATGCATTTTATAGTAAATAATAATTAAGGAGGATCAAAAAATGTCGAAATATAGTTTGAGCGAAGTGACATCAAAAAAAATATTTCATAATCCAGCTTTGATAATTGTTTCAAGCTTTTTGCTTCTGATTTTATCAGGGACTTTGATTTTGATGTTGCCTTTTTGCAGCCGAAGCGGAGAGGTGACACCTTTTTTGAACTCTTTATTTACTGCTACTTCTGCTACTTGCGTTACAGGCCTTGTGATTTATGATACATATATGTATTTCAGTGTCATAGGGCAGATTGTAATTATAACGTTGATTCAGCTTGGTGGACTCGGCCTTGTAACTTTAACAAGCTTTTTTTATCTTTTTGTGGGTAAGAAAATGGGACTCAGAACTGCTCATTTGGCTCAGGAGTCTGTGAATTCTGACGGGCAGATAAATACTACTCATCTTATTAAGATGATAGTTGTTTTGACAATTTCTTTTGAAATAATAGGTGCTTTGATTTTTGCAACACAATTTGTTCCTTTATATGGAGCTTATGGAATCTTTATATCAATTTTTCTCGCTATTTCTTCCTATTGTAATGCAGGGTTTGATTTATTCGGATTTAATGGCGAATTTACAAGTCTTATATCTGTGCAAGATAATTTTGTTGTGACTTTTACCGTTATGTTGCTCATTATTTGTGGAGGGCTTGGATTTATAGTATGGCAGGATATTTATAATTATCGTCGCAATAAAAAACTTATGCTTCACAGCCAGATTGTGATTATAACAACGATAATATTACTTTTGTCAGGGCTTATAGGCTTTTTGATTATGGAGTGGAATAATCAGGGAACGTTGGGCGAAATGAATATCTTTAAAAAAATATATCATTCGCTTTTTCAGTCTGTGACTTGTCGTACGGCAGGGTACAATATTATTGATCAGCAGGTTATGACTAAAGGAAGTAAATTGTTTTCTGTTATTCTGATGTTTATTGGTGCGGCTCCCGGTTCCACAGGAGGTGGTATGAAAATTACCTCTATGGTTGTTTTGTTGATGACGGTTATATCAGTTATAAAAGGACGCAACGAAACTACTGTATTAAACCATAAAATAGATAAAGCGATAGTGTATAAGGCGATGGCTGTAGTTTTCCTTTCAGGACTTCTTGTGTTCTTTGTGACTGTTGTTATCATATTAACGGGAGATTCAAAAACAAGCATGGATGCTTTGTTTGAAACGGTATCGGCATTTAGTACAGTGGGCCTTTCTGTTGGAGTTACAGGTAAGGCGGGAGTTCTTTCTAAAATAATGCTTATAATTACTATGTTTTTAGGAAGGGTAGGCCCTATCTCTTTTGCTCTTTCACTCTCATTAAGAAGCAGAAATAAAATTGCACATCAGGTTGTGCCTGACGGAAGAATTTTTGTGGGTTAAAAGGAGTTTATTTTATGAAATTGATGTTTGCTTCAGATATTCATGGTTCTTCTTTATATGCTGAAAAGATGCTTTTAAGATATAAAGAAGAAAAAGCTGATAAATTAATTTTATTGGGTGATATTTTATATCATGGCCCCCGAAATGATTTACCTTTAGGATATAATCCAAAAGAGGTTACTGAAATTTTAAATAAATTTAAAGAGGAAATTATTTGTGTCAGGGGGAATTGTGAGGCAGAAGTTGACCAGATGATGCTTGAGTTTCCTGTTTTAGCTGATTATATTATGCTTTTTGCTGACGGGAAAACTTTCTTTGTAACTCATGGGCATAAATATAATATGGATAATTTACCCCCGTTTTCTGAAGGAAGTATTCTTGTGAATGGACATACCCACGTTTCTGCGATAGAGGAAAAAGAACATTTTTTATATTTAAATCCGGGTTCGGTTTCAATCCCTAAGGGTAACGGAATCAATAGTTATATGGTTTATGAAAATAAAACCTTTACTTTAAAAAGCTTGGAAAATGAGGTTTTAACAGAATATAAAATGAAATAAAGTCTGCCGAGAGGCAGACTTTATTTTTTAAAAGATTAATTTTCGGTTATTAAAAGAGGGCTTTTCAGGTTTTCTTCTGTTTGTTTTGCAAGGTACCCTAAGGAACGGGGCTCTTCATCATACACTTTTTGTATTAATGTTTCTATCTGGCTTATAGAAAGATTTGCGTTTATATATTCTTGTGGAGTGTGGGTTGCAAGCCATTCGATGGAATAAATTTTGCCATCGGCATCATTTACAAATGCAAAATCACCGCAAAAAGCGCGATTGATTTGCTCTTGATCCCCCGAATAAAGAGCATCAATTTCTGCTAAAGAGTATCCCAAAATATCTTGCAATTCTGATAGCGAATAGTCTTTTTTCTGTGAAGTGCAAAGAGCTTTTTGTTGTTCTTTTGTAAGATTTGGACGAGCTAATTCAGTGAAAATATCTTTGGGTATTTTAAAATATTCAATAAAATCAAGAATAGTGAAATTTGCATTACGTGTCTCAATCCATTTATTGAATTCTTCAGTGCCTACATAATCAATTAAGTTACCATCTACAGTGTGATATTTTTCAGCAAAAGCAAGAACGTCTTTTGCTTCATTATTATTTTGTTTTATGCACCCTGTAAAAGGAAAAACAGATATTAAAATTATCAGGGAAATAAGCACTTTTTTCATAAAACATGTTCCTTCATAAATAATCTTATTTTATTTTTATCATATATTTGTTAGAAAATCAATAGTGTGCATTTAAAAAAGAGGAAATTTCTTGAATTTTAAAATATAATATGTTATACTCATATTACATTATTTAAAAGGAAGGCTTTTGTATGTATCTTTATAACACACTTTCCCGTAAAAAGGATGAATTTATACCTCTTGATCCACAGAAAAAACATGTTTCTATGTACACTTGTGGAATGACAGTTTATTCTTTTACGCATATTGGCCACTTGAGGGCATATCTTACAAGTGATATTTTAAAAAAACACCTTGAATTTAAAGGGTATAATGTAAAGCAAGTTATGAATATCACAGACGTCGGACATATGCAGTCTGATGCAGATGAAGGCGAAGATAAGCTTGAAGTAAAGGCTAAGCAGGAGAATACAACTCCTTGGTCTATTTCCAGACATTATGAGAAGATGTTTTTAAATAATCTGGAAGAATTTAATATTGGACGTCCTACAATAATTGCCCGTGCTACTGAACATGTCGATGAAATGATTAAGATTATTAAGGGACTTGAGGAAAAAGGTTATGCATATAAAACGGATGTAGGCCTTATTTATGATACTGCAAAGTTTGAAAGTTATGCTGATTTTGCCCGTTTAAAGCTTGAAGATCAGATGGGTGGAGCGCGCGTTACTGTTGATGAGCAAAGAAAATCTGAATGGGATTTTGCCCTTTGGATTACCAATAAGCCAAATCATATTATGAAATGGGATAGCCCTTGGGGTGTTGGTTACCCCGGTTGGCATATCGAATGTTCTGCAATGTGCCATAAATATTTGGGAGAGCAGGTTGATATTCACACAGGTGGAGTTGACCATATTCCGATTCATCATACAAATGAAATCGCACAGTCTGAAGCTTTCAGTGGCAAGAAATTTGTTGATTATTGGGTGCATACCGAGTTTTTAAAAGTTGATGGAACAAAGATGTCAAAATCTTTAGGAAATCTTTATACTCTTGATGATTTGAAAGCCTCAGGATACAGCCCTTTGTCACTTCGTTATATGTTCCTTAAAAGTGACTACAGAAAACCTTTGGATTTCAGATGGAGCACACTCCACAATGCTCAGAATGAGCTTGTGAAAATCTGGGAATTTTTCGCAAAACATCCTATGTATAGCGGAAAAGTGCTTGATAAATATGTTAAGCTTTTTGAAGATGCTATGGACGATAGCCTTAATATGCCTATGGCTATAGATGCACTTTGGGCACTTGTTAACAGCGGTGAAAAAGCTGATGATATTATCGAGACAGCATTGGTGATTGATAAAGTCTTAGGTCTTGACCTTAAAAATTCTGCTTATAACCTTTCTTTGCTTGAAGATTATCAGGGGATTGACCCTGAGAAAAAACAAGAAGCAAGTCTTTTACTCTCAAAACGTCTTGAAGCAAGAAAAGCAAAAGATTATGCTGAAGCAGACAGAATTCGTGATTATATCGGCGAACTTGGATTTGCAATACAAGATTCTTCACAAGGTTCAAGCATTGTGCTTAAGCAATACGGTAAAAGAGAAAATGATTAATAAAAAACCCTGCAAAGTAAAATTTGCAGGGTTTTTCATTATATGCTGTTTTAATAAATGTGAAGATTTCCATGTACAGGTAGATAAAAAATAAAACTTGACGAAGCGATGGTGGAGATAAGCGGGATCGAACCGCTGGCCTCTTGAATGCCATTCAAGCGCTCTCCCGGCTGAGCTATACCCCCATAAGGATTCGTCAAGTTTTTAATGATTTTATTTTATCATAGAATAACTTTCTTTGCAATATCTACGCAAAAAATATTCTTGTGACCATAAGCCCTGCTAGTAACCCTGTTATATCTCCGATTAGTGAGCAGAAAGCGGTGTGTCTGCTGTTTGATATTTTTAAACTTCCGTAATATACAGCAATGGTGTAAAATGTTGTTTCGGAAGATCCCTGAATGATACTGGCAGCTCTTCCGATAAAACTATCCGGGCCATTATTCGTAATAATATCTTTAAATACTGTCAAGGAACCGCTTCCTGACAGAGGACGCAAAAGTGAAAGTGGAACAATTTCCTTTGGAATGTGAAGAAAATCGGTCAGGGGACTTAAAACTGAAATTAATATATCGAGGGCTCCTGAAGCTCTGAACATACTAATAGCAACCATAAGTGCTATTATAGATGGGAGTATATTGATTGAAGTTTGTATGCCTTGTTTTGCACCGGATATAAAAGTGGAAAAAACATCTATGTTTTTAAAAAGCCCATATATTATAATGGTACAAACACTCGCAGGAAGAATGAAATCAGAAAAGTGTAACATTTATATACCTTCTTTGGCGGGGAATAATTTGTTGCAGATTTTCGCAAAGGTCAGAGCAACTGTTGCGGTTATAATAGAAGTAATTATAACCGCAGGCAGAATTTCCATAGGGCTTTTACTTCCTGCGTTTTGTCTTAAAACAGCAATGGTTGTAGGTATTAATTGTATAGAGCAGGTGTTTAATACAACAAATGTAATCATATTATCGGTAGCTGTATGCTTATATGGCGAAATTTTTTTAAGTTTTTCCATAGCGTTTAAGCCTAAAGGTGTGGCTGCATTTCCCAGCCCTAAAAAGTTGGCGGAGATGTTCATACAGATAGCTTCTATTGCTTCGGATGAGGAAGAAATACCTTTAAAAAGAATTTTGGTTATGGGTTTAAAAAGTTTACTTAAAAATTTAGTAAATTGTGATTTTGAAGCAATTTCCATTATTCCACTCCAAAAACAAATCATTCCAAGTAAGGAAAATGATAATTCTACAGCATCTGCACACTGGCTTATTAAAGCTTTTGAAACTTCATCTGTTTTTCCGGTAATAATGCTGCAAATAAAGGAAATAATAATCAATAAAGAAAAAAGCCATTTCATTAAAAAGCCCCCTTTCAGGACATTTTATGTTAGAAAATCCGGGATTTATGAAAAAATTAAAAAAAAATAAAATTTTTTCAAAAAAAGTCTTGACAACAAAAGAATGATATGATAAAATAAACAAGCTGTCCAGAAAAAAGGGCAGATAGGAGCTTGAAAATTAAACAATATCAAAAAGCGAATTAAACGACCCAAGAAATTCCAAGAGGAAGTAGAAATA
>JAZRIW010000008.1:0-2096 GCA_045645505.1 Fumia sp.
ACTTAAACCAACTACAATAAATTTAAGGCTGAAAAGTGTTGGTGCAACTGAAAATCTTATTATGGCAAGTGTGCTAGTAAAAGGAGAAACAAAACTTATTAACTGTGCAAAAGAGCCTGAAATAATTGACCTATGCAAATTCTTAAATACCATTGGTGCAAAAATTACAGGTCATGGCAGTGATGAAATAAGAATAAGGGGAGTAAACTTTTTATATGGCACAACCTATACACCAATGCCAGATAGAATTGAGGCAGGGACTTATATGCTTTTGGCAAGTGGGGTGAAAAGTGATGTGGAGTTTAGGAATGTAAATCCATATCACTTGCAAACTGTGAACCGAACCATAAGGCAAATGGGGGTAAGTGTAAATTGTTATCACGATATAATAAGGATAAGGTCAACGGGAGATATTGGCCCTATAAACATAGCCTGTGATACATATCCAGCTTTTCCAACTGACCTGCAAGCTCCCATTGTAACTTTATTATGCAAGGCAAAAGGTCAAAGTAAGATAGCGGAAAAGATATTTGAAAACAGGTTTGCCTACACAAATGAGCTTATTAAAATGGGTGCTGATATAACCCTTAAAGGTAATGTAGCTATTGTAAATGGCACTGACAACCTTTGTGGTACAAGGGTCAACGCAACTGATTTGCGTGGTGGTGGTGCTCTTGTAATGGCGGGGGTATATGCCAAAGGGCAAACGGAAATAGAAAACATCCACTACATATCAAGAGGCTACGGACAAATTGTGGATAAGTTAAAAAATATTGGAGTTGACATAAAAGAAGAAAACAATTCATAAACTCATTTTAGAGGTGGGATATGAAAAAATTTGGGATATTACTTGTGATTATGCTTTGTATACTTATGGCAAAAGGAAAAAATACAGATGCAGTGTCTGTTGAAATTGTGGACAAGGACAAAGTTATAACAGTAAGCATTGATAACAAAGTGCAAGAAATGGACTTTGAACAGTATATTATGGGTGTTGTCTATGGTGAAATGTACGCTAGATTCGACATAGAGGCATTAAAAGCACAGGCAGTTACGGCAAGGACTTATGCCTATAACAAAATCATAAATGGTGGCTGTAAAAATAGTGATATGTGTGATGATATAAATCATTGTCAAGCCTATAAGGAAGTAGACAAGGAGCATTATGACAAGATAAAACAAGCAGTCTATGATACAAAGGGCGAGATTATAACTTTTAATGATGAGCCTATAATAGCACTTTTTCACAGTACATCAGGTGGCAAGACGGAAGATAATGTAAATGTGTTTGGAAGCGATTTGCCTTACCTTAAAAGCGTTGAAAGCAAGAACGAAGAAGATGCAAAGAACTATACAAGCACCAAGACGTTTTCCACAAATGAAATAAAGAATAAAATCCAAAAAGCCTATGGCAAAACAAGTGGAGAGAGTATAACTGTTGAATCAAGATACGATAGTGGAAGAGTTGAAAAGGTAAATGTCTTTGGAATGAGTTTAAGTGGCAAACAACTTCGAGAAACCCTGGGGCTATATTCAGCCAACTTTGAAGTAGAAAAAAGTGGAGACAGTTACACCTTTTATGTAAAGGGATATGGTCATGGAGTTGGGCTTAGTCAGGTTGGTGCAAATGCAATGGCACAAAGAGGAAGCGACTATAAAGACATAATAAAACATTATTATACAGGAGTAGACATACAAAAAATAAATTGGTAAGACTAATACCTTCTTTTTTGGGGACACTAAAAAAAGGAGGTGTTTACAATGAGAGAAAAGTTTGTAAATTTTTTAGACAAACAAGGATTTTATATTGTCCTTGGTATTTGTCTTGTGGTTATTGCAACAACGGCAGTTGTAACTATGACAGGTGGCAGTAACAATGATACTGCAAATACTCAAATGACAACGGAAAATGCCAGTGATGTAAATGCAACTATCGAAGGAACTGAAACTACAACAAAAAAGGCTACACAAAATAACGCCAAGGCACAAAAACTTGTACTTGGTAGACCTGTTGAAGGGGAAGTTATCACAAAGTTTGCAAAAGAAAATCTTGTGTATAACGAAACATTAAAACAATGGGCAACCCACGAAGGCAT
>JAZRIW010000009.1:0-12869 GCA_045645505.1 Fumia sp.
CGATACAATATCCGTTTGAACAATATATCGTCCAATATTTTATAAATGTATATTGTATCGTCTTTCAATTATAGCAGAAAACGATCATTTGTCAACTGTTTTTGTTAATTTTATTGACGAATTTGACATTGTGTTGTACAATATAGATATAAGGAAGTGATTTTGTTGGATTTATATAAAGACTTGATTCGCAAAAGAATAAAAGAAAAATTCAATACGATAGAAAATTTTTCGAAACATACAAATATTCCACGCACAACGATAAATTTTATATTAAAAAACGGTGTATCATTATCTAATTATGGTATGGTAAGTACAATTTTAAAAGAACTTGACATCCATTCCATTAATGAACAACCTGTCGTCATTGATGAAAAGCTACTGGATTTTATAAAAATTTACAGTTCGCTTGACGATATTGGAAGGCACGCTGTAACTGCTGTGGCAGAAACTGAGTATAGACGACTTCACCCTGAATTTTTAGAAGAGGCTATTATTGCTGCATATGGAAGCATAACTTCAGGTAAGCCTCTGACAGAAGAAGAAAAAGCAATTATGGACATAGTTGATAAAATAAAAAAGGATAACAATGAAAAATAATTCACCAAAGTATATAGCTTTTAAAACACTAATTAAACACAAACTTTACTTATTAAATAACTATACTGATTTAAGATGTATCATTGAATCAAATCAGTTTACGATTATTGAGTATAAAAAACATACTAACTCAGAACCTGTTTCTGAACTCATAAAAAGGTTAAGGGTTGAAAAAGAAACTCAGCAAAATGACTCTTTCTTATATATTAACAACAACTTAAAATTTGTATTTATTAATGCAGATATTTCTGATGAAGACAAGTGTTCACTTCTGCGGCATGAACTTGGACACATCTGTGATCCTGATTTAAAAAATAGTAATCCGCAATACTCCAGAATTAAAAGAGAAGAGTTTGCAAATGAGTTCTCCTGTTATACTAAAAATCCTGACATTCTCTTGAAGATTTATGTTTTTTTAATTAAAAAATGGAAATTATTAGTCGCTATAATGTCGCTAATAGCATGTCTTTTAGGAGTTGCATTTATAATTAATACTCTAATCATACCACCGGCAAAACCTGTAACAGGTGATGTCTCAACCTATGCGAATTCTGACAGTACATATTATGTAACATCAGCTGGCAAAAAATATCACTTGAAACACTGTATCATCATAAAATACAAAAATAACTTGACAGAAATCAAATTAAATGATGCTGTAAATAAAGAATACAAACCATGCTTAATATGTATTCCTGAAGAAGAATAAATATATTAATAGCTTTTACCAATGAATAAGATAAGGAGTTGTTCCTGTGGAACAACTCCTTATTGTGATTTATTCGATTTTCACATGATAACCCTGAGCAACCTTAAAAAACTAAAATGGTATAGGCTTACCCGATTTCCACACGGTTACTACCGGCGAATCAAAGGTCACACGATCTGCTATTGATTTCTCACGATTAATAGCCATATACCCATTCAGGTTTATATAAGGAAAAATATTGAGAAAGACATTAATGAAATTATTACATCTACCAAAGGTATCTATCGTATGAAATGTGATAGTGGGTTTAATGACAATGCTGTTGGAATTAAGTTTGTTCCGACATTAAGGGCAAGCAAACCAAGCACTATTGCATTAAAAAAATGCAATACTGTCGAGGGGGAAAAAATTTACATAAAAAGATTAGAGGGCACCGGTGAGTGCCGGTGCCTACGCTTGCCTTTATGTTGAAAGGTCTTTGGGAAATTCCGATGGAACAGTGCTTATGTATGATTCTGCGGAGGACGCAATATATGGCAAAGACTATACGCAAAAAATAAAAGAGCGTATGAAAATTATAGATTGGGATGTTATAAATTAATCCTGTTGCCCGAAATGGTAATAAGATTTGGGTAACAAAAAACCGTTCAGAACATTCTGAACGGCTTTCTTGGAGCTGGAAACGTGGCTTGAACACGCGACCTGCGCATTACGAATGCGCTGCTCTACCAACTGAGCTATTCCAGCTTACAGCCAACTTTTATATTAACTGTAATATTATACTATAAAAATTCATTTTTGTAAATACAAAAGCTTTTATTGAGCGAGAGAATCAGCAATTTTACTGAATATCGGTGCGGCGGTATTATTTCCATAGCCTGCACCTTCCGAAAGCACTACAACAACATACTCCGGATTATCCGCAGGAAAAAAACCTGCAAACCAGCCATGCTCAATTTCTTTTCCGTCAATATATTTTCCTGTCTGAGCAGTAGCTGTTTTTCCTCCTGCTGTGATGTTTTGAGGCATTGCATTCTGCCCGTCCGCCACCATAACGCAATAAGTTAAAATATTTTGTAATTGCAAAGCAGTTTCTGTGCTTATGATTTTCTCTTTAGGAACGTTTGAAAATTTTTCAATTTTTTCTCCATCTTTAGTTTCACCTGAAACAAGCTTCGGTGCTACCAAATATCCCCCGTTTACAACCGCCGACATCATCTGTGCCACCTGTACCGGAGTTGCAGTGAGTTTACCTTGTCCGAAACTTAAATTTGCAATTTCGGCAGGATTTAACAAATCATTTTCAGTAGGCAAAGTCCCTTTAGATGTATATATTCCCTCAGCAAGTGTATATCCTCTGCCAAAACCAAATTTTTCTGCATAATCAAGTAAAATCTCATTTCCGACACTAAGCCCTAAATTTATAAAATAAGGATTACACGATTCTTTCATCCCATCAACCATATCTAAAACTCCATGCCCCTCGCGTTTATGACATCTTATCGTCTGTCCTTTAACATCTGCTGTTCCTTTACATTCCACGCTTTTTGTTATATCAATATCATTTTCCAAAGCAGCAGCGGCAGTTACAATTTTAAAAGTTGAGCCTACATTAAAGGGTAAAAAAGCTCTGTTTATCATCGGTGAATTTTCAACATCAAGAATACTTTTTTGTAAATCGACCGGAGTATATGAAGGAAAACTTGCAACACCTTTAAGTTCTCCATTATATGGATTCATCACAACTATAGCACCTTTTTTTAAATCCCTGCCACCTATATTCTGTATCACCGCCTGTATATCCTTATCTATAGAAAGCACTACCCCCGCATTATCCTTTTCCTCTTTAAGCATATTCCCCTCAACTCCTGCCATTGCATGGCCCATACCATCTAAAAAGTAACTTGCTTTTACTTTTGTTATATGCTCTTTCAAAAAAGAATCATAGCTTTTCTCAATACCTGTTATCCCATTTCCTTCGCTGTCAAGATAGCCAATAATATGTGGTGCCAGTTGATAATATTCATATCTGTTCTGCCGATAAAATTCAACAACATTATCAGCATCTATATTTTTATCCGTTTTTAAAATAAAGGGTTTTGCCGATTTTAAAAGCTTGTAAATACCTTCTTTACGTGTATCCGATACTGAATTTAAAACCTTATTCATATTATCTGAAGACGGCAAAACAGCATAAATTTTTTCTTTTTGGCGATTTACAAGCGGATTTAAATTTAAGTCGTAAATCATCCCTCTTCTTTCTTCCAAGACAAGAGTATATTCTGACTGGTTCTGAGCAGTTTCCTCAAGTCCCGAAAAACTGCCTAAAATACCAATTCGCAAATATAAAACAGAGGCAATTAAAGTAAATATTGAAAAAAATGCTATTACTCTCTTTTCTATACTATTCATAAGTACACTCCTTTTTCAAATCTACATTATACTATTCCCACTCAATTTATATTTTTTGCATAGTAATTTTGCAAATTTTTTTCGATATTACTGTTATTATGACATATTTAATAAATACCACTTGAATTTTATTGAAAATCGTGGCAAAATAGTATTAAAAGTAATGGGAGGACGAAAATTAATGAAACAAGATATGATTGTAATTTTAGATTTAGGTTCAAGAGAAAATACTCGTATTGCGAGACTTATAAGAGACTTAGGTGTTTATAGCGAAATTTATCCGCACGATATCACAAAAGAAGAGTTTTCATCTCTTCAGAATGTTAAAGGTGTAATCTTAAACGGAGGGCCTAATAATATTGTTGACGGAGTTAAAATTGATGTTGATTCCTATATTTATGAACTCGGACTTCCCATACTCGCGGCATCTTACGATGCAAAATCTCAGGTTAAAAACATCGATTTTACAGATAAAACCGATGAAGAGATTTCTAAAGCTTTAAAATCCTTCTTGTTTGATGACTGCAAAGCTCAGACAAATTGGAATATGAAAAACTTTGTTGCAGACCAGATTGAACTTATCAAAAAGCAGGTAGGTGACAAAAAAGTTCTCCTCGCTCTTTCAGGCGGTGTTGATAGCTCAGTAGTAGCTGCACTTTTACTTAAAGCTATCGGCAATCAGCTCTACTGTGTCCATGTAAACCACGGACTTTTAAGAAAAGGTGAACCTGAGCAGGTTGTGGAAGTTTTCCAGAAACAGCTTAATGCAAACTTAATTTATGTCGATGCAACCGACCGCTTTTTAGGAAAGCTCAAAGATGTTGCAGATCCTGAAGAAAAACGCAAGATCATCGGTGCTGAATTTATAAGAGTATTCGAAGAAGAAGCGAGAAAATTAGAAGGTATTGATTTCTTAGGCCAGGGTACAATCTATCCCGACATCGTTGAAAGCGGTACAAAAACTGCAAAAGTTGTTAAATCTCACCATAATGTAGGCGGTTTACCCGACGATTTACAATTTACTTTAATTGAACCATTACGTCAGCTCTTTAAAGATGAAGTTCGCGCTTGTGGTGTTGAGCTTGGCCTCCCACCCGAAATGGTTTATCGTCAACCCTTCCCCGGCCCCGGACTCGGTGTTCGTTGTCTCGGTGCTATCACTAAAGACCGTTTGGAAGCTGTCCGTGAATCTGATGCAATTTTGCGTGAAGAATTTTTAAAAGCAGGACTTGAGGGCAAGGTATGGCAGTACTTTACTTTGGTACCCGACTTTAAATCCGTAGGTGTAAAAAACGACGCGCGTAGCTTTGAATACCCCGTAATCATTCGTGCAGTAAATACTATCGATGCTATGACAGCAACAATCGAGCAGATTGAATGGCCATTACTTTTAAAAATTACCGATAGAATTTTAAAAGAAGTAGAAAGCATTAACCGTGTCTGCTACGACCTTTCACCCAAACCCACAGCTACAATAGAGTGGGAATAATAACAAGAAATCCCGAAAGCCTTTATTTACAAGGGTTTTCGGGATTTTTTATTTTAAGACCGTACCAAAATCGTACCACTTTTTCAATTTTGTATCAATTTTGACAGTATTTCTGCTACTTCTCCGTGCTTATTTGGGTACAGGTGCGAGTATGTGTTTAGTGTTGTTTCTACATTTTCGTGTCCGAGCCGTTCAGATATAAGCAGAGGGGCAAATCCTAACTCAATGAGTAGTGAAGCGTGAGAGTGTCTTAAATCGTGTATGCGTATTTTTTTAACACCCGATAATTTACAACCTCTCACCATTTCCCTTGTTAGATATGATTTAGTTGTAGGGAATAGTCTGTCTGACGGTTTGTAATCGTAAAGCATTGTTTTATACTCTTGTATCATTTCCATAATTTCAACAGGTAATGTTATTGTGCGTTTGCTTTTCGGTGTTTTGGGCGTTTGTATTATATCCTCATTTCCGAGCCGTGCATAATTCTTTGTTATGCTGACGGTGTTATTATCAAAATCAAAATCATTCAGAGTGAGAGCCAATAACTCACCCTCACGCATACCGCTATAAAAGAAAAGGTAAAAAGCAACTTTTGAGAGCGGTTTATCTGATACGCATTTTATAAAACTGTCAAATTCCTCTTTTGTCCAAAATTGCATACTCTCTGCTTTTTTCTTACCCATAGAGCCACAGGCAGAGGCAGGGTTTGAGGGCAGTTTATAGTATTTGACAGCAAAATTAAATATAGCCGATAATTGATTATGTACCGTTTTCAAGTATGTTGGTGCATAGCCGTTTTCGTGTGAAATCAATTCATTTTGCCATTTTCTCACGGTAGATATATCAATATCACATATAAGCATATCAGCGAAATACGGCAGTAATTTAGTATTGATGAGATGTTCTTTATTTGCTAAAGTTGTAGGCTTCAAATGTACCCTGCAATCTTGCATATAATTCTCAACTAAATTAGCAAAGGTAATATCAACTGAATTTTTACATTTATTAAGGAAGTCCGCCTCAAAGGTTTGGGCTTCTTTTTTTGTTGCAAATCCCTCTTTTTTCTTTTGTTTGCGTTTGCCTGTCCAATCTGTATATCTGAACTTTACAGACCAAGTACCACGCTCATTTTTATATGCAGGCATTATATTTCACCGTCCTTTTTATTAAACCAAGCCTCTATTATTTCATTATATTGCTCTGTTGTAATTTCACCGTTAGCAACTTGTTGAGCATATTTTCGGGAAAAACTGTCCCATTCACTTTCACGCTGTGACGGTGTTGTAGGGTATTTGTCTAAATATTCATCAGAAACAACAGGGAGTAGTTTAACAAATTCGGTTTGAAGAATAGAGTCAATCAAACTGTCTTTATAAACTGCTGAACGAGTACCGTCAATATCAAGATACATAGTCCGCTCTATCATATTTTTAACAAGCTCATTTCCTTGCAATCCTTTTTTATCGCTGTGTAATGATATTCGTTTACCAATCATTGCAAGAAAATATTCGCAGTTGCCGTTTTCAATAATGGTGGAAATTATATCACAGTAGGCAGTTTTTCGGTTTTCCTTTTTTAACTTTAGCAAAACTTTAATTGCTTGCTCTGATAGACCTGTATATTTTTCTATTGCTTGTAGTTTTAAGTTGGGGGCTTTTATATCAGTATTTCCTAACAAGTAATCAACAGATACATTTAGATAATTTGCAATGCGTTGGATAACATCAATAGACGGAGTATTAACACCGTGTATTAAATTTGACATAGCACCTGTTGAAATGCCTGCTTTTTTTGCCAATATAGCCTGTGTTACATTACAGTTTTTATCATTCAGAATTTTAGCAATCCTTTTACCGTATTCGGGGGCGTTTTCTTTAACTTCAATATATTTCTTCAAAGTATCACCTCTCTGTTTCAGTTTTCTAAATATTCAAGTTAGAAAATCAGCAATATTTTTAATTCTTTAGATTGTTGCGAGCCTTATTGGTAGGTTGTATAATGATAACAGAAAACTAAACAATAAAAGAAATGTTCAGTTTTCTAAATTATATCACGCTTTTAGCTAAAAGTCAAGATAAAGAGAAATAGAAACGGAGTTGATTTATTGAGTACAGAAAAGCAGAAATCTATTGAAGAAATTGCAAGAGAGGAACGCCTTGCATATTTCCGAGAATGGAGAGCAAACAACAAAGACAAGGTAAAAAAGCATAATGCTACCTATTGGCAAAACAGGGCTAAACGCAGACTTGCAGAAAGAGAGGCAAATCAGAATGAAGAAAAATAAGCCTCTTATTTTGACCGATTATTTGTCTGTCGGTGAAGATAATGCAATCACAGCAACAGACCTTGCACGGCTTTTAGGAGTACACAAAAGAGATATAACTATTATGGTGAACGCATTACGCAAAAAAGGTGAATTTATATGTAGTAATACACAAAATGGTTTTTGGTTACCTGCTGATGACCGAGATATTGAGCGGTTTGTGCGAGGTATGCAAGGGCGTATCAAAGATATGCAAAAAGCAATGAAACCTGCAGTTGACTACTTAAAAAACGGTGGTGGTGATATTGCTAATACACATTGACACTAAAGGCTATACCGAAAAGCCGAAAGAACATATTTCAATCATAAAACCACGCCTGCAGAGTAAAGCAAACATAAAGGATTTATCGCAAAGAGAGATTATAAATTATATTGAAAGAGGCTACACAATAAGCCCTGCAGTTATGGACGGAAACGGTTGTAAAGCGGATAATTGGTTACAGCAACAGTTATTTATGATTGATATTGATAATGACAAAGACGCTTTACCGCTGTTATCGGTTGCTAATGCTCTTGAAATTTGCGAAAAATACGGTTTAATGCCCTCATTTTATTACTTTAGTTTTTCTCATTCAGAGCAAAAACCAAAATACAGACTTTGTTTTATTACTAAAGAAGTTATAACAAGCAAGTCAATGAGGGCGGTAATTGTTGAAACTCTTGTAAAACTGTTTCCTCAAAGTGATAGCAGTTGTAAAAATGCTGACCGTGTATTTTATGGTACTAATAAAAAAGCCGTTATTTGTGATTTATCCGCCACCATAGACATTGAAAGTATTATGAAGTTGTACGAGCCACCGCAAGAAAAAACAATAAATTCAGCGGTTTACAATTCGGAACTTGACCGATTGAAGCGAGATTTTGACTTTTTCGGCTACCTGCAACAGCGGAACGGAGAAACACTTTTTAATAATTCAAAGTGTGCAATGTTCAAAGAGTGTGAAATATGCGGACATAGAAATGACCTTGTATATTATCACGATACAAATACTTTTAATTGTTTCGGTGCTAACGGTAATAGAGGCGGTACAATTATTGACTACCTCATAGCAGTTGAGCATTTAAGCCGTGAGGAAGCCGTGAACAGACTTTATGAACTGTCGGGTATAACAAGACCAAGCAAGAGAGAATACGCCATAAAAGCCAAAATAAAGGCAAATGAGGGCATAGTATCAAAACTCATAGAGTTAAATGCTCACCGTCAATATACACTTGATGATAAGGGTTTTGGTGCGTTATTTGCAGAGGTTTACAAAGACACCTGCAGATACAACGCCACCGCTAATGAGTGGTACTTTTTCAACGGTAAAGTATGGGTTAGAGATGAGGGCGGTATGATAGTACATAATAAGGCAAAAGAACTTGCAGACGGTTTACTTATTTATGCTACTACCATTGAAGATGAGCAACAAAAGAAAAACTATATTGATTATGTTTCAAAACTAGGACAGTTAAGATTTAGAGAAACAATGGTAAAAGATAGCAGAGATATTTACTTTGTTACAAAATCGGACTTTGACAAAAACCTTGATTTATTCAACTGTCAAAACGGAACTCTCAATCTAAAAACTTTTGATTTTATGCCTCATAATTCAGATGATTTATTATCAAAAATCAGTAATGTAGTTTATGAGCCGTCCGCTTATTCTGTAGAGTGGGAAAAGTTTATAAACGAAGTAATGCAGGGAGATACAGAAAAAATCAAGTATTTACAAAAGATTTTGGGCTACTCTTTGACCGCTGATACTAACCTTGAAACCTGCTTTATTTTGTATGGTGCAACTACAAGAAACGGCAAATCTACACTCATTGAAACCTTGCTTTATTTGTTAGGTAATACTGCAGGCTATGGTATGAGTATGCAACCTCAAACACTTGCTCAAAAGCAAAATAAGGACAGCAGACAAGCGAGCGGAGATATTGCAAGGCTTGACGGTTGCCGTTTTCTGAACGCTTCCGAGCCACCTAAAAGAATGATTTTTGATGTAGGTTTACTTAAAAATCTTTTAGGGCGTGACAGTATCACAGCAAGACACCTGCACGAGCGTGAATTTGAATTTATACCGCATTTCAAGTTATATATAAACACTAATTTTCTACCGCTTATTACTGATGATACTCTGTTTTCAAGTGGGCGTATAAATGTAATCACTTTTGACCGCCATTTTGAGCCTCACGAACAGGATAAAGACCTCAAAAACAGGCTTACACAATCCGAGAATATCAGCGGTATATTTAATTGGTGTGTAGAGGGTTTGAAAATGTACTACAAAGAGGGTGCAATACCACCGCAGGCAGTACAACAAGCAACGGCAGAATATAGGAAAAACAGCGATAAAATCGGCAATTTCATTTCTGAATGTTTGACAATGACAGGAAGAAACACAAAAGCCCTTGATGTTTATATCAAATATAAAGAATGGTGCTTAAATAATGGTTTTGGAGTTGAAAACAAAACTAACTTTTTTGATGAACTCAAAGGCAAAAACCTTTTTGCAGACAGAGGAACGGTAAACGGCTTGACCGTGCGTAATATTATAGTAGGTTACGATATCGTCAAGTCTGATTATCCGTACTCATATCAAAAGCAAGAGGTTAGCAGACGGTGGGAAGATTTACCCGAAATTGAGGACGATTTACCGCTATAAATGACAATGTGTAATTATGTGCATTTCATCTGTGAACTTCTCTATTATTTGGAATATAGAAAACTTTACATAAAAAATGCACATTTTTACACAATCACTAAAGAACAGGAGATTCTTATATGTTAAATTGCATTATCTTAAAGAGAGTGAAACGAGGTAATATTATAAAATGCGTTTCTTTTGCCTTGCTTCTTGCAATGTGTCTATTGTTATTTGCAGGGTGTGGAAACGAGCCAAAAGTACTGTATCATAGTAATAGTGTTGAGGTTATCCGTGAGGACAATAAAACGGCTGTATATGACCTTTTGACAGATAATGAGTACAACTATAAGACCGTGCGAGTAAAACGCTCTGACGGTGTTGTAGAGGCTTATACGGCAGTTGACACCGATACTATAAAAATTGAGGTGCTACCCTCTGCAACTTTACGGATTTATGACAAATCGGCTGAAAAGGTTATCACTATTAGGCGGTGAAAGTTTAATGTTAAACTCAAATCAAACACCGATAAACTGTCGAGTAACTGTCGAGGGAACAGGTGATGAACAGGTGGAAGCGGTGACGAAGCGGTGAAAATTGATGTTTCAGATATAGATTTTTCTTTTGATGATATTGACCTTGATACATTGTTTGATGATTTTGAAGTAGATTTATCTTTTGATGATATGGACTTTGATTTTAATATAGAAATTCCGTCCGATTTTTCATTGAACAGCGAGGGAACAGAGAGAAAAAGCAGGTCGAACAATGAGCGAACAAAGAGAAAATACAGGTTGTAGCACGAGTGAAGCACGAGAAACTCACTTTTTTACTTGTTGAAATTATTTCCTATATCGCATTGAAGCAAGAGGGAAGCAAGAGAAATTCCCCACTATAAAAAAGAGGAATACTTCCCCACTATAAAAAGACCGCTACTTGATAAAACCTAACATTTTTTACTATATCGTACTAAATTATACTAAAAATCTTGTAATAGCAGAATTGAGGTGTTATAATAATTGACAGATACAAGAGTATTCTACAATGCTGATGATATTTCTGTTATACTTACCGTGTCCAAGCCCACAGCATACCGCATTATAAAACGGTTAAATGATGAATTATCAAACAAGGGCTTTATAGTTGTTAGCGGTAGAGTACCAAAGAAATATTTTGATGAAAAATTCTACTGTTGATATGCTTAAATACATAGCAGATTTAACAGCGTACCAAAATCGTACCAATAAAAATGATACTCTCTTTTTTGAGGCTGTGTTCTCTGATAATAGAGATATGAAAGATACGAGAAATAGCCGAAAAATAGGGCTGATAAATGCCTTGTAGTAGAGTGGGAATAATGAGAAAAACGCTGAAACCCCTTGTAAATAAAGGGTTTCTGAGTGTCGAAAGTGCTTTTTGACAACACTTTGACAACACTACTATTTTGAACAGAAGCAATTAAAATGCTCTGCTGAAAAGAAAATGATTTAAGACTTGAACCCACAGCAGATTTATTTGTGCTGTGGGTTCGGTTTTTAGTCAGCAACAAACTTTAATTTTACAAAGGGTTATACTGAAATGGATAGTAAAGCATTTATTAAATACATATCAGCATTATTGTTATTTGGTCTCAATGGAATAGTGGCTAGTCATATACCATTGAACAGTTATGAAATTGTCTTTTTACGAACACTTATTGGTAGTGTTCTGTTGGTTGCCTTGTTTTTACTTGGTAAAGGTAAGTTTCACATAAAGACATACAAGAAAGATTCACTTTTCATAGTCCTATCTGGTATCGCAATGGGGACAAGTTGGATGTTTCTTTATGAAGCATATCAACAAGTAGGTGTAAGTTTATCATCATTACTCTATTATTGCGGACCTGTAATTGTGATGATATTATCGCCGATTATCTTCCGTGAAAAACTAACCGCACCAAAAGTGTTGGGGTTTGTAACTGTGCTTGCTGGCATTTTTCTTGTGAATGGCAATGCGGTTGGCAGTAGCAATACTTGGGGATTGTTCTGCGGGGTAATGTCGGCTGTGATGTATTTCTTTATGGTAACACTCAACAAACAGTCAAAAAACATCAGCGGAATGGAAAACTCGGTAATACAACTTGTGGTAAGTTTTTTAACTGTTGCGGTATTTATGGGAATAAAACAAGGTTTTGTCCTTGATGTTCCTACAAGTGCTTGGGGTTGGATATTTGTGCTTGGTATTCTTAATACAGGCATCGGTTGTTATCTGTATTTTTCACCACTCGCCAAACTCCCTGTACAAACAGTAGCAGTATGCGGTTATTTAGAACCGCTTTCAGCAGTTGTTTTCGCCGCACTCCTGCTCGGTGAAAAAATGACTATAATTCAAATAGTCGGTGCCGTTTGCATTATTGGTGGTGCTATGATTGGCGAATTGGTAAAACCAAAGAGAATATGAAAATCCGATTTGCTGAAAAGTTTATAAATTGAAAATGCTCTGCTGAAAACCAAACAAAGACAATGAACCCACAGCAGAATCTTCTTGCTGTGGGTTCACAATTTTTATGATACAATGGGTTTGATAAACTTGAATTTGACGAGGAGAATATTCAATGAAAATCTATGATATTTCTCAAGAGGTTTTCAGTTGCGAAGTATATCCTGGTGACCCTGTACCAGAGAAAACAGCACTGAAATCAATGCAAGAAGGTGAAGTATATAATTTAAC
>JAZRIW010000010.1:0-35316 GCA_045645505.1 Fumia sp.
CACAGTAAGCGTTGATATTACTGTAACAGATAACCCAGGTATGGCACTTATTGGTTTCACAATGGATTATGATACAACTGCATTAGATGTAGTATCTATTGAAAACGGAGTTATCTTTGAATCCTCTGAACTTCAGGGTGTCGTAAATAATGAACCTCTTATGATTATTGCTTATACAGGCAGTGCAAATAAAGAGGGAGACGGCAAATTAGTTACTGTTAACTTTGAAATTTTAGATGGTGCTTCCGGAGATTATGATGTTAAGATTTCCAATGACTTTGAAGCTTATACAATTGATGAAGATTGGATAGATTTTGATATTGTTGCAGGTAAGATTACAGCAGAAGCTGCTCCTGCGCCTACTCCTACAATAACAATCAGCTCTAATGAAGGTTATGCTAGGGTTGGAGATACAGTAAGTATTGATATCACTGTAACAAATAACCCAGGTATGGCACTTATTGGTTTCACAATGGTTTATAATAAATACATATTAGATGTAGTATCCATTGAAAACGGAGTTATCTTTGAATCCTCTGAACTTCAGTGTGACGTAAATAATGAACCTCTTATGATTATTGCCTATACAGGCAATGCAAATAAAGAGGGAGACGGCAAATTAGTTACAGTTAATTTCCAAGTTCTCACAGGTGCTGAGATGGACGATTATGAGATTAATATTTCCGATGACTTTGAAGCTTATACAATTGATGAAGATTGGATAGATTTTGATATTGTTCCGGGTAAAATTTCTGTTTTTAGTATATTGATATAATAAATTTATATTGGTACAATATTTGTTATTCGGATTGTAATGTGAAAAGAGGACACCTTCTTTTATGAAGGTGTCCGTTTATTTTGTCTATACAAATAAGAAGAGAGTAACCAAGAGGTTACTCTCTTTAATGTTTTGAAAACAATTTAATTAATACATTCCACCGGCAGGCATAGCGGGTGCAGGAGGAACCTCTTCTTTGATGTCAGCTACTAAAGATTCGGTAGTGAGCACCATAGCTGCAACACTTGCAGCGTTTTGCAAAGCGCTTCTTGTTACCTTTGTGGGGTCAACAATTCCGAATTCAATCATATCGCCGTATTTTTCGGAATACGCATCAAAGCCGTAGCCGACTTTTTTAGCGGAGAGAATTTTTTCAATGATAACTGAGCCTTCCAAACCGCTGTTTAATGCAATCTGACGAATGGGCTCTTCCAAAGCTTTGAGTACGATAGAAGCACCGGTTTTTTCGTCGCCATCAAGAGTAGTGATAAGTTTTCTGACACCGGGGATTGCATTGATAGGAGCAACTCCACCACCGGCAACGATACCTTCTTCTACAGCGGCTTTTGTTGCTGAGAGAGCATCTTCGATACGCATTTTCTTTTCTTTCATTTCTATTTCAGTAGCAGCACCTACTTTGATAACAGCTACACCACCTGAAAGTTTAGCAAGTCTTTCCTGCAATTTTTCTCTGTCGAAATCAGAAGTTGTAGTAGCAATCTGTGAACGGATTTGCTGAATGCGATTTTTAATTTCAGTCTTATTACCTGCACCATCAACGATAATTGTATTTTCTTTCTGAACAACAACCTGACGTGCGGTACCTAACTGATTAAGAGTGGTTTCTTTAAGGTCAAGGCCTAAATCGTCTGTGATAACCTGACCACCTGTAAGTGTGGCAATATCCTGAAGCATATCTTTTCTTCTGTCGCCAAATCCGGGAGCTTTAACTGCAACACAGTTGAAAGTACCACGGAGTTTATTTAAAATCAATGTTGTAAGAGCTTCGCCCTCTACATCTTCTGCAATGATAACTAATTTTTTACCGCTTTGAACAATTTGCTCAAGTACAGGAAGAATTTCCTGGATATTGGAGATTTTTTTATCTGTGATGAGGATAAAAGCATCATCCATAACAGCTTCCATCTTATCGGTATCTGTGCACATATAGGGAGAAATATATCCGCGGTCAAATTGCATACCTTCAACTACTTCGCTGTAAGTTTCAGCAGTTTTTGATTCCTCAATGGTGATAACGCCATCAGCTGAAACTTTTTCCATAGCTTCTGCGATGAGTTTTCCTACAAAAGCGTTATCAGCGGAAACTGTTGCAACACGTTCGATGTCGTCGCTTCCTTTAATTTTTTTAGAATTTTTAATGATAGCTTTTACAGCTTCATCAACTGCTTTTTGCATACCTCTTTTTAATACCATGGGGTTAGCGCCTGCTGCTACATTTTTCATTCCTTCGCGAACAAGAGCCTGAGCCAAAAGGGTAGCGGTTGTTGTTCCGTCACCTGCAGCGTCATTTGTTTTTGTAGCAACTTCTTTTACGAGTTGAGCACCCATGTTTTCAAAAGCATCTTCGAGTTCAATTTCTTTTGCGATGGTAACACCATCATTTGTAATTAAAGGAGCACCAAATTTCTTGTCTAAAACCACATTTCTTCCTTTGGGGCCTAATGTAATTTTAACAGTATCTGCTAATTTGTCGATACCGGCTTGCAAAGCTTTTCTTGCTTCTTCACCGTAAATGATTTGTTTTGCCATAATATAGTTACCTCCTTAAATTATTCTACTACCGCTAAGACTTCGTCCTGGCGGAGAATGGTGTATTCAACACCGTCAACTTTAACTTCAGTTCCGGCATATTTGCTTATAAGTACTTTGTCGCCGACTTTTAATTCCATTTCTACTTTTTTACCGTCAACGATGCCACCTTTGCCTACTGCAACAATTTCTGCGATAGAAGGTTTCTCTTTAGCGTTTCCAGCTAAAATTATACCGCTTTTGGTAGTTTCTTCAGCCTCTACCATTTTGATAACAACGCGGTCAGCTAATGGTTTGATTTTCATAGAATAATCCTCCTTGTTTATGAAATAAATAATAAGCTTTATGGATTAGCACTCTTTTTATTTGAGTGCTAACAATATCTATTTTAACCAAAATTTATGAAAAATCAAGACTTTAATTATTAACAATTTAATTTTTGTATAATCTTATAAAAATCATTGAACAAAAGGGTTTCATTTATGCAATTTATCACATTATTTTTAATAATTTTATTAATAATATTGAAGGTGAAGGGTTTACGTGGTATAATAACTGTGTTAAAATATGATTTAAGTATAATTTAAGAAAAAGGAGGATTAGTTTGGAAAAACGTAATTTTATTATCTCTACTGAAACAACTTGTGACATGGAAAAGAGTTATTATGAAAAAAATAATATTCATGTTTTAGGGCTTACTTATACAATAAATGGAAAAGAATATAATTCTATGAATGAGGATTCCTTAACCCCTTCCGATTTTTATAAAATGCTTCGTGAAGGAGAAATGTCAAAAACATCTCAGGTGCCACCTGAAACGGCAATATCTGCATTTGAGAAGTTGGTTAAAGAAGGTTATGATGTTTTTCACTTATCTTTTTCTTCCGGTTTGAGTGGAACTTATCAAAGCTGTAAAATAGCGGCAGATGACGTTATGGAGCGTTATCCTGAAGCCAAAATTATAGTAGTTGACTCTTTGGCTGCTTCTATGGGACAGGGCCTTATGCTTAATTATGCAATTAATTTAAAGAATGAGGGAAAATCAATAGATGAAATTAAAGAAATCATTGAAAGTAAAAAACTTTCTTTCTGCCATAATTTTACTGTTGATGATTTGCGCTTTTTAAGTAGAGGAGGACGAATTTCCAAGGTTACCGCTATTATGGGAACTGCACTTGGTATCAAGCCTCTTTTACATGTAGATGATGACGGAAAGCTTATCAACGTTGGAAAAGTAAGAGGCAGAAAACAGTCTTTGAATTGGTTAGTTGATAAAATGGAAGAGCGTATTGGAAACAATAAAAATGAGGTTATATATATAGTTCATGCTGACTGTATAGATGATGCTGAGTATGTTTCTGATCTTGTGAAAAAGCGTTTTGGGATAAAGAATATTTTGATTGGAGATATCGGCCCTGTAATCGGTTCTCACTCAGGTCCCGGTACTGTCGCGGTTTTCTTTATCGGAGATACCAGAAAAATATAAAAATTATAATATATATTAAATTATATGGGAGAACAGAGGAATTATTATGAATGAAATTAAGATTATCAAGAGCACAAATTTAAAACAAAAACCCGATGAGAATTCGCTGGTTTTTGGAAAGTATTTTACCGATCACATGTTTACAATGGATTGGAATAAAGAAGAGGGTTGGCATGATGCAAAAATCATTCCTTATGGACCACTTGAACTGAGCCCCGCTTGTACTTGCCTGCATTATGGGCAAGAGACATTTGAAGGTATGAAAGCTTACCGTAACAGCGAAGGTGAGATTTATCTTTTCAGACCTATGGAGAATTTCAAACGTCTTAACAATTCGAATGACCGCTTGTGTATTCCAGAGATTGATGAAGAGTTTGCTTTAAAGGCACTTATCGAGCTTTTGAAGATTGATAGTGACTGGGTACCCTATAAAGAGGGGACATCTTTATATATCCGTCCTTTTGTTATAGGTACCGAGCCATCTTTGGGCGCACATGCTTCAAAAGAATATAAATTTTTAATCATCATGTGTCCCGTTGGTGCATATTACGCTACAGGTCTCAATCCCGTGAATATATTTGTTGAAAACGAATATGTAAGAGCGGTAAAAGGCGGTACAGGTTTCGCTAAAACCGGAGGTAACTATGCTGCTTCTTTAAAGGCACAGGATGTTGCAGCACTGGAAGGTTTTTCACAGGTTCTTTGGCTTGATGGCATTGAGAGAAAATACATAGAAGAAGTAGGCGCTATGAACGTTTTCTTTGTGCTTGGAGATGAAGTGGTGACTCCTGCGTTGCAAGGAAGCATCTTGCCGGGTATTACAAGAAAATCAGTTATAGAGCTTTTGAAGAGCTGGAACTATAAAGTGAGTGAAAGAAGAATTTCCATTGATGAGTTGATTTCAGCTTATGAAAAAGGAATTTTCACTGAAATGTTTGGAAGTGGAACAGCTGCAGTAATTTCTCCGGTAGGTCTTTTAAGATATAAAGATACGGATATGAAACTTTCAGACGGAAAAATTGGTAATCTTTCTCAGAAACTTTATGATGAATTGACCGGTATCCAATGGGGAAGAAAACCCGATACATTTAATTGGACAGTTAAAGTAAAATAATTTAAGGGCGTGGGGTTTTAAACCCCTTGCTTTTAAAAAATAAATTTTATGAATTTGCTATAATTCAGACACCTAATTTTTAAAATCGACAAAGTATTAGTAATCAGCAACGAAAGGCATACAGGTAAAAATAATGAACGGAATAAGCAAATTGGATTTAAAAAGACAAAACAGAATGCAGATTTTAAAAATTCTGCAAACAATGGGTCCCACCTCACGTATTGATATTGCTAAAATTATAGGAATTACAAAGGCTGCAGTAACGATCATTACTAATGAAATGATTGATAATGGCATTATTTATGAAAAAGGTGAGCAACTACCAAAAGGAAATAAGGCACCAAGAGGAAGAAAGAAAATTTTATTGGATATCAATTCCACTTATAAAATGAGTATGGGGTTGGTTATTGATAATGGTTTTATTTATTTCGGCCTTTCAACTTTGAGAGGGGATACGGTTGAAAAACATATAAAGTCTATTTCAGAAAATGATACCGCAGAGGATATATTATCGGAAATAGAAAAGATTTATAAGGATGTTGTATATAAAAACGATATAAGAGCATATTCTCTTGTAGGAGTAGGAATCTGTATTTCGAAAGAATATTATGGAATGTTTAATATTATAACCGATGAAAAAGGAAATGCGGATTATACAAGGGTGCATGAGGCTGTAGCTGAATTTATCGGATTTCCGGTGGTTTTTGGTACTGTTACAGAGGGTATTGCTGTTGCAGAGAATGATTGTGAAGGAAATGGCAACAAAAATGGAACTGTGCTATTAAGATGCTCTGAAAAGCTTGAGTGTGTAGCGAGTGTCAAAGGAGATCTTTATCGTGGAGCACATGGTAATGGTATCAACTTGTTGAGCAACAGATACTTTAAGCACGAAAAAATTAAAGACGGTTATTATTCTGCTTTAAAGGAAATATATTCACCCGAAAAAACTCCTGTGCTCTGGAGTGAAAGTGCAGGTAATCTGCAAGTGGCATTTGATAATCTGGAAAATTGTGAATATATTGTGCAGGACAGAGCTATATTTTTGTTGTTTGATGAAATTGCCGAAGGGTACCTTGAACTTTTTAAAGATTTAATTCTTTTCTGGGATCCGGATAAAATTATTTTATTTTCAGAAAAGGATAGCTGCCTTTTCGATTATATTTTAGGGAAAGTAAAAATGAATTTCAATTCGGATAAAGAAGAGATTATTGTGAAAAGCAGATATAGTACTTTAAACATTTATCTGACAGCGTCTGCCATGGCTATAAGGGAATTCTTTATAAATAAAGGTGGATTTTAACTTAAGGGAGGAACCATGAAACTTTTAGTTTTTGTACTTAATAATAAAGATAAGCTTGAAAATCTGATGATAGAGCTTTCGGAAGCGGGGATTCGCGGTGCTACTATTCTTGAATCTTCAGGAATGGCACAGGTGCTGACTCATTCAGGAGAAAATGATCCGCTTATAGGATATCTACGTTCGATTATAGATACTTCAAAGGAAACAAATAAAACTATTTTATTTGTTGTTGAAGATAATGAAATTGTTATTATAAGAGAAGTAATAAAAAATGTTGTAGGTGATTTATCAGAGCCACAGACGGGAATTTTATTTACCGTGCCTGTAGATTTTACTGATGGCATTCAGAAAAAGCCTAAAAGTTATTGATGAAAAAGGAAGTTTAAAAACTTTTTGTTTTTAAACTTCCTTTTTTTTATTCAGATAGTTTATTTTTTAAATATAAAAGTAATTTTTTCTCTCTTCTTGATACCTGAACTTGAGTCATATTTAAAAAGGCGGCGGTTTGAGTCTGGGTTTTGCTCTTATAATAACGCAAAATTAAAAGTGTTCTGTCTTTTTCGTCTAATTCATTAAGTGCTTCTCGTAAAGCAAGTTTATCTGATAGAAGTTCTTCGGGGGATTGAACTTCTATGTCGATTTGTCCACCACCTTCATCGTCAGGTTCAGTGAGGGAAATTGTCGGCATTGAAACGTTAAGTGCTTCTGCAATTTCCTGCGGTTCTGTTTCTAAATGAGCTGATAATTCGTTGATAGTAGGTTCTCTGCCGAGTGAAATACTTAATTTATCGCGTTCACGCAGTACTTTTAAGGAAAATTCCTTCAGAGAACGACTTACTTTTACAGAACCTCCGTCTCTGAAAAGGCGTTTCATTTCTCCTAAAATTACAGGAACAGCATAAGTCGAAAATTTTAGCCCTCGATTTTCATCAAACCCGTTAATGGCTTTTATAAGTCCTACACAGCCTGCGGAATAAAGCTCCTCATATTCTATTCCTCTGCCTTTAAGACGATGAGCCAGAGAATGCACAAGCCCTAAGTTTTTAGTTGCAAAAATTTCTTTTTCTGCAGGTGATTTATGCATTTTGTTGTTTGGAGCTTAATTTTTTTATTAAAGTAACAGAAGTACCTTTATCTAAAGATGAACGCACTTTTATTTTATCCATAAAAGATTGCATGACTGCAAAACCTAAGCCTGCACGTTCACCGGTGGTGCAGGTAGTATAAAGCGGTTCCATAGCTTTTTCGATATCGGGTATGCCACAGCCATAGTCTTTTATTCTTATGTAGATTTTTCCGTCAGGATAAATACGTGCATTGATTAAAATTTTACCGAGGGAATTTTTGTATCCGTGTACGATTGCATTTGTAACCGCTTCGCTTACGGCAGTTTTTATATCCGATATTTCTTCTACAGTAGGGTCAAGTTGCACAAAGAAGGAAGTTACCGCAGACCTTGCAAAGCTTTCATTTGCAGAACGGCTTACAAAGGATAATGTCATTTCATTTAAAGCTTTCATTTTTTTCACCTTTCTTTTTTATTTGATAATTGCAAGAAGCTCAAGTCCTGCTAATTTCATAATTTTTTTGATATAGGGAGAAGTGTTTATAATTTCAGTTTCTCCTCCTATTGATTTCATAAGCTTATACCTACCCATAATAAGACCTATGCCGCTGCTGTCCATAAAAGAAATTTCTTTAAAATCCAATATAAGTTTTTGAGGCAAAGCACTTTCTATTGCACGGTCGATAGCTTGTCTCATTGTTGAGGCGGTGTGATGGTCAATATCTCCTGAGAGTAAAGCAGTGATAATTCCGTCTTCAAATATTGTGGTTACAGGCATTATTATCCCTCCTTTTTTAAAAAAATATGCCGTATCCTATATATAGGATACGGCATTTACTTTAAAAAATATGTCGAAGAAAGAAAAGAACTTTTTAGATTTTTGCGAGAGCCTGTTCAATATCTTCAATAATATCGTCAACATTTTCAAGACCTACAGAGAATCTTACCATGCCTGCTTCAATTCCTGCAGCCACTAATTGTTCATCTGTAAGCTGGCGGTGAGTTTCACTTGCAGGATGTAATACGCAAGTGCGGATATCTGCAACATGTACCTCATTTGAAGCAAGTTTCAAGCTATCCATAAATTTCATAGCAGCTTCTCTGCCACCTTTGATAATAATAGAAATTACACCACTGCAACCTTTAAGATATTTTTGCGCCAATTGATAGTTTTCGTCACCTTCAAGTCCGGGATAAATTACACTTTCAATTTTATCGCTTTTCTTAAAATATTTTGCAACAGCCATAGCGTTTTCGCAGTAGCGTTTCATTCTTACAGCTAATGTGTCAAGACCTAAATTTAATAAGAATGCAGAATGTGCAGCGGGATATACACCAAAATCTCTCATAAGCTGCATTCTTGCTTTTAATATATAAGCTAATTTTCCATATGTGCCTGTATAGGTGATTCCGTGATAGGATTCGTCAGGTTCACATAATTCCGGGAAATTACCGCAAGTCCAGTCAAACTTACCGCTGTCAACGATTACACCGCCTACCTGAACTGCGTGACCGTCCATATACTTGGTTGTAGAATGGATTACAATATCAGCACCAAAATCAAAAGGTTTACAATGGATAGGTGTCGCAAAAGTATTATCTACAATTAAGGGTACATTATGTTTATGGGCTAATTTTGCGAATCTTTCGATGTCAAGTACAGTCAAAGCGGGATTTGCAATAGTTTCGCCAAAAACAGCTTTTGTATTTGGTTTAAAAGCTTTGTCAATTTCTTCGTCGGAAGAGTTTTTATCAATATAGATACATTCAATACCCATTTTTTTGAGGGTATAAGAGAATAAGTTTACTGTACCACCATAAATTTCGGTTGTGCTGATAAAACTGTCACCGGCACTACAGATATTGAGAATGGAAAGTAAAGTCGCAGCCTGACCTGAGGAGGTACACATAGCGCCTACACCGCCCTCAAGTTCGGCAATTTTATTTTCAACAGCCATAACGGTAGGGTTTGCAAATCTTGAATAAATCAAAGATCTTGTGGGATCGTCAAAAACATTTGCTACTTCCTGAGTGGAATCATAAACGTAGGTTGTACTCTGAACAATCGGTACTACACGAGGTTCGGAATTTTTGGGATTATATCCTGCATGCAGGCATTTTGTTTCGTCTCTCATAATTTTCCTCCTATAAGTTTTCTAAAATTTTATCGCCCATTTCAGAGCAAGTAACACGTATCATATTTTCGCTCATAATATCTCCTGTACGGTATCCGTCATTTAAAGCTTTGTTTACTGCATTTTCAATATCATCAGCTTCTTTATCCATATCAAAGGAATATTTCAACATCATAGCGGCAGAGAGAATAGTGCCTATCGGATTTGCTAAATTCTGTCCTGCAATATCAGGAGCAGAGCCATGAATAGGTTCATACATACCTCTTGTTCCATCACCAAGACTTGAAGAAGGTATCATTCCGATAGAACCTGTTATCATACTTGCCTCATCGGATAAAATATCGCCAAAGAGGTTTTCAGTTACTACAACGTCAAACTGCGACGGATCTTTTACAAGTTGCATTGCTGTATTGTCAACTAACATATCGGTACAGGTAACATCGGGATATTCTTCTGCTACACGATGAACTACTTTTCTCCAGAGCCTTGAAGAGTCAAGTACATTAGCCTTGTCAACTGAGATAACTTTTTTACCGCGTTTTCTTGCAGTTATAAAAGCAGTACGAGCTATTCTTTCAATCTCATGTTCGCTGTATGTCATAAGGTCTGTAGCAACTAATTCTCCGTTTTTTTCTTCGGTGATGTGGTCTCCGAAATATGCACCGCCGATAAGTTCACGTACCATAAGTAAATCGATACCTCTGTCAACAATTTCAGGCTTTAAAGGAGAAGCGCTGCTTAATTGAGGAAAGAGTTTTGCAGGTCTTAAATTTGCATAAAGTCCCATTGCGGAACGGATTTTTAAAAGTGCGGCTTCAGGACGGATGTTTTTGTCAACTCCATCCCATTTCGGACCACCAACAGCACCTAAAAGTACGCTGTCACAGTCAAGACACTTTTTAAGGCTTTCTTCAGGAAGTGAAGTGCCATATTTATCAATAGCACAACCACCTGCATCTATTTCCTGATAGTTAAAAGTATGACCATATTTGTCGGCAATTTTATCTAATACGCGGAGAGCTTGTGTGACGATTTCAGGTCCGATACCGTCACCTTTGATTACGGTAATGGTTTTATTCATAGAAAAGATCCTTCCTATTTTTTAATTGAATTTAAAAGCCCACCCTTATTGATAATATCCTTGATAAAATCAGGGAAGGGTTCAGCTTTATATTTTTCATTTTTAGTGATGTTTGTGATGACACCTGAATCAAAGTCAATATAAACTTCGTCTCCTGTGTCTATTTTTTCACTTGCTTCTTCGCATTCTAAAATAGCAAGTCCGATATTTATCGCATTACGATAAAAAATTCTGGCAAAGGTTTTTGCAATTACGCAGGAAACACCTGCGGCTTTAATAGCGATAGGTGCGTGTTCACGGGAAGAACCGCAACCAAAATTGAGTCCGGCAACAATAATGTCAGAGGGCTTAACCTTTTTGACAAAATCCTTGTCGATGTCTTCCATACAATGAGAAGCTAATTCTTTATGATCGGCGGTGTTTAAATATCGTGCCGGAATAATGACATCGGTATCTACATTGTCTTTAAATTTATGTGCAAATCCTTTTGTGTTCATATATATCCTCCTTTATTCCGGTTTTGCAATTTTTCCTGCAATAGCAGAAGCAGCTGCTACCTCAGGACTTGCAAGATATACTTCTGAATCTACGTGCCCCATTCGTCCTACGAAATTGCGGTTTGTGGTAGCAACGGCACGTTCACCTTCTGCCAAAATTCCCATATATCCACCGAGACAAGGTCCGCAAGTAGGAGTGGAAACCACACAACCTGCATTAATAAAAATTTCAAGATAGCCTAATTTCAAAGCTTCTTTATAAATATGCTGTGTAGCGGGGATTATTATACAACGTACATTTTTTGCAATATGTTTGCCTTTGAGAATTTCGGCTGCAACAGCTAAATCTGAAAGACGGCCATTGGTGCAAGAACCGATAACAACCTGATCAATTACTACATCACCGATTTCATCAAAAGTTTTTGTGTTTTCCGGCAGATGCGGAAAAGCAACGGTAGGAGTGATTTTTGAAAGGTCTATGTCTATAACTTTTTCATATCCTGCATCAGGGTCTGCCTTATAAGTATTAAACGGGCGATCAACGCGTCCTTTTACATATTCTAAAGTAACTTCGTCAACATCAAATATACCATTTTTAGCACCGGCCTCGATAGCCATATTTGCCATACAAAGGCGGTCGTCCATAGTGAGGTTTTTAAGCCCTTCGCCTGTGAATTCCATTGATTTATATAAAGCTCCATCAACGCCTATCATACCGATAATGTGCAAAATAACATCTTTTCCGCTAACCCATTTCTGAAGCTTTCCTGTGAGGTTAAATTTGATTGCAGAGGGAACTTTGAACCAAGCTTCTCCTGTTGCCATTCCTGCCGCCATATCGGTGGAACCGACACCGGTTGAAAAAGCTCCTAACGCACCATAGGTGCAAGTGTGTGAGTCAGCACCGATTATAAGTTCACCGGGGCCTACTAACCCTTTTTCTGGTAACAGGGCATGTTCAATTCCCATTTCGCCTACGTCATAATAATTTTTCACATTGAATTTTTTTGCGAAAGTGCGGCATTGTTTACATTGTTCAGCGGCTTTTATATCTTTGTTAGGAGCGAAGTGGTCCATTACAAGAGAAATTTTGTCTGTATGAAAAATCCCGTCAAAGTCTGCTTTGTTAAATTCATTTATGGCAACCGGAGATGTAATATCATTTCCAAGTACCATATCAAGCTTTGCTTTGATAAGCTGGCCTGCTTTTACGCTTTCAAGACCTGCGTGTGCGGCAAGGATTTTTTGAGTCATTGTCATTGCCATTATAATAACCTCCTTATTTTATGCGGTTAACTGCACTGAAGAGTGCATTGATTGAAGCGGCGATAATATCGTCGTGAATACCGGCACCCCATATTGTTTTACCATTTGGAATAGTTACGCCTACATATGCGATAGCTTGTGAGCCGGAGCCCTCTTCCAGAGCGTGTTCTTTATATGTAAGATTTGCAAAATCAATATTAAGGTTTGACTTAATGGCGTTGTTGACAGAGTTAAGACGTCCGTTTCCTTTGCCTTTGATTGATTTAATTTCGCCGTTAAACTTAATTGTAAGGTCAACTGTTACTTCGTTGTCTCTTGTAAAGTGGTAATCGATAAGTTTAAGAGGAGTATTGATGTTGACATATTCCTCGTGGAAAATATCGTAAACTTCTTTCGGCATAAGTTCCTTGTGGTTATGGTCAGAAACACCTTTAACGATATATCCGAAATCTTCACGCATTTTAGGCGGTAAATCGTAGCCGAAATTCTGCTCCATAAGATAACCGATTCCACCTTTGCCTGATTGACTGTTGATACGGATAACGTCGGTTTCATATACTCTTCCGACATCTTTGGGATCGATGGGGAGATATGGAACTGTCCAGGTGGAGCAGTTTTTCTCTTCACGCCACTTCATACCTTTTGCAATAGCATCCTGATGTGAGCCTGAAAAAGCTGCAAATACAAGCTGACCGCTGTATGGTTGACGTTCATATACATGCATTCGTGTTACGCGTTCATAAAGTTCAGTAATTTCAGGAAGATTTGTGAAATCGAGTAATGGATCAACACCATGAGAATACATATTAAGTCCCAAGGTAATGATATCAACGTTACCGGTTCTTTCTCCGTTGCCGAAAAGTGTACCTTCAATACGATCAGCACCTGCCAAAAGTCCCAATTCGGAGTCTGCAATTGCACAGCCTCTGTCATTATGAGGGTGAAGTGAAACGATAACATTTTCGCGATATTTAAGATTATCGCACATAAACTCTACCTGATTTGCGTAAACATGCGGCATTGACATTGAAACAGTTACGGGAAGATTTATAATCACTTTATTTTCCGGTGTGGGTTTTAAAATATCTAAAACCTTGTTACAGATTTCCAAAGCAAAATCCATCTCGGTACCTGTAAAACTTTCGGGGGAGTATTCAAATTTGAAATTGCCCTCGGTTTCTTTTGCATATTTATTTAAAAGTTCGGCACCCATTACTGCAATGTCGATGATTTCTTCTTTTGATTTTTTGAAAACCTGCTCACGTTGTGCTACTGAAGTTGAGTTGTAAAGATGCACTACTGCACTTTTTGCACCTTTTAATGCTTCAAATGTTTTCTTGATAATATGCTCTCTTGATTGAGTCAATACCTGAATTGTAACATCGTCGGGGATAAGATTTTGCTCAATAAGAGTTCTCAAAAAGGTGTATTCAGTTTCGGAAGCAGCGGGAAAACCAACTTCAATTTCCTTAAAACCTATTTTTACAAGTAATTTAAAAAATTCAATTTTTTCTTCTAAACTCATAGGAATAATCAATGATTGATTTCCGTCACGCAAGTCAACACTACACCAGATGGGTGCTTTATCGATATAATCTTTTTTTGTCCACTTCATTTCATTTGTAGGTGGGAGAAAATACCCTTTTTGATATTTGTTTACATTTTTCATCATTTTTGGTCTTCCTTTCTTTTTAGTGCCGACAGTTTTATCGACATTGATACGATAGGAACGGTCTCTATAATAAAAAACGCCCTCGTTTCCCATTATCGAGAAACGAAAGCGACACTTCCGCGGTACCATTCTCATTGATGCATTTGCATCCACTTTATCGTATCAGCCTTTTTGGCGAATACTGCTCCTATGATAACGGTGGAGACCCCGTTCACTCCTAATAGCCATAAAGCGTTCAGGTGACTGCTCAAGGGTGAGTTCGTATTATCCCGGGTACTGTCTTACACCAACCGACAGCTCTCTGAAACTCCAAAAGAAGATACTTGTTCCCTGTCAAAGCATTTAATAATACTAAAATTATACGACTGTAAAAGAGATTTGTCAATAGGTGTTTTAAGATAATTTTTATTTTTTGATAATTTTATGATATAATAAGATGAAGTTGACTTTAGGAGGATTTTAAATGGTTAATGTTATAATTATTCTTGTGTTGATTATACTTGTGGTTTTTGCTATACGATATATATATAAGCAGAAGAAAAAAGGTAAATGTGCAGGTTGTCCTCATTCAGATAAATGTAATCTTAAAAACTGTGATGAGATGGAAGAAAAAATATAAAGAAAACACCGCTGACAGGGCAGTTGTCAGCGGTGTTTCATATTAAATTGTATTAAAATTTTGGTTTTATTGCTTTGTGGTAGTGAGCATAAGTGCAAGACGGATCAGAATTAAACCTCTTTGCACATTTAACTTCGCCGATAAATAATTCATGGCTACCTAAATATATGCTGTCAACCACTTCACAACTGAACATGGCATTTGTTTGCTCTGTAAGATAATAAATACCATTATTACTGCGTTTTGCTTTGAAACTTCCGTCAAATTTATTTACATCTTTTCCTGATTGCATTCCAAAATGACGGATTGTTTCAAATGAAACGTTTTCAGTTAAAACACTGATATTGAATTTTTTACTTTTTTTGATAAGTTCAAGCGTGTGATTGTTAGTCTGAACGGATATTGCAATACGCATAGGGTTGTTAGCGACTTGAAAAGCGGTGTTCGCAATACATCCGTTGTCTTTATCACCGTCTTTTGCAGAAATCACAAAAAGACCATAACTTAAATTTATCGTTGCGTCAAGGTCAATTTCCTCTTTATCCTCATTAGCGAAAGTAACGATTCAGGAGGCCCTCAAGACCTTTGCCGTGACGAGCTTCGTCGCGTGCCATTTCATGAACTGTATCGTGAATTGCATCAAGGCCGTTTTTCTTAGCACAGGAAGCTAAATCGAATTTACCCTGAGTTGCACCGTATTCACAATCAACTCTCCAAGCGAGGTTGTCTTTAGTTGTAGCTTTCATATTAGGCTCTAAATCTTCACCTAAAAGTTCAGCAAATTTAGCAGCGTGTTCTGCTTCTTCAAAAGCTGCTTTTTCCCAGTAAAGACCTACTTCGGGATAACCTTCGCGATGAGCAATACGAGCCATGCAGAGATACATACCTACTTCTGCACACTCACCATTGAAGTTAGCCATAAGCTGTTCGAAGATGTATTTTTTATCTTCTTCGCTGATGTCAGGGTTGTTTTTAACAGTTTTTCCGTAAACACCATATTCGTGTTCTGCAGCGAGTTTTGCATCTGCTGCCATTTCTTTGAATTTGTCAGCGCCTACTTTACAAACAGGGCATTTTTCGGGAGGAGTATCTCCCTCATGAACATAACCACAAACTGAGCATACATACTTTTTCATAATAATTATCTCCTTTAAAATTAATTTTTACATTTTTCACAAAGTCCTGTGAAATAAATTTCTTTTGTTTTTATATCAAACTCTTTGGGTAAAGAGGTTTGAATCTGACCTGTAGCGAAATCCCATACGTTTAAACAGGAATCGCATTTGAAGTGACCATGGAGTGAGGTGTCGGCATCGTATCGCACCTTTGAAGGATCAATGGTTATTTCTAAAATTATTCCGTTTTCTGCTAAAAGATGCAGGGTGTTATAAACGGAGGTTTTTGAAAGTGTAGGTGCTTTTTGTAATACCGATTCGTAAACTTCTTCCACGGTAGGGTGGGTTTTGTGATTTAAAAGGTATTCAAGTACCATTATTCGTATTAAAGATGGGCGAATGCCTTTTTCTTTAAGCAATTTAACCGCGTCCATAGCGCCTCCTTTTTGCAATCATTTTATTTTTGTAACTGTTACAATATTATAATATCATACACTTTTATACTTGTCAACACTTTTTTAAAAAATAATTGAAAAAAATTTTTTTCATGTTAAAATAGAAGATAGCGAGGTGATATTATGGATTACGAAAAGATTTGCGAATTTGAAAAATACAAAACTGAAAAGAGATTTATTTTTCATACGATTGGAACACCTGAATTTGAGAATTCTGAAAATGACCAATATAAAAGGGCAAATTTTATATTTTTTACCGATAGCCATGTTGACCTCTATAATATTGAGGAAAGTCTTGATAATGTAAAAAGAACTATTGATATTGCAAACAATTCATCTGTTAAATTTGATGCTGTTATGTATGGTGGCGATTTTATTACACCTTATAATATTCTTGATAAGGATATTGCAACAGATCGTTGCAGACCTTTTTTTGACAGAGTTAAAAAATGCGAAATTCCTTTTATTTTTGCAAAAGGAAATCACGATACAAATGACTGGGATAATTTTACTCATAACGCTTTTAATGATGATGACTGGAGTAAAATGTATCTTGATTTTGCAGAAAAGAAATATGGACTTGTAAGACAGAAAAAGCGAAGTGGTGCTATGTCCACCTGGCATTATTATGATGTTTGCGATAAAAAAATCCGCATAATATCAATAGATGTTATGGATACAGATAAGACTATTGAAAATGAAGAAGGCAGAGTTAAGTATCACAGCTGTAAACTCAGACATATCTCAGAAGAACAATTTGACTGGATAGTGAACGATGCGCTTAATTTCGATGATAAGGAAGAAAAGGACTGGGGCGTAATTTTTGTTATGCATCAGCTTATTGAAGACGCTGAAGAATACGGAAGAGCAACCGATAAACTTATTGATCTTTGTGCTGCTATGAATAAAGCAAAAAAGTATGAGTTTGATTTTGTATGTAAAGAGGATCCCGTGTTCAATTTCAAAATTTCAGCTGATTTTACAAAGTATGCATCCTTAGAAAAAAGACCACATACAATTTGTTGGTTATTGGGACATAATCATGAAGATATGTATGCTAATGTTAACGGAATAAATATCATCAATACTTTAAATGGTTCTTGCGGACAACGGTTTTCGGATGCGAAGGTTGTGAGAATCCCCGGTACTTCTACACAAAATGCTTTTGACTTTGTGAGTATCGATACTTTACACCGTAAAATAAGAATGGTACGTTATGGTGCAGGGGTCAATTGCTATGGCAAGGGTGGAGACAGATTTTTGCCCGACGGATTAAGTTATTAAGGAGTGCAATTTATGGACTATAATAAAATTTGTGATTTTGAGGCGATGGAAACCGAAAAAAGGTTTTTGCCTTATGTATCAGGAACTCCTTCAAACGAAAGAAGTTCAAATGACCATTATCAAAGGTTTAATCTTATCTTTTTTACAGATAGTCATGTTGATATGCCATGGTGCGTTCCTGAAGCTCTTGATAATGTAGAAAAGACTATTGATTTTGCAAATAATTTCCCCGTGCCTTTTGATGTTGTTTTGTATGGGGGAGATACCATTACTTTTTTTGGCGAAGTGTCTAAAGATCTTGCAAAAGAAAGATATAAAGGCTTTGTGGACAGAGTTAAGGAATGTAAGGCGCCTTTTATTTTTACAAGGGGCAATCATGATCCTAATAACGTTGACAATCTTCCTCAAAACATTTTGCGTGATGAGGATTATGGTGAAATATATCTTGATTTTGCAGAAGAAAAAGATCAGGTTGTAAGACAGATTAAGAAAAATGGTCAGAAATCTATCTGGCATTATAAGGATATTGAAGATAAAAAGGTGAGAATTATAGCTCTTGACTCTGAAGACAGATATTATGATACAGCTAAAAAGGACGCCGAAAGAAAGGCAGTTGATGTTGTTCATTTTTCAAACGAACAACTTAACTGGATAGTGAATGACGCGCTTAATTTCGATGATAAGGAAGAAAAGGACTGGGGTGTAATTTTTGTTACTCATCGCATTGATCCGAGAGAAGATGGCGGTGCCGATGCAGGCAAGAGACTCCTTGAAATTTGTGAAGCATTCAATAATGCCCGTAAATGTTCTTTTAAATATGAATGTAAAGAAAATTCCTATTATAATTTCGAAGTAGATGCTGACTTTACAAGATACCAAAATCTTGACAAGAAGCCCTTTGTTATTTGCTTTTTTATGGGGCATCATCATACCGATAAAAATGAAAAAGCAAACGGAATTAATCTTATCTGGTCGTTACATGGTTGCGTTACTGACACCTATTCTGATGCAAGGGTTATAAGAAGGCCAAATACTTCGACACAGAATGCCTTTGACCTTGTGAGCATTGATTTGTTACACCGCAAAATAAGAATTGTACGTTATGGTGCAGGGGTTAATTGTTATGGTGAGGGTGGAGACAGATTTTTGCCCGACGGACTTGATTTTTAATAAAAAAGGCTCAGAGTGATACATACGAAAGGAATGTATCCGGACTGAGCCTTTTTATTGTGTTTTTGTTACATTTATGATATAATGTATTATATATGTAGAAAATCAGGAGAAAAAATATGAAAACTGTTCTCGTTGGGATAAACGCAAAATTTGTTCATTCCTGTTTTGCGGTTTATTCTTTAAAGGAATATGCAAAAAATGAATATAATATTGATTGCGAGGTTTTAGAATACACCATAAATCAGGAAGAAAATCTTATATTATCGGAAATATTTAAAAAAAGTCCTGATCTTATAGCTTTTTCCTGTTATATCTGGAATTATGAAATGATAAAAAACCTTGTCAAAAATCTTAAAAAGATTTTGCCCCAGGTTAAAATTCTTTTAGGTGGTCCCGAAGTGAGTTTTGATGGGGAAGATGCTCTTTTTAAAACCGGTGCTGATTTTGTGATTTATGGAGAAGGGGAAGAGGCTTTTGCAAGACTCCTTATTGCTTTGGAAAATAATGAACCTTTAAGCGATGTTTTTTCTCTTATATATAAGGACGGGGAAAAGATAAGAAAAAATTTGGCAGGAAAGCTTATAGATATGGAAAAACTTCCGTTTATCTATAATGATTTAAGCATTTTTGAAAATCGTATTTTATATTATGAAGCTCAGCGTGGGTGCCCGTTTAACTGTCAGTATTGTCTTTCTTCTGTAGATAAAAAGGTCAGATTTCAGCCAATTGAAAAAGTGAAAAAAGAGCTTTTATTTTTTCTTCACAATAGAGTAAGACAGGTAAAATTTGTCGATAGAACTTTTAATGCCAATAAAGATTTTGCAATGGAAATATGGAAATATATTCATGATAATGATAATGGAATTACCAATTTTCATTTTGAAATTGCAGCTGATTTGATAACTGATGAAATGACAGAGTTTTTAAAAGGTGTCAGAAAGGGACTTTTTCAGTTTGAAATAGGAGTTCAATCTACGAACATTAACACTCTTAACGCTGTTAATAGAAAAAATGAATTTAAAGATATACAAAATGTTGTTTTAAAATTAAAGGAAAACGGGAACATTCATCTGCATCTTGATTTGATTGCGGGACTTCCGTTTGAGGATTTTATAAGTTTTAAGAAGTCTTTTAATGATGTATATAAGCTTTTGCCTGATCAATTTCAACTTGGTTTTCTGAAGCTTTTAAAAGGCTCGGGACTTTTTGAAAACAGTAAAAAATATGGGATTGTATTCAGAGAAAAAGCACCATATGAGGTGCTTTGTACGAATAATTTATCTCCCGCCGATATTTTTAAACTTAAAAAAATCGAAGAACTTTTAGAAATTTATTATAACTCAAACAGATTTAAGAAAACTCTCGGGTATGCTATAAGCCTAGTAAAAACACCGTTTGATTTTTTTGAAGGATTCAGCGAGTTTTATGAACAAAAAGGAGAATATCTGAGGTCTCATTCTAAGGTTGAGCAGTATGAACTTTTATATGAATATATTAAATCTTTAAAAGACGCTAAAACAGATAAACTTGAAGTGTTTATAAAATTTGATTTATATTCACACGAAAAAGCTAAAAAACTTCCGTGTTTTATTACAGATGAAATAAAATACAGAGAAAAAATCAACTCTTTTTATCAAAAAGAATTGTCCGAAGGAACACTTTTAGATGAATATAGAGGATTTAATCCGAAACAGGTTTCGAAAATGGCACATATAGAAGTTTTCCCATTTAATCCCGTTGACGATTCTGAAAATGAAACCGCAATCCTTTTTAATTATAAAAAAACCGATATTTTGGGGAATGCTACCTTTACAATAATTTATTTTTAATTTAATGCAACAGATTAACCTTAAAGTGACACTAATACTATGAAAGCTTAGTGTCGCTTGTGAGGGCAAAATGAGGTGAGGAAATTGTCAGAACTCCAAAACCTTGTTCTTGTAGCCAAGCAAGGCGATAAAGATGCTTTTGCACAACTTTATCAGCATATTTACAAGGACTTGTATAAATTCGCTTATTATACGCTTAAAAACGATGAAGATGCACAGGATGCAGTCAGCGAAGCAGTTATGGATGCTTATTCTGGCATTTCCAAACTGAAAAGTGCCGATGCGTTTAAAAGCTGGATGTTCAAAATCCTTTCAGCGAAATGTAAGCGTAAACTTAAAAGCTACGTTCAGCGCAACAAAGAGAGCGATCTGGACGATGTCGAGTTATCTGTAAATGGTTCTGAAGAGTCGCTTGAATTAAAACAGGCACTCAGTATTTTAACTGATGAAGAACGTATGATAGTTTCTTTGACGGTTTTTGGTGGGTATGACAGCTCAGAAATCGCCAAGATGCTTAATTTAAATAGAAATACGGTGCGTTCAAAACATAGTCGTGCATTGGCAAAAATGCGCGATGTATTGACTGATACTAAAAACGGAAAGGAGGAGGCTTAATTTGCATATTGATCCTAAATTGGAAAAAGACTTTAATCTTTCAAGTGAAGATTTAAAGATTATGCAATTATTGAAAGAAGAAGCAGAGGAAATTTCTATTCCTTTAGCTTTGGATCCCAATATTTTAAAACAGCGTCTTCCTTCCGAAAATAAGAAACCTTTATGGAAAGTGCTTTCACCGATTATGGCGGCAGCAGCTGCATGTTTTGCTGTTATGGTAGTGGGTAGCGATACTTTCTTTAAAGAACCGGATTTAAAAATTTCTCTTGAATCTGTTGCTCCGGGGATAATTTCTGAAATTTCTCCTGATGATATTTTTATGGGAAAAACAGAAATAGAAGTTTCTGATAATTTTAAAAATAATGAAACTGTAAAATCTCAGATTGAGTATCAGGACAGAGAAATTTCGGATGAACCTTATAAAGAAGAATCAGATGCACCTGTTTTGGAAGAACAGAGTAGTGTTCCTGCAGAATACAGAGAAGTTTATAATAAGGTTATAGAGCTTAAAGCTAAAAATCCTGCACAGGTAAAGGGCGTTGCCCGTGCAAATAATTTCTCGGCTGTCTTTGGAGAAAATTCCTCGTTTATATCTACTCGTCAGACTGATATGGAAAGTAAATTTGATACAGCGCAGTTTGACGGAAAATATATCTATGGAATTTCCGAGGATGTAAAAATAGGGTATCAGACTGTTGTAATAAGCAAGGTTGATAGTGGAGAATTTTCTCCTGTGGCAAAGCTGTATGTAGATTTTGGTATGGATAACGACAGTAAGTTTTCATTCAGCAATATTCGTCTTTTAAGCTGTTATGTTGACCAATCAAGACTTTTAGTTGTAGGCTCTGCTAATTACGGGGAAAATGATTCAAATATAGTTACCGCTATTGCAACTTATGATGTTTCAAATCCTGAAAATCCTGTACTTCTTGCTAATTCCTATCAGGATGGAAATTTGATTTCATCAAGAATTTCAGGTGGATTTGCATATTTTATTACACGAAAAACAGTTTCAGGTCCGTCGGAATCCAATCAGTATAGTTATCTTCCCTTTAATATGGCTAACAACAGATATAATGCTATAGAAGATGAGGATATTCATCTGAGTGAATATGCGCAGACTCCTTGTTATATAGTAGCTTCTTCTATTTTGCTTAAAGAACCTTATGATTTTTACGATACAAAAGCTATTTTAGCTGACAGCAGTGATTTTTATATTGACGAAAGCAGTATTTATTTCACTGAAAATATTTATAAAGATGCGAAATTATATACTTCTGTTGTGAGAATGGATTTTGGAAAAGGTAATTTTGATTTCATAGGAGAGAATGTAGTTTCGGGAAGACTTTTTGATTCTGAATCAATTCAGACTTATGAAAATGTACTTGCTTTAATTACTATGAATCAAAATGAATATACCTTATATACATTGACCGATAATTTATATGAGGTTAATGCAGTAAAGGATATTACTGCCGGACAGAAATTAAACAGTGTTCATTTTGACGAAGAAAATGTTTATCTTTCAATTAAAGATAAAGTGATAGCATTTGATATCATGGCCGATGGAACGGTAGTGAGAAATAATATTTCAGATATTTCAGAAACTCTTGTAAATGTAATACCTGTTGGTAAAGAAGAAGCGGTTGAAATTAAAGCTGATGAAAAGAATACAGTTTTAAGTCTGGTTTTATATGATGTTATTTCTCAAAGACGTGTCAGAGAAATCTCAAATGTTGTAGTGGTACAAGGCGATATTTACAGTGAAGTTCTGGATAATCCCAAAGCAATGCTTATAAATAAGGAAAAAGGTTTCGTAGGTTTCAGCTATTATAATTATAATGGTGAAAATGGTTGTTATTATGCGCTTTATAAAGTTGATAAAGACGGAATAACAAAAAAAGTGGAATATCGTTATCCTGCTAAAACTTATGATCAGAAAGCATTTATTAAGGGGAATGTATTATATGTGACCGGTTCATCATCATTGGCAGCTGTTAATATTGATACCGGAAAAACATTGTGGGAATTTAATTTTTAACAATAGACTTTTTTCATAAAATCTCTCTTTTTTTAAAAAATCCCATCTGCGAAAGCAGATGGGAACTTTTTTTATTTATAATGTTTTTTAAGATAATCAAGCCAGGTGTTATAGATTGAAGGCCCAAAATGAATACCATCGGAGCCCGTGGTTGCGGGAAGACAACCGGTTTCATCTTTGATTGCTTCAGAAACGTTTAAATAATAAACCTCTTTATCTTTGGCTAATTTTAAAAGTGCGTCATTGTATTTATCGATTTTACTGTTTGAGTAGCGTTTATCAGAATTTTCTTTTTGTTTTGTGACAGGGAGAATAGATTGAATATATATGTCGCTTTCGGGATGAGAAACTTTTAAATCATCAATAAATTCGCTGTATAGCTCAATGAATTTATCTTCGTCTATGAAAGCAATGCCATTAGAACCGAGCATAACATATATTTTTTGGGGGGTTAAATTTTTTGTTGCTTCCAAAACAGTAGTTAAAGTTCCGTTTTCAGATTTGATGCAGGCTTTATTAAGAATGGTTTGTGGGTTAATTCCTGTACTTGCTATTACTTTATTATCATCGAGAATGTTGTAAGCACTTAAACCTACAGTTAAAGAATCACCTATAAAAATTGCATCGTCAAACCATTCATCACCTACGGGAATTTCATTTTCGGGAAGTGGGTTTTCAATGAGCGGTTTTGTGACTTTTGTATTCATAACTTCTTGTGCTTGTGGACGGGGGTTTTCATTTAAAAGCGAAGTGAAAACAGATTTATAAGCAAGAATCATTAACAGGATTATTAAAAAAATTATGGATGAGGAAATTAAGAAAACTTTTATAGATTTATTATTTTTCAATGAAAACACCTCTTGAGTTATATAATAAGTCCCCCGTTAGGAGCAATTATCTGACCAGTGATGAAATCTGAGTCAGAAGAACCTAAAAACAGTACACTTTTGGCAACATCCTGGGGAGTTCCTATGGCTTTAAGCGGAGTATCTTCTTTTATAGCCATAATTGCTTCCTCTGAAAGATGACTGTTCATAGAAGTTTCAATAAATCCAGGGGCTACACAGTTCACCTGAATTTTAGATGGGCCTAATTCTTTGGCAAGTGCCTTTGTGAAGGCGATAACTGCACCTTTTGAAGCAGAATAATGCACTTCACAGGAAGCTCCTACCTGTCCCCACATTGAAGAGATATTTATTATTTTACCCTGCTTTTTATTAATCATAGAGGGGACAGCACGCTTGCAACAATAAAACATTCCCTTTACGTTAAGATCAAAAATATTATCCCAATCTTCATCTGTTATATCGGTAAAGAGTTTTTGTTGTGAAACTCCTGCATTGTTTACGAGAATATCTATATTGCCAAAGATTTCTTCAGATTTTGTAAAAAGTTCATCGACTTGAACTTTATCTTTTAAGTCGGCTGAGAGATAAGTTGCACTGAAGGGGCGTGATTCGTTCATAGCTGCAGCTAATTTTTCAAGCTCGTCTTTATTAGAATTATAGTGCATTATAACTTTATCGCCCTTTTGCCAGAAAGCAACGGCGATTGCCTGGCCTATGCCACCTGATGCTCCTGTAATCAATACTGTTTTATTCATATTATCCCTCCTAAGAGTATTATACATTAATTTCTATATGCATACAAGATTTATTTTTAACATAGTATTTATCAAAAAGGTAGGAGGTTTATCGTGGAAAATATAGGTCTTTCTTCAAAGGAAGCGTTAAAAAGGCTTAAAGAGAATGGAAAAAATATACTTAAGGAAGGTAAAAAAATCAGTCCGTTTAAAGTTTTTGTTTGTCAGTTTAAAGATTTTTTGACCATAATACTTTTAATCAGCACCGTAATTACTGTATTTATGGGCGATTATATAGAGGCAATTACCATAGGAGTAATTGTTTTTTTAAATGGTATTATGGGGTTTATAGAGGAAATTAAAACCGAAAAAACACTTGAGGCTTTAAAGAAAATGGCATCGCCAACAGCTAAAGTTTACAGAGACGGAATTTTAAAAAATATTTTAAGTGAAGATTTAACTTTGGGTGATGTAATTTTAATAGAGACAGGGGACAAGGTAACTGCTGATGCGGTGATTTTAAAGGCCGAGAGACTTTCTCTGGATGAATCAGTTTTAACAGGTGAATCAGCTTCCGTTGAAAAGGAAGAATGTGATATACATGATAATGACAATTCCTTACATAAGCTTAATGTTGTTTATATGGGGACTACTGTTTTAAGTGGCCACGCTCTGGCTCGTGTTATAGCGGTGGGAATGCAAACGCAAATGGGCAAAATTGCTGAGATGATAGACGAAATCAAGGAGGAGGAAACACCTTTACAAAAAAGACTTAATGAGCTTGGGAAAATAATTGCCATAGGTTGTCTTATAATTTGTATTATTGTGTCATTGACGGGATTTTTGCGTGGAGAAAAAATAATAGATATGCTTTTAACGGGGGTAAGTCTTGCAGTGGCAGCAGTACCTGAGGGGCTTCCGGCTATTGTTACTATTTCTCTTGCATTGGCAGTTGGGCGAATGGTAAAGCAAAAATCTTTAATAAGAAAATTACACGCAGTGGAGACATTAGGCTGTGCAGATGTGATTTGCTCGGATAAGACAGGGACTCTGACTGAAAATAAAATGACAGTACAAAAGCTTTTTTTGTCAGGAGAAGAAATAAATCTTACTGAAAAGGGTGAGTTTTATGTTAAAGAAAAAAGAGTTAATATAAAAAATATTAAAGAGGGGAGAAAATTTTTAGAAGTTTGTGTGCTTTGTAACAATGCAATTATTAAAACAGAGGAGAGAAAAGGATTTTTCGGCGAAGAGAAAAATCTGATGATGGGTGCTCCTACTGAAATAGCGTTACTTATGATGGCAAAAAAAGCAGGGGTTGACAAAAAGTGTTTATCAGATGAATATGAAAAAATACAAGAAAACCCTTTTGACAGCAGACGTAAAATGATGTCAGTTCTTATAAAAGACAGACAGGAAAATAATTTTATTATGGTAAAAGGAGCTTATGATGTACTTATAGAAAAGTGCACAGGTATTTTAGAAAATAATAATTTTTCGCTTTTCAATGATTCGGATAAAAAAAGGATAGAAGAAAAAGCTTCTGAATTTGCAAGGAGTGGGCTTAGGGTTCTGGCGATGGCCTATAAAGATTATAATGATACGAGCTTTTCTGAAAAATCAGAGCAGGGGCTTGTTTTTCTGGGGCTTGTTGCTATGATGGATCCGCCGAGAAAAGAAGCGAAAAAGGCAGTGAAAATTTGCAAAAAGGCGGGCATAAAAACAGTAATGATTACAGGAGATCATAAAGAAACCGCTTGCGCAATTGCTAAAGAAATCGGGATTTTTCACGATGGAGATAAGGTGATGTCCGGTAAAGAACTTGATAATATTTCAGATGAAGAATTAAAAAAACAAATTGAAAATATAACTGTTTTTGCGAGGGTTAGTCCACATCACAAATTGAAAATAGTGAGGGTGTTTAAAAGAAGAGGACATATTGTTGCTATGACGGGAGATGGTGTGAATGACGCTCCTGCAATAAAGGAAGCGGATATAGGGGTAAGTATGGGAATATCCGGTACAGATGTTACAAAGGAGGCATCTGATGTAATTTTACTGGATGATAATTTCGCAACATTGGTTACGGCGGTGGAAGAAGGTCGTACTATTTATGCAAATATAAGAAAATTTATAAGGTATCTGCTTTCTTGCAATATAGGCGAAGTGCTTACTATGTTTTTGGGAATGCTTATGGGGATGCCGATAGTGCTTTTGCCGATACATATTCTTTTGGTGAATTTAGTGACTGATGGTTTACCTGCACTTGCATTAGGCCTTGAGCCTGCCGATAAAAATTACATGAAAAAGGTACCCAGAAGGGCGGATGAGGGTATCTTTTCAGGCGGTCTTTTAAGTATGATAATTTTCAGGGGTTCACTTATAGGGCTTACTACACTGGGAGTTTTTTCTCAATTTTTAAATGACTATAAAAGTCTTTATATAGCCAGAACAGCGGCATTTCTCACTTTGGTATTAACTCAGCTTATACACGTTTTTGAATGTAAAAGTGAAGAAAAGAGTATATTCACAATACCTATTTTTAATAATATGAGACTTGTGGCGGCAGTTTTATTTTCTGCATTAATTGTATTTCTGACAATATATCTGCCTATAGGTAATGTAATGTTTAAAACTGTTCCTCTTAACAAAATACAGCTTATTAAGGTAGGAGGATATCTTGTTTTTGCACCGATTTTATCGGCAGTTATGGAATTTATTTTTAATAAGAAAGGTAAAAAGAAGGATTGTTTTTAAAATTTTTGTCATAATAATATAGTTTTTAAAAAGGGAGTAACTAAAACTTTTTTGTTTTTAGATACTTCCTTTTTTCTTTGAGTTGATTATATTAAAAGTTTTTGTTATAATATAAAATGAAGGTATATATGCATTGATGTAAAAGTGAGGATGATAATATGGAATTTTCAGTATTGATGTCAGTTTATATAAAAGAAAAACCTGAATATCTTAAGCAAAGCTTAGACAGTATGTTGGCTCAGACTTTAATGCCTTCACAGATTGTTTTGGTTGAAGATGGCCCGTTGACGGATGAATTATATGAAGTAATAAAAGAATATAAATTAAAAACAGATATTATAAAAAGTGTTCCTTTAAAAGAAAATGTGGGACTTGGCAAAGCTTTGAGCATAGGTCTTAATGAATGTGATTATCCATTGGTTGCAAGAATGGATACTGATGATATTGCTTTTCCCGATAGGTTTTTAAAAGAGGTAAAAGCTTTCAGGGAAGATCCTGAGCTTGACATATGTGGTTCACATGCATTAGAATTTGATGGCGATATAACAAATGTTATTTCAAAGAAAAATGTGCCTGTAAGTCATGAAGAAATATATCGTTATGCAAAAAAGAGAAATCCTTTTAATCATCCTACGGTTATGTATAAAAAAGAAGCGGTGTTGAAAGCGGGAGACTATCAGCATGCATTGGGCTTTGAAGATTATTTCCTTTGGGCGCGAATGCTTGTGAATGGTGCAAAGGCAAAAAATATTGATGAATATCTTTTGTATTTCAGAACGGGCGGAGATATGTTTAAAAGAAGAGGCGGATACAAATATCTCAAAAACGCTCTTGTAATTAAAAAGAGAATTTATAAATTAGGTTTAAGCGGATTTAAAGATTATATGATTTCTTCTGCTGCTCATGTGGTTGTAAGTCTTATGCCTAATAAATTGAGAAGCTTTACTTATCATAAATTTCTTCGTAAGAATTGAGGAAGAGTATGAAAAAAGAAATAATTTTAAAGTTAAGTGCTATTTTGTCTTTTGTTAATAAATTGATTTACAAGAATCCTAAAAAAATTGTTTTCTACAGTAATATGGGATTCAGAGATAATGTGAAAGCAGTTTATGACAAACTTATTTCGCTTGACAAGGGTAAATATAAGATTATTTGCGCAGTTAATGATTATAAAAGTTTTAAAGATAAAAACCACCCTGATAATGTTAAATTTGTCAGTACGGTAGCAGGAGTTAAACACTTTTTTACTTCTAAATATTTCTTTTATTCTTTTGGGAAATATCCTGTCAAACCTTCGAAAAAGCAGGTGGTTGTTAATGTATGGCATGGCTCACCGCTTAAAAAAATAGGAAATTATCTTGATGATAATGATTATAATTTCTTTACATACATTTTAGCAGCGTCAGATTTCTTTGCTCCGATAATGCAAAAATCATTTAATTGTGAAAAAGATCAGGTTAAAGTTTGCGGACATCCAAGAAACGACGCATTGTTTTCAAAGGAAGATTCACTTAAAAAATTAGGTTTTGATGGTGAATATAAAAAAGTTATTCTCTGGCTACCTACTTTCAGACAGTCCGACTTCCTTAAGACTGATGATATTAGTGCTTCTAAAGGAACAGGACTTCCTATTTTATCAGAAAGAGAAGATATGGCTGCCACAAATGAAAGGCTTAAGGAAAATGATTGCCTTATGATCGCCAAAATTCATCCTGCTCAGAATTTAAGCCTTATTGATACTGAAAGTTTCAGTAATATTAAAATAGTAACCAATAATCAGATGCAGGATTCCATGTGTGATCTCTATAAGCTTTTGGCACAAGCTGATGCATTGATTACAGATTATTCGTCGGTGTATTTTGATTATTTACTTTTAAACAGGCCTATAGCTTTTACAGTTGACGATATTAAGGAATATACTGAAAATAGGGGTTTTGTAGTCGATAATCCTTATGAGATTATGCCGGGTGCCTTTATAAATACTCCTGAGGAGTTTATAGAGTTTATCGATAATATTTTATCCGGAAAAGATGAATACAGCGATGACAGGATAAGGGTTAATGACCTTGTAAATAAATATCATGATGGAAATGATTCTTTACGAGCTTTAGAAATTGCCGGAATTGAAATTTAAAAGGAGATTTTATATGAGAAAAGTTATTACTTACGGAACTTTTGACCTTTTACATTATGGACATATAAATTTATTAAAACGTGCAAAGGAACAAGGGGATTATCTTATAGTGGCATTATCTACAGACGAATTTAACCGCGGTAAAGGAAAAGAGTGTTATTTTTCTTATGAGAAGAGAAAGGCTCTTTTAGAAGCAATAAGATATGTTGATCTTGTTATTCCTGAAGAAACTTGGGAACAAAAAAGAGAAGATGTAAAAGAATTTAAAGTAGATGTATTTGTTATGGGCGATGATTGGAAGGGTAAATTTGACTTTTTAGAGGACTTCTGTGAGGTTGTTTATTTGCCCCGTACTCCTGAAATTTCCACTACTAAAATTAAGAGTGATCTTTTCTCCAAGGAGAATTAATAATGAAAAAAGTTAAAGTTTTAATGGGGATTATTGGAAAAGGTAATGGCGGACTTTCTATGTATATGGTCAATCTTTTTAAGAAGCTTGACAAGGAAGTTTTTGACTGCACTTTTCTTTCTATAGCAAAAGAACCATATTTTAAAGAGGATATTTTAAGCTTGGGCGGTAAAATTGAATTTATTCCTCAGAGAAATCGTTATCCCCGAAAACATCGCAAGGCTTTAAGAGATATTATGCGCAAAGGGGATTTTGATGTTTGTCATATACATCTTTCTTCTGATAGTAATATCTGTTCGATAGTTGAAGCAAAAAAAGCAGATATACCGCTTGTTATTGCGCATTGTCACAGCAGTAAGGTGGAAGGTTCACTTTATGCTAAGATGTTGCATACATTAAATAAGTTTAAAGTTAAAAAGCTTGATATTGAGAGACTTGCCTGTTCAAAAAAAGCAGGAGAGTTTGCTTATGGTAATTCTCAGTTTAAGGTTGTAAATAATGGTATAAATCTTGAGAAATTCAGTTTTAATAAAGAGTCAAGGGATTTAATACGTAAAGAGCATAACGTTCCAGATTCTTTTGTGTTGGGCCAGCTTGGCAGATTGGTTTCTGTTAAGAATCATCAATACACATTGGAACTTTTTAAGGAAATTTCAGAGAAATATTCTGATAGCCGCTTGCTTATAGTGGGTGATGGACCCCTTGAGGAAGAATTAAAACAGAAGGCGAAAGAGTTAAATCTTGAAGAAAAAATTATTTTTACAGGAAATGTTCGTAATCCGCAGGATTATCTTTGTGCAATGGATGCTTTGATATTGCCTTCTTTCTTTGAGGGGTTTCCTTTGGTGGTTGTTGAAGGCGTTTGCACGGGACTTGATTGTTTTGTTTCGGATAATGTCACTTCAGAGATTCAATTTTCAGAATCTGTTAAGCTTTTTTCACTGGATACTGAAAAAAGCATTATTGCTGAAAGAATTTTAAATTTAAGAGGAAAAGAACGTTTATCACAGGATAAATTCCTCAGGGAACTTGGATTTGATGACGATAAAATTACAACAGATATGCAAGACCTATATCTCACGGCTTTAACAGGAGGAAAATAAATGGAAAAGAAAGGCTTTTTGTCCGGATTTATTGATAAAATATTCGACCACAATATTTTCAGGTCTGTATTGCTTGTTATGGTGGTATTAAGAACATGTGCATTCTTAAATCCACTGGTGGGACCACTTGTAAAATTTACTCTTGTTTGGTCTGCTTGTATTCTTGTGAAGGATTTATTTACAGAGAGACTTTTTATGGTCAATCGTTACAGAGCGGTGCTTTATCTGTTTTTAATTTCTTATGCAGTGACCTGCGTTGTTAACAGAGATGAAAATCTCGCAAGAAATGTTGCGATGCTGTTTTATATTGTGGTAAATATGCTGGTGCTTTATTCCTATGACTCAAAAAAAGCACCCGGTCAGGTTAAAAGAGAGCTCTTGCGCTTTAACCATGTGTTTTTGATAGTATCTTTTGCAGGGCAGCTTATAAGCTTTGTCACTTACTTTTTGAATATTAAATTCAGTTACCTTATCGGTGAGGATATTTTTTACTATGGTGTTTATAACGGAAGGATCTGGGGATTTTATACTAATCCTAATGCCGCCAGTTTCTTTGCAGTATTAAACATTATGATGACGGTAGTTTGTCTTGTTATATTTAAGGGCAATGTTCCTAAAAAATTCAAATGGTTTTATATTTTGAATGGTTTTGTTGAAATTATGATCTTGTTTATGTGTAATTCAAGGGGAAGCGTACTTGCTTTATGTGCTTACCTCATTTTGCTTCCTATCATAATGGGAATACCCCTTCTGAAAAAGCAAGAAGATAAAAAAAGTTTTGTAAAAAAAATTATAGCGATTGCGGTGATTTTACCTCTTGCTGTCTCAGGTGCTCATGAGTTAGCTACTTCGGTTTTGCCTAAGTTTGTTATTGAGACTAAAATAGCACAGCAACTGATTGAGAATCTTCCCAATACCGATGTGCCTCTTAATGATGATATGGAAGGCAGTGCTATGGCAGATCTGGATCGTGAGGATTACGGTTCTAAATACGGAGGAAGATACTTTTTGTGGCAATCGGGTATAAATATTATAAAGAATGACATTGTTTTCGGTGTGGGAAATGATAATGTTCCCGTTCATGCTTACAGATATGCTGCAAGATATTATACTGATTTTGGCAGTGATGTATATCTTCCCGGTGTCAGCGGGGGACTTCATAATCTTTTCTTCCAAATAACTGCAGCATCAGGAGTTTTGGGACTTTTGATATTTTTATTGTTTGGAATTTTGGTGCTTGTCAGAATAATAAGCTATATGGTTTGGTGTTATAAAACGCAGAATCAGAATAAAATAGTGTTAAGCTGTATTTGCATTGTTGCAATTATTATCTTAAGGACTATGACCGATACTGGTATTATTTATGGTCATTATTATCTTGGAGTGATTTTCTGGACATATATGAGCATATTGATGTATTTTATTGATAGAGAACTTCCGTCAAAATATAAACCTTTTATTGCAATTATCCATGATAAAGTTTTTAAAAAGAAATCTGTAAATTAGGGAAGTGTCAGTTTAATGGATAACACTTTAAAAAGAGTACAGGAAACAGTTAATGAGATACTTTTTAAGATAGATGATTTTTGCACTGAAAATGAAATATCATATTATCTTTTTTATGGTTCTGAGCTTGGTGCTGTCAGACATCATGGCTTTATACCTTGGGATAATGATGCAGATATAGCTATGTTTCGCAAGGATTTTAATCGCTTTAAAGAGTGTTGGCTTAAAAATCCGCCTGAAGGATATTTTTTTCAGGACGAATATACCGATAAAGGATATTGCATGAAATATGCAAAAATCAGGAAAAATAATACCGCTTTTGCAGAAGTGAGAAATAAGGATACAGATATGCATCATGGCATTTTTGTTGACATCTTCATTTTAGATGATTATGTGAAAAATAAGTTTTTGCGCAGAATTACCGAAATGATCACGATGTTTGATATAAATGCCAAAAAGCAGTATCTTCCGGAGCATTCAGGGAAATATCTATATAAGATAACGAATTTTATTTTTAAAAGCGGCAGGATTTTTAATTTTTGGTATGATAAAATTTTTGATAAATTAAAAAAAGATGAAAAAATGTGTAGTGATATAATTTCTTTTACCTTTAAAAAGCAGTATGATTTTAAAAGGGAATGGTTGGGAGTCCCTGTCCGCATCAATTATGACGGAAGGATGCTCCCTGTACCTCAGAATACTCATGAAACTTTAAAGGCTTGTTATGGAGATTATATGACTCCTCCGCCTGAGGATAAAAGGGATTCTACCCATATATTGCATTTTTTGTCTTTTGAGGAAGAATATCATCCGGATAAAAAAGAGGATCAGAAATGTCAAAATCAATAGCGACCAATTCTATTTACAATTTTATTTTAAAAGTATTCAGGCTGATAGTGCCGGTTTTAGTAGGACCATATATTCAAAGACTCTTTGACAGAGAACTTTATGGTGCTTTTAACGACGCAACTACCTGGCTTGATTTTGCATTAATTTTTGGAGTTTTTGGAATATACACCTATGGCATCCGTGAGGTAGCAGGTGTCAGAGACGATAAAGAGAAGGCTAAAAAGCTTTATTCAAGTCTCTTTTCAATAGGGCTTTGTACAAATGTAATTGTTTTGATTGCATATACTTTTATTGTCTGGTTTTCTGTCGAATCAATGAGTAAGGCAATTTATTTAGTGCTTGGAGTAAAGATTTTTGCTAACATTTTTATGGTGGAATGGCTTAATGAGGCGATTGAAAATTATCGGTTTATTACTATTAAGACGATTGTTGTCCGTTTGATTTATGTAATAGGAATATTTGCATTTATTCATAAACCTGATGATGTAATAAAGTACAGCCTTTTAATCGTCGCTACCGATATTCTCAATAATTTTATCAGTTTTGTATATATTAATAAGAAGATTAAAATAGGTTTTAAAAATTTGGAGATAAAAAAACATATACTCCCTTTGATAAGTATTCTTTTGATTTCCAATGTAAATTTGCTTTATACTCAATTTGATAAGATGATGCTGGGACAGGTTGTAGATAAAGTTTCGGTTACCATTTATAAAACGCCGCAGGATATTACTTATATGATTTCCAATTTGCTTGTTTCTATTGTAATGGTAGCGGTGCCAAGACTTGCTTATTATAATTCTAATGATAAAAAAGAACAGTATATGGACCTTTTAAATAAGAGTTATAAAAGTTTTATGATGGTTGTTTTTCCGGCTTGTGTCGGTATTGCCTGTCTAGCACCTGAAATTATGTGGATTTACGGTGGTGGAAAATATAACGCTTCCATTCCGGTTTTGATTATTTTTGCTATCCGTACAATCGAAAGCTCGGTTTATACAATTTGTGCAAATCAGGTTCTTTATGTCAAAAATCAAGAAAAATTCCTGGTGAGAATTTTACTTATAGGCGGAATATTGAACATCATTTTGAATGGATTGCTGATGATTTTAAAATTATATACTCCCGTCAGCGCTATAATAACAACGTTTATTGCGGAAATTGTGGTTATGATTTTAATGTTTTGGTTTATCAGAACAAGACTTAAAATTGATTTCAGGTTTTTAACTAAAGCTAATTTAAAATATTTATGTCTGGCATTGCTTTTTGTTCCTGTGACTTTTTTGGTAAAACAAATTGGCCTTAATATGATTTTTAATTGTATTATAATAGTGCCTGCGTGTATGCTTGTTTATTTCGGTACATTGTTTATTACAAAAGATGAAACGATGCTGTTTTTAACTAAAAAGGTTTTGGGTAAATTTATAAAATAAAAAAGCAGTTTTATTCTTAAAACTGCTTTTTTTATTATAGAAAATGACAAAATTTCCAAAAAGGTGGCAAAATATAGTGACTAAAACATAAAAAGTGACGAATTAGAAAAAAAGTCTTGACAACAAAAGAATGATATGATAAAATAAACAAGCTGTCCAGAAAAAAGGGCAGATAGGAGCTTGAAAATTAAACAATATCAAAAAGCGAATTAAACGACCCAAGAAATTCCAAGAGGAAGTAGAAATA
>JAZRIW010000011.1:0-11568 GCA_045645505.1 Fumia sp.
TGGTACTATTTAAAATCAAATGGTGCAATGGTTAAAAATGCCTGGGCTGAGGTAGATAGTGAATGGTACTACTTCTTAAATAGCGGTGCAATGGCAACCGGTTGGGTAAAGTCCGGAAATTACTGGTACTACCTTAAAGACAGTGGCGCTATGGCAACAGGTTGGCAGCTTATAAAGGGAGAATGGTATTATCTCTTGCCTTCCAATGGTCAGATGGCCGCAAATACTACTGTTGACGGATACAAACTTAATTCTTCAGGAACATGGATAAGATAACACTCCTCGTATATAGCAACTTTCAAAGGAAAATTCCCCCGATTTATTCGGGGGTTTTTCCTTTTTGCATAATAAGATAAATTAATTTTTGTTAAAAATGACGATATTTTTTATAAAAATTTGTGAGATATAATACTTGTATTATTTTAAAAAATGATATATAATATTAAGTATAAAATTTAAGGTTAAAACCTTGAATTTTAAATTAAATTCTTTCTATGTTAAAAGGAAGAAAGGAGACTATTATGTTAAAAAGAATTATTGCAGGCGTACTCGTGTGCGCTATGGCAGCTACCATGATGGTAGGTTGCGGTGGAACTGAAAAGAAACCCGCAGATGGTGAAAAAGTTAGTTTGACAATGTGGCACAGTGGCGCAGAAGACTTGGAAGAAACAAGTAATCATCAGCGTTATTTGAGAGCTGCTGAAAGATTTATGGCTGCTAATGAAGGTTATGAAGTAACAATTGTTGGTTCTTCTACAGAACAGAAAACAATGGTAGCATTGTCTTCAGGTTCCGGTCCTGATATCGTATCCGCTCAGTGGCCTATGGCAGGTACATGGGGTAAATCAGGAATCATTGCTGATCTCACAGATTTCGTAAATAACGATAAAGAGTTTGATAAAGACGACTTTATCCCTTCCGCTTGGGACAGATGTACATATAAAGGAAGAATTTATTCTATTCCTACAGGCTTTAACTCTTCTGAGCTTTACTATAACATCGACTTTATGGAAGAAAAAGGTGCTGAAGTTCCTGAAACAATCGGTCAGTTGGTAAAACTCGCTGTTGATCTTACTGAATATGACGATAAAGGAAACATCGTTCGTTGTGGATACGTTCCCGATTATCCCTGGCTTGATAACGTATTGTGGCCTATCGCATTCGGTGCTGAATGGATCAATGAAGAAACAAATGAAATCACATTTGATTCAGAAGAAATGAAAGCATCTTATCAGTGGCAGATCGATATTTATAACGAACTCGGCTACGATAAATTGATGACATTTAAGACAAGTTTGGGTAGTGGTGCAAACGAACCCTTCATGTCCGGTAAAACTGCAATGCAGTTCGGCGGTGAGTGGATGATCGATAATATTGCTAAATACGCTCCCGACTTGAATTACGGTGCAACTTATGTACCTTATCCTGATGGAAAACCTGAACTTGCAAAATCCATGTTCTGCACAGTTGGTGCTTTGATGCTCAACAACGAAACAGTTAACTCTAAAGAAGATGGCTGGAAACTTCTTTCCTACGTTACAGGTAAAGAAACAATGGGCGACTTTGCAAGAGGTGTTAACAATACAGGTTCTATGATGACAAGAAAATCTACTCTTGACATCATCAAATCTATGGACACAGTTCCTGAGATCAGAAAAGAAGTTGCTGATATGATGTTGAGCCCCAACGTTGACGGCTTCCCAATGTCTCCTTACATCAACGATTATCTTTCTATCATTGCTGATGAAATGAACAAAGCATTTACAGATCCTGCTAACTACACAATCGATATGGCAGCTAAAGAAGTTGACAGAAAAGTTCAGGAACTCGCTGATGCAAGTCCTATTAACGAATAATTAAATCTGTATTTAAAAAGTCAGGCTTTTAAAGCCTGACTTTTTTTATTTGGCAAATTGCATAATTTTAACTTTCAAAAAACTGCTATTTTGCGAATTGACTTGAAATGATAATTAATATATAATAACTTAAACATTTTGATTTAGGGGGATATTTATGACAAATAAATTTGGTGTGCAGGCATATTCTTTTTGTGATGCATATGATGCTGAGAATGCTGATGAAAAAACACTTGAAACTGCATTTAAACGCATAAAAGCAATAGGATATGATGAAATTCAAACTGCAGGTTTTGGAAAAGTAGGTATAGAAAAATATGTAAAACTTGCCCATGATGCAGGACTTGAAATTGTGGGTACACATTACAGCTTAAATGAAATATTTGAAAATCCTATTGAAACTATGCGTATTCATGAAGAAATTCTGGGTTGTAAATTTATGGGAATAAGCGGTCCGCCCCGTAGTGTATATACAAAAGAAGGATTTTTTGAATTTATCGAAAAATGCAATAAATTGGGAGAAGTTATGAAACCACGTGGATTCAAACTTACTATACATAATCATCATCGTGAGTTTACAGAAATTGATGGGAAGAAAACACTTATGGATTATCTTTATGAGTATCTTGATCCTGAGATTGCATCTTTTTGTTTTGATACTCATTGGGCGCAAAGAGCAGGTGCTAATCCCACTACCTGGATTAAAAAGCTTAAAAATCGTATAGATATTTTGCACCTCAAGGATATGGGACTTAAAAGAGAACCTGATTTTGAAGCAAATCCTGTTATTACTCCTTTGGGAGAAGGGAATATGGATTTCGACAGTATTATGGAAGCTGCTAAAGAAAGTAACGTTAAATATTATTGTGTAGAGCAGGATTATTATGACGGAGACCCGATTGACGGACTTAAAATCAGTGCAGATTTTCTGAAAGCAAATTATTTTACTGATAAAAAGTAATATAAAAATCCCCGATTTTTAATCGGGGATTTTTTGATGATTTTTTCTATATTCTGAAGGATTAAATCCTGTGTGTTTCTTAAAGGATTTTGAAAAGTGTGATGAACTGTCAAAGTTTAATGAGTTTGCAATTTCTGCAGTGGAAATATTGGTTTCTATTAAGAATTTTTTAGCATTTTGAATTTTGCATTTTTGAATATAATCAGAAACAGAATATCCAAGTTCACGTTTGAAAATTTTATATAAATATGAGCGCTCGATGCCTATACTTCTCGCCACTTCTTCTACGGTTATGCGATAAAAATAATGATTATCAATGTATTCTATTGCGGAATTAAGGTAAATTTGTGCCGGTTTTTCTTTATAGACAGGTTTTTTAACAAGGCAGGAAAAAATCAGATAAAGATATCCAATCATTGCATATTCCTTGCTTTCTGCTGATTTGGAGTTTTTGTATAAAGCCTCAAATAACTTTACAATTTCTTCTCTGTTTTCACAGGGTGTTGTGAGATTTTTATTGGTTATATTTGATTTTTCAAGTAATTTTCTCGCTTCTGTACCTGCAAAATTAATCCAGCGGTATTCCCATGGGTCGTCGGGATCTGCTTTGTAAAAGGCTGTTTTACCGGGAAAAATAACAAAACATTCACCTGCATTTACAACGTGAGATTTACCATCGTAAGTAAAAATTCCTTTTCCTTTTACCACATAGTGTAGAGCATAGTGATACCATACTGCGGGGCCATAGGAATGATTAGGTTTGCATTTTTGCCATCCGTATTGATATACTGCAAGTGTTGAATTGGAGTTTTGTTCATTTTCATAAAGTTTTCCTATATAGGTTTTCATTTCAATCACCTCTATGCAACATTTTTACAAATTTTAACCTTAATTTTATATTTTAATTATAACACAAAGAAACTATAATTAAAATACAGTTTTCAAAGATTATTTGTTGAAAACTCAAAATATTTTTGAAATGGTAAGCTTGATTTATACAAGCTTTTAGAAAAAGAGATTTTATATAAAAAAGGTGGTACCATGTACCACCTTTTTGCATTATATAAAAACTACGATTTGTAAATAAATAAAAATCCCTTGAACTCATGTTCAAGGGATTTCTGGAGCTGTTAACCGGATTCGAACCGGTGACCTCGTCCTTACCAAGGACGTGCTCTGCCTACTGAGCCATAACAGCATTTTTACAGCCTTTATATTATACATAATGGCGATAATATTGTCAAGTCTTTTTTAAATTTTATTTGAAAACAAATTATTTGTCAAATATTGTGTTTTGTGGTAAAATAATAATTAATGATATTATTAATCGGAGGAGATACTTATGATTAATCTTCAAAAAACATCGGTTATGAATTTGGAGAATGCTATACGCGGTGCAAGAAATCCTATGAACAGTTGGGATCGCAGTGACAGCTTTTATGATGATAATAAAAATTATATTTTAGGGGAAAACGATCTTGATCTGGCAAGACGTCTCTGTGTTTCGGGAAGTGACCACAGGAAATTTATACGACAGATTTTTGTCTCTGTTGATATTACTGCTCCTCTTTACTGGTGGAAAGAATATGATACTTATAAGGTAGGAACAGTTGCTAATTCCACAAGCACTATGCATAAAATACATTCCAAGGCTTTTTCAAGAGAAGATTTCAGCTGTGACCATATGACAGATGAAACTTTAAAAGAATTTGACAATGTTATTGCTTACCTCGAAAGATTACGCAAAAAGTATCTTGAGACAAAGGATAAAGCATATTGGTATGATATAATTCAGTTTTTACCATCAAGCTATAATCAGATGCGTACTTGTACTTTTAACTATGAGAATTTAGTTAATATGTATAATGCAAGAAAAAGTCATAAGCTTTCGGAATGGCATGTTTTCTGTGATTGGGTTAAGACATTGCCTTATGCAAATGAGCTTATTTTATTTGGAGAAAAGTCTAAGGGGGACGCATAAATGCGTGGTAAGCTGATTGTAATTGATGGATTGGACGGAAGCGGAAAATCTACACAGAGTGAACTTGTTGCAAAAAAACTGCGTGAACTCGGGGAAAAGGTTGAGCTTATTTCTTTCCCTGATTATAAGGAACCATCTTCTGCACTTGTAAAAATGTACCTTGGAGGCGAATTTTCTGCTTCGCCTGATGGAGTTAATGCTTATGCAGCGGGTACTTTTTATGCAGTGGACAGATATGCGAGTTTTAAAAAATTCTGGGAAGATAAGTATCTTAATGGATATACTATATTGGCAACAAGATATGTCAGTTCAAATGCTATACATCAGATGGTAAAGCTCCCTCAAAAAGAATGGGATAATTATCTTGACTGGCTTGATGACTTTGAATATGGAAAACTTTCTTTACCTGAACCTGATAAGGTTATTTTTCTTGATATGAATCGTAAGGTGGCAGATTCACTTATCGAGGGAAGATATGGCGGCGATGAAAGTAAAAAAGATATTCACGAAAAAGACAGAGAGTATCTTAAAAATTGTGAGAAAACTGCAAAATATGCGGCATTAAAGAAAAATTGGTCTGTAGTTTCTTGTGACGATGGGGAAAAACCATTGCCTTTAGAAGATGTTACTGAAAAAATTCTTAAGTTAATTTGCGAAAGGACGATATAATGTTAAAATTTAATCTCCTTACTTTAGAGGATAAAGACTGGATAACGGATTATTATAGAAAAAAAGATGTAAGTGCTGCTAATTTTAGTTTTGCTTCTAATTACATCTGGGCAGTTGCATATCCTGTAGAAGTCTGTGAGGATGATGGTTTTTTATTTTTAAAAACTAAAATAGGGGAAAAGTATTCTTTTATTTGTCCTGTCGGTAATGGCGATTTGAAAAAACCAATAGAAAAAATCAAGGAATATTGTCTTGAAAATAATATTGAATTTCGTCTTTATGGTATTTTAGAGGAAGATAAAGAAAAAGTAGAGAGAATTCTCGGAGAAGGATTTTCTTTAAAAGGTAATCGTGATACTGCAGAGTATATTTATGAAAGAGATGTAATCGCAGAATTAAAAGGGAAAAAGTATCACGGAAAGCGTAATCATATAAGAAGATTTATGGATTGCGAATGGCAATACGAAGCTATAAATGAAGAAAATATTAAAGAATGTCTTGAGATGCAGATTGAGTGGTGCCATAAAAATAACTGCGATGAGGATGCTTCAAAAATAGATGAAAGTTGCGCGGCTATAAGAGCACTTAAGAATTTTTTTGTTTTGGGACTTAAGGGTGGACTTTTGCGACAGAATGGAAAGGTTGTTGCTTATACTATTGGAGAGGCAGTTGGAAATTCTACTTTTGCTGTGCATTTTGAGAAAGCATTTTCAGAAATTCAAGGGGCTTACCCTGCTATAAATCAGCTGTTTTTAAAAGCTGAGACAAAAGGGTTTCGTTATATAAATCGTGAGGAAGATGTGGGAGCGGAAGGCTTAAGAAAAGCAAAACTTTCTTATTATCCTGCCTTTTTGCTTGAAAAATATGTAGCCGAAGCGGTGGTATAAATGAAGAAAAATATTGGTTTTGCACTTAATACAGAAATCCCTTATTTAAAAGAAATCTGGAAAAAATCATTTAATGATGAAGAAAATTATATAGATTTTTATTTTAACAGAAGATTTAAGCCGGAGGAAACCTTGGTTTACAGAGAGGATTCAAAGCCTTTGGCAATGCTTACTATGATGAATGTGAATTTAAAAGATAAAGAGGGAATTTACATTTATGCAGTGGCTACGTTACCACAATATCGTGGAAAAGGAATTTGCCGTAATCTTATGGATGAGGCACAAAGAATAGCAATTAAAAAAGGAAAAAGTTTTTCTTGCCTTGTTCCTCAGGAGGAAAATCTTATTTCAATGTATAGGAAAATGGGGTATGATAAAGAAATTTTCTTATATAAAACAACGATTTTGGGTGAGGGTAAAGAATATTATAAATTTAAAAGATGTTCTTTTGAAAATTTTTCAAAATTGCGTGAGAGGTATTTAGATAGTTTCTCGTTTTCAATTTCTCACCCTGTTTCAGAGCTTAAATATGTTTATGATGAAATTACTTTGAATGGTGGAAATATACTTTTGTTTTCTGAAGATTCTGAAGAAAAGTATGTTGCTTTTAATTTTTCTTACAATAGTATTTATATAAAAGAATGTAGTGGCAGTTATCCTCAAAGAGTTGCAAAATCTTTGATGCAATGCTACAAAAAAACAAAAGCTGAGATAAAAAGTCCATATATTAAAGGGGAAAAGTTTATCTACGGAATGGCAAAGTTTTTTGAAAATGATAAATCTTTTGATGATTTTAAGGGATATATGTCTTTGATGCTTGATTAGGAGGATAAAAAATGATTTATTTATTTTTGGCAAATGGCTTTGAAGAGGTTGAAGCATTAGTGCAGGTTGATATGCTCAGAAGATGTGATTTAGAGGTTAAAACAGTTGGAATTCAAGGAAGAATGGTAAAAGGAGCTCATGGTATCACTGTCATTGCTGATATATTGCCGGAAGAGATAGATTATAGTAATATGGAAGCTGTTATTTTGCCCGGTGGTATGCCCGGAACTCTTAATCTTGAGCAAAACGAAGATGTTAAAAGGGCAATAAAATATTGTGATGATAAAAAGAAAATAATAGGAGCTATTTGTGCAGCCCCTTCAATATTAGGCCATATGGGACTTTTAAAAGATAAAAAAGCAACTTGTTTTCCCGGATTTGAAGATGAACTTCTGGGCGCTACGATTGTCGATGCACCGGTAGTTCAAGATGAGAATATAATTACTTCAAAAGGTGCAGGTACAGCATTCCAGTTTGCTTTTGCTTTAGCTATGGCACTTACTACTGAATATAAAGCAAATCATCTTAAGGCAGGTATTCAATGGCAAGAGTAGATATCAGAGAGGAAAAGAAAAAATTAAGAGCAGAATTTAAGCTTTTAAGGCAAAAAATATCTTTACTTGAAAAAAAGAATAAGGATTTTAAAATTTTAAATAGTGTTTTAAGTCTTAAAGAATATAAAAATTCTGAAATTTTACTTACTTATGTTTCTACCGATATTGAAGTTGATACTAAAGCACTGATAATACAAGCTCTTCTTGACAAAAAAATTGTCGCAGTACCCCGTTGTGTTGAAGGGAAAGTGGAAATGAAGTTCTATGTGATTTCTTCTTTGGAAGATTTAGAGAAGGGCTCATTTGGAGTATTGGAACCGTCTTTAAAAAAGTGTAAAGAACTTACAAATTTTGAGAATGCCGTTTGTATTTTGCCGGGACTCGGCTTTGATTTAAAAGGGTATCGATTAGGGTACGGAAAAGGCTATTATGATAGATTTTTGTCTGAATTCAGAGGTAGAAATATAGGTCTTTGTTACAATATTTGTCTAAAAGCATTGATACCTCACGGAAGATATGATAAAATGGTTGATATACTGGTGACAGAGAAATTCATAAAGAGGTTTTCCAATAAATAGGAGAGAAAATAATGGATGAAAAAAATAAAGAGGTAATGAATACTGATTTTGAAGAAGTTAAAACTATTACCTCTGACGACAATCTGGAAGTGACAGATAATCCTGTTGTGCTTAAGGAAGAAAATGTTTCTGAGGAAGAAAAAAAGCCTTTAAAAAGAAAACGCAAAAAAATTCTTTTTGAGGGTAAGCTTAATTCGCTCATTTATATTTCAGTTGTGCTTTTAATTTGTGTTATTATCTCAGCTTTTTTAATAAGTGCATTAAATGATATTGTTGCAATAGCAAAGCCGGATATTGCTGTAGAGATTGTAATACCTGATGGCGCAGGTACAAAACAGATAAGTCGTATCCTTAAAAAAGAGGGACTTATTAAGCATCCTTTTTTATTTGAAAAGATTTCAAAGTTTGAAAATCATGATGGAAAATATACTCCCGGTGAGCATGTACTTAATAAAAATATGGGTTATACAACAATGATGCGTACATTGCAAAAGCCTAAAAAACGTGCTTCAGTTACTGTTACCATTCCTGAGGGATTTACTCTTAATAAGATTGCTAAAAGACTTGAAGAAAATAACGTTTGCAATGCAGATGATTTTATGAAGAGTGTAAATTCCACTGATTTTGGTTTTGATTTTGAAGATGATATTCCTGATGGCGGAACTGTTTTTTATAAAATGGAGGGATATCTTTTCCCTGACACCTATGAATTTTATAAAAATGATACTCCTATAAATGTTATCAGAAAGATGATTTTGAATTTTGAATCTAAAATTTCTGACGAAATGAAAGTGGAGATGAGAAATCAGGACCTTGATCTTCATAAGTTATTGACTATCGCTTCTATTGTGCAGGGTGAAGCTCCGAATGTAAAGGAAATGAAAAAGGTTGCATCTGTATATCTTAATCGCCTTAATTCTCCTGCTTATTTCCAGCGTATGGAGGCGGATCCTACAAGAGAATATTCAGTTGAAGAAGTTTTAGCACATCAGGGAACTCAGAATATAGCAGATTTATATAATACTTATGTAGGTACAGGCTTGCCACCAGGTCCTATCAATAATCCTGGTCTTGATGCGATAAAAGCGGTTTTATATCCTGAGGAAACTCCTTATTATTTCTTCTGTACCAACTTAAAAACTCAGGAATTTTACTATGCTGAAACCTTTGCCCAACATAATGAAAATGTCAGAAAAGCAGGTTTGAGAGGAAATTAATATATAGCCATTCTCTTTTAGGTCGAGAGGGCATAAATCTGGAGGCTTAAAATGATAAAAAAACCCGAGGTTTTATCTCCTGTAGGAGATATGGAGCGATTATATGCGGCAATTAAATTCGGTGCAGATGCGGTTTATTTAGGAAGCACCGATTATGGTATGCGTGCTGCTTCTGCAAATTTCGGTGAAAATGAATTAAAAGAAGCTACAAAATATGCTCATGAACGTGGCGTGAAAGTCTATCTCACCTGTAATACTCTTCCTACTAATGAGGAAATGGAACGTCTTGGCGATTTTCTTAAAATGGCAAAGAACTGTGAAATAGATGCTTTCATTGTTAATGATATAGGCGTTCTTTCTATGGTCAAGAAATATGCACCCGATGTGGAAATACATATTTCCACTCAGGCGGGAGTGGTAAATGCAGTAACTGCGACTGAATTTTATAAAATGGGTGCTAAAAGAGTAGTACTTGCCCGTGAGCTTTCACTGCAAGATATAAAATATATAAGAAATAATACACCCCCTGAGCTTGAAATAGAGGTTTTTGTTCATGGCGCAATGTGTATGTCTTTTTCGGGACGTTGTTTGCTTTCTAATTATATGGTAAGTCGCGATGCAAATCGTGGTGAATGCGCACAACCTTGTCGGTGGGGATATTACCTTGTTGAAGAAAAACGTCTTGATATGCCTATGCCAATTATGGAAAATGAGAAAGGAACTTTTATTTTGAATGCAAAAGACCTTTGTATGCTTGAATATATTGATAAGCTTGCAGAGGCAGGGGTGACTTCCCTTAAAATTGAAGGTCGTGCAAAATCATCTTATTATGTTTCGGTTGTTACAAATGCTTACAGAATTGCGGTTGACAGTTACTTAAACGCTCCTGAAAACTGGACTTTAGAGCCATGGCTTATGGAGGAAGTGAGAAAAGTCAGTCACAGGGATTATTCCACAGGCTTTTATTTTGGAAGACCTGCAGAAGGACAGCGTTATGAAACAGGTGGATATATAAGAAATTGTGATATAGTGGCAATTGTCGATGAGTGGAAAGAAAATGTGGCTTATTGTACGCAGAAAAACAAGTTTTATGTTGGGGATACAGTTGAAATTTTAATGCCGAAAAGTAAACCGTTTAGTTTTACTATAGATAAGCTTTTTGATGAGAACAATGAAGAAATTTCCGATACCCGTCATGCACATATGAAGTTTTCTTTCCCGATAGATACTGAGCTTCCTGAAGGAACAATCATAAGAAAGGATGTTTAAATGAAGAAAATAGGTAATTTTAAATATGGCATAGTGTATCTTTTGGGACAAACTTATTTAAACCTTTTTTTGGCTACAATTTTTTCTATGATCGTATGTGCAGCTTTTAAGTTTTTATTTGGCGATAATTTTTATTCTTTTCTCCTGATGGGAGTTGTTTCACTTTTTTTAAATGGCAGTATGGTATATTTCTTTATGTGGCGTCAAGGTGATAAAGAAGCTAATTATATTCAGTTTAACCGTATTGAAAAAGAACCATTAAAGGGATTAAAGGTTGGACTTTTAGCAATGATTCCGTATCTTTTTATGGATATTTTACTGGCGCTTTCAGTTTTTGAAGCCATTTCTTTTAATTTTTTAAGAGTATTCAGAATTCTCAATGCACCGCTTTATGGATTTATGAAGCTTGTCCATCCCGGTATAGATGGACTTTCTTTGGGAAATTTTATCATTTTGGCATTAATGCCACTTGTTTATGTAATTTTTTCCACTTTGGGATATGAGCTCGGTGTAAGACATATTTCAATAAAAGACAGACTTGTATATAAAAGATAATCGGAGATTAAAACTCCCTTTTTACTTTTGGGCTGACGAGATACAGCTCCGGCAATTTCACTATACATTGAAAGAAACAAGGAAATATGGTAAAGTGAACAGAACAATAAATAAGAATTTGTAGGTGAGATAATGATTATTTTAATTACCGGAGCATCGCATACAGGCAAAACTGCACTTGCTCAAAAACTGCTTGAAAAATATAAATACCCCTAT
>JAZRIW010000012.1:0-1972 GCA_045645505.1 Fumia sp.
TATCGTGGTTTGCCCATTTATCATAAACACCAACAACCTTAAACCCTGCTTTTTTAGCAGTTGTAACGGCATGAAGTGTGTCTTCATAAACAACACAGTCACTTATTTCAAGACCCATTTTCTTTGCACTTTCAATGTAAATATCAGGATTCATCTTGCTTTTACCTACATCATCAACAGTCATAACAAATTCAAAGTTATCGTACACTCCGTTGTGCTTTAAAGCTGAAATGGCCATTTGTTTGTCAGTTAAAGTAGCAATACACATTTTAATGCCTTTTTCTTTTAGCATCTTAATATACTCTTTGGCATTATCCTTTAAGATAAGTTCATTTGCATAAACATCAAAAAGATAGTCTTCCCAGTCTTTAACAATATCATCAGCACTTTTTTCAAGGCTATACTCAGTATGATAAAACTCAGCAGCCTCACGAAGAGTCATACCTGCTATTTTTTTAGTCATAGAAGGTTCATATTCAATGCCAAATGATTCAAAGAAAACTCTGTCAAGATTTCTCCACATATTCATAGAATCAAGAAGCGTACCATCAAGGTCAAAAATTGCACCTTTCATATTATGTCTCCTTTATGCTTTTGTGATTTTACACATTTGGTTGAAAGTATTTTCACTCATATTTGATAGTGCATCAATTAAATGCATTCTAAAACTCATTGTGCCTTCCATTTTTTGTTCAGCAATTTCGCCACAAATGCCCCAAGCACAAGCACCACATACACAGGCAAGAAGTGTATTTTCAACACCACCTAAGAATGATGCAATAATTGCACTTTGCATACAGCCACTACCTGTAATTTTGCCCATATAATAACTTCCGTTGTCCACCATATAAGCATCGTTTTCGTTGGCAATAATATCAGTCTTACCTGAAATAACGATTATAGCACCTGTTTTTCCTGATAATTGTTTAGCCATAGCAATAGCTTCTTCACTGCTTACAGTATCCATAAAACCAGCATCAACACCTCTGCCTGCTGATTGGCCTTTGGCAATATAACTTATTTCAGAAATGTTACCTGTAATGGCTGTAAACTTAACTTCTTCAAGTAATGTCTTTACAGCTTGTTTTCTAAAACTACTTGCCATAACGCCAACAGGGTCTAAAACAACAGGAATATTTTCCATATTGGCTTTTTTACCAGCCTTAATCATACTTTCAAGAGTTCTTTCGTTAATAGTCCCAATATTGATTAAAAGGCAGTTGCCTAAAATTTCTTCTACCTCGCTAATTTCATCAGCCATAACTGGTGATGCTCCAATAGCTAAAATACAGTTTGCACAGTCATTAACTGTTACATAGTTAGTAATAGCGTGAACAAGTGGTTGTCTGTCACGAACAAGAGATACAAAAGCTCCAAACATAAATTTTTCCTCCAAAATTTTAATTTTGTTAAAAATAAAAGCAAAGGAATAAAAAAAGACTATACAACAAAGGTATAGTCATAGTTATCACAAAAAAACTTTCCCTTCGTCGGCATTATCCGTATCAGGTTATATGGGTCGAAATTCACTAATTTCCTCTCAGCCTTTAAGTAAAAGCTCCCCGCTTTGATTTTTACCCCTTAAATATACATTATTTCTCTTTACTTGTAAACACTTTATTTGACCTTGCCTGTTATTTTCGATATAATATTTTTATCTTATTTTGTCAAAACTAAATATTGTTTATAAATTTTTTAGGAGGAAAAAAATGAAAGAAAAATTTTCTAAAGAAGAATTATTATCATCTGCTCCTGTAAAAACTGCAATTACTAAAATGGGTATTCCAGCCATTATGGGTATGATTGTAACAGCCCTTTATAACATGGTTGATACTGCCTATATTGGTATGCTTAAAGACAACAATGCACTAACTGCATCAAGTGTAGCATTCCCTGTGTTTATGCTTGTACTTGCTTTTGGTCAGTTACTTGGCGTTGGTTGTGCTTCAGCAGTTGGCAGACATTTAGGTGC
>JAZRIW010000013.1:0-109266 GCA_045645505.1 Fumia sp.
AGATATTGTCCTCTCTGACATTCTTACTGTAAGTACTCTTGTACAGCAGGCAAATGATGTAGGTGATATCGCTCTTATGCTTGCATTTAATGGTGAAAACAGTGTAGCTTATGAAAATACATCTACATTCAAGGCAGGTAATGTTCTCCGTGAAAACGTAGAACTTCACCCTGGCGATACTCACTATCTGATCACTAAGGTTGACATGGATGAGACCGTAGGTAATGAGGCTAACCATAATGGTACAGACATTCCTACTATCAACTTTGGCATCAATGTTCTCGCAACACAGTTTACATACGAAAACGACAGCTTTGGTAAAGATTATGATGAGAATGCTAAGTATCCCGTAGTTGATGCAGAGGGCCTTGCTGGTGCTCTTGGAGAAGGAAAAGACGTAAAGCTTGAAGATGACATTACTTTGACCGAAGCTATTGATGTTGCTGGCGCCTTTACTATTGACCTGAACGGTTTCGATTTAGATGCGTCCGGAGTGGCTAGTGCGTTTGCTGTTACTAATAATGCTTCTATGACCATCGAGGCTAACGACGAAGAAATTAAATTGGGTGCAAACGGTCTTGTTGATGTTGCTGAAGGTGCAAACGCTGTTATCGAAATCAACGGTGGCAACTTCGTTTCTGACGATGCAGGTTCTACGCTTATCAAACCTAACGGCGATGGCGAAATTAAGGTCGTTTTGAACAATGTCAACTACACAAGCACTGCTACTAATGGCTATGTTTTGGACTGCTCATATTACAGAGGTGATGATATAAAAGTTGAAATCAATGGCGGTAACTTCGAAGCTACAACAGGTCTTCTCCTCCCTGAAGGTTCATCTGTCAAGGGTGCTACAATCACTGCTAAAAACACAAAGAATATGCAGCCTGCTATCTATGCAATGGGTGACATGACTATTGAAAACTGCATTATTAAAGCAGAAAAGTCACATGCTGTAGCTGTTGCTGGTGGCGCTACTTTAACCCTCAACAGCTGTGAGGTATATGCTGGTTCTGATAGTGGCGCTTTGGCATTCCAGGTGTTCAGCTCAGGCGGTACTATCAACGTCAACAACACTACCTATAATGGTGGTTACGGTACTACCGGCAAAATGAACTCCGGTCGAGTTGCTATTATCAACATCGATGGCGTTGAAGTTTATCGAAAGGGTTAATCGCTGATTAACTTTTCACAGGTCTAAAAAGATATAAGTCCACCCACTTCTCCGTGTGGGGAGTGGGCGGCAATCAAAAGGCATAAAGCCTAGCTGTTTTGTGTCTTTTGATTGCCGAATTTCAAAGGAGGTGTAATCAGGTGAAAAAAATTTATAGACAATATATAAAAATTACAAATGATAAACAAATATCTGATATTGTTTTTAAATCAAGAGTTACGTTGTCGGTAATCTCAATATTAGCTTGCCTTTCCATAATGCTTTCAACAGCCTTTGCATTTTTTAGCACTGATTTTAAAACAAACTTTACAATGATTGCTGCAACATGGGATGTTGATGTTGAAAAGCGAACCGTGGAGAATGAAGTGTATGAATATACGCTTTCTTCAAGTGGTACAGCTAGCAAAGGACATTGTATCATCATAGTAACAGATAAAGAAAATAATGAAACAACATATTATACAAATTCATTTTGTGACGAAATATCAATAAAAATCCGAATGACCGACGATTGTAGAGTTTATTTTGATGCGAGATGGGGAAATCCTCCCAAGGATAGAACCAATGATAAACTTTATGAAAACGGGGATATCATTGTACATCCGTCGTATACACCAGATAAAACCTCCGATGAAAAAGGCAAAAAAGGTGAATCATCAGAAACGACAGAAAATAAAAACTCGTCGAGTGGCTCCGGCGGTATAACATCAAGTGAAACCGATATTTCTTCTGATAAAGGCGAGGCATCTGGTGGCACCTCAGAATCGTCCGATTTGGGCAAATCTTCAAAAGAAAGTACAGAAAACACATCGGCAGAAACTTCTTCTGAGCTTTCTGATAAAAGTTTTTCTTCAACAGAAAGTAATGTAAACAGCGAATCTGAAAACGAAAACGAAACAACAAGTACTCCTGCACAATCTTCGGATAGTGGTAGCACATCGCAACCAACTGATGATGCATCATCAAGCAGTGGTTCATCGTCAGAAAGCAGTTCGGTATCAGGCAGCGAATCGATATTGAGCAGCAGTTTATCATCAAACAGTACTTCAGCATCTGATGGTAGCTTTTCTTCAAACAGCAGTTCAGCATCAGATGGCGTAGAATCTCTTTTTTCATTATCTGCTCCATCATCGGGTGATAGTGGTGGTGAATAGTCGGAGGTGGATTTTTGGGAAAACATCAAACTTTTTTATGGACTTTATTAAAACTTATTCTTTTTGTGATTGCGGTAATAATATTGATTTATTCATTATATCAGCTTTATAACTACAATAAAGAACGAATAGAAAGTAAAAAGTTGGCAGAAAAAGTTATTTCCGAGAGTTTGTCGCACAAAGTAGCGCCTATAAATATAGATTTTGAAAAGCTTAAACAGGAAAGTAGTGATATTATTGCCTGGCTTTACTGTGAAGGAACACCGATAAACTATCCTGTTGTGCAGGCTGCTGACAATTCCTATTATCTTCACAAAGGTACAGACGGTGAATATAGTTTGTCGGGGACATTATTTGTAGATTATCTTAACAATGGCGATTTTACGGACAATAATACAATAATATACGGTCACAATATGAAAAATGGTACTATGTTTGGAACTTTGACAGAATATATAAATCAGGAGTATTATGATGAGCACTCGGAAATGTATATTTTGACACCTGAAAAAAATTTTAAAGTTAAACTTATTACAGGTGCTACGGTAAATAGTACGGCATCAAATTATAAATTACCGCTTGTAGATGAAGAAAAAGAAAATTTCATATCTGAATTACGAGAGAAATCAACTTTTAAATCAGAATACGTTTTTTCACCAGATGACAGATACGTTATGCTTTCAACTTGTTCGTATTCGTACAAGGATGCAAGGTATGTGTTGATTGGAGTTTTAAAAGAACTATGAGCATTAGAGAACAGTAGGATGAAAGGATTAGAAAATATCTTTTTTATACAACTAATTTTAATTAAGGAGAATGCATTTTGATATTTAACATTAAAGATAGTACATCTTATGATTAATTGGAAGTTATGGACATTGACTTTTACTATTATATTTGATGTGATTTTCGGCAGAGAAAAAGCTTGAAGGTAAGTAACGGTGGTTTTGCCAAAAAGCAGTGAATTTGGAGTAAAAAGTTGAGCAACGAATGGTATCGCGGCATCAGAAAAAATGTGAAAGCCCTTGATTTACAAGGGTTTGTTAGATGTCGTACGTCTTTCACAATGCGCAGGCCGCGGTCGCGTGTTCAAGCCACGTTTCCAGCTCCAGAAATTCCCTAATGTGTAAGCATTCGGGAATTTTTTTATTCATAAATATAAGTATAATTTTTAAAACAGAGGTTATATTATTAAAAAATTCTAAAAAACATCTTTACCTTTTAAAATATAAGGTGTATAATAGTCGTTGTAAAATATTTTATTTCAAATAGTTTTGGAGTGTGATAAAAATGAAACTTATTATTAAAAATGATTATGAAGAGATGTGTGCATGGGCAGCACAGCATATCGCGGATGCTATCAATAATCACAAGGAAAATCGTCCTTTTGTGCTTGGATTGCCTACAGGTTCTTCACCTTTGGGAGTTTACAGAAATTTGATTGAAATGAACAAGGCAGGCAAAGTAACTTTTAAAAATGTAGTTACATTTAATATGGACGAATATGTTGGACTTCCAAGAGAACATGACCAGAGTTATTGGTATTTTATGCACGATAATTTCTTTAATCATATCGACATCCCTGCTGAAAACATAAACATTTTAAATGGTATGGCTGATGATTTGGAAGCAGAATGTCAACGTTATGAAGATAAAATTGCATCATATGGTGGCATTGATTTATTTATGGGTGGTAGTGGTGTTGACGGACACATTGCATTTAATGAGCCCTTTACTTCTCTGGCATCCCGTACAGGTGTCCGTGCTTTGACAGAGGATACTTTGATTGTAAACTCTCGTTTCTTTGATAATGATCCAAATAAAGTTCCTAAAACAGCTCTTTCTGTAGGTGTTGGAACTGTTTGTGATTCCAAACAGGTTATGCTTTTAATCAGCGGACATAATAAAGCTCGTGCTTTGCGTCATTGTGTTGAGGGCGGTGTTGACCACGCTTGGACAATAAGTGCTTTGCAGATGCATCCTGATGGAATTATTGCTTGTGATGAAGCTGCCTGCGGAGAACTTAAGGTTGATACCTATAAGTACTTTAAAGAAATTTATAAAAACGAAAAATAATAATTGAAGTTAAAGTGGTGCGGATTCCGTTTGGGAATTACGCACCACTTAATTTTTTATAAATTATATAATTCGATAAGAATGTGTTGTTTTATATTTATATTATGTTATAATTAAATAAAAGTATCAAAAGTATGGTGATAAAAATGAGAGAAAACAGTGTGTCATTAACTGAGGGGAAATTATTTCCTCAGATTATAAAATATACGATACCTATCATTATTACAAGTGTTTTACAACTTCTTTTTAATGCCGCTGACCTTGTGGTTGTCGGAAGATATTGCGGAAGTCTTTCAGTTGCAGCTGTAGGTGCTACCAGCTCAGTTACACATTTGCTTGTTAATTTGTTTATTGGATTTTCTATCGGAGCAGGTATTGCAATAGCGCAAGGATATGGTGCAAATGACTATGAGGGAGTGCATCGTTCGGTACATACAGCCATTCCGCTATCGCTTGTATGTGGAGTTATTATGACGGTTTTAGGGGTTATTTTTTGCACACCTATACTTAAGATTATGAATACTCCTGAAAATATTTTATCACTTTCTTCTTTGTATATGACTATTTATTTTTGTGGGATAACTTTTACAATTCTTTATAATTTCGGAGCCTCTATTTTAAGGGCAGTAGGAGATACAAAAGGTCCTTTGAATGTTTTACTTATTGCGGGAATAATCAATGTTATACTAAATGTGATTTTTGTTACTGCATTTGATATGGACGTGGCGGGAGTTGCATTGGCAACAATAATTTCACAGGCCTTTTCTGCTGTTGCTGTACTTTATATGTTAATTAAAAGAACAGACTGTTGTAAATTTTACATATCAAAAATGCATTTTTACAAAAAGGAGCTTTTTAAAATTATAAAATTCGGTTTGCCTGCCGGAATTCAGGGCTCTTTATTTTCAATTTCCAATGTTTTGATTCAATCATCAATAAACTCATTCGGAGATATTGTAGTTTCCGGAAATGCAGCAGCAGCAAATATCGGAGAGTTTGTGTTTGCTTTATCCGGCGCTATGAATCAGACTGCGGTTAATTTTGTTGGACAGAATTTTGGTGCAAAAAATTATAAGAGGATATTTAAAATAACAATGACGTGTCTTATGCTGATTATAGTGCTTGATGTTATGGCCGGTACACTTATATATTCTTTTGGCAAACCTCTTTTATCAATCTATATAACTGATTCTGATTTGGCAATTAAATATGGAATGATACGAATTTTCTTTATATATCTGCCATGTTTTTTGGGTGGAATGATGGACGTTTCAACAGGTGTTTTGAGGGGAATGGGAGTTTCATTTATCCCAATGATTATTTCGATACTCGGAATATGTGTTTTGCGTGTTGTATGGATCAGTACAATTTTCAGAATCCCTGCTTATCATACGCTTGAATGTTTATATACATCGTATCCTGTATCGTGGTTTATAACCTTTGCTTTTCAGATTGGTGCATTTTTTATAATTTACAGGAAATATTCAAAAACGCTCACAAATTAACGTGAGCGTTTTATTTTTAGATATTCAGATGAAGATTTAATTATAATATAATCTTAAATTCGTTAAGAAAAAAGTGAAGAGGTAATAGTGAAAAAGTAAAAATCCCCGTACTTTCGTACGAGGATTTTTGGTGGGCGAGGGTGGATTCGGACCACCGAAGCAATGATGCAACAGATTTACAGTCTGCCCCCTTTGGCCACTCGGGAACTCGCCCATATATTAAATTAAAAATAAAATGGAGCTGGTGGACGGACTCGAACCCCCGACCTGCTGATTACAAATCAGCTGCTCTACCAACTGAGCTACACCAGCACACTTTAAAACCTTGGTCGGGGCGACAGGACTCGAACCTGCGGCATCTTGGTCCCAAACCAAGCACTCTACCAAACTGAGCTACGCCCCGTTTTAAGTGCGTTACTTAAATGACAGCTTTTATAGTTTACCATAAGATTAAACCTTTGTCAAGCATTTATTTCAAATAATTTTATTTTTTTCAAAACTTTTTTAAAAACCACGTAATTATGGGATAAATCCTATAATTACGTGGCTTATTTATGACTAAATATAAATTTTTTATGTTTTTAAATTATTTTGATTCTTCTGCATCATCTAAAGGGATGCTCTTAAAATCGTAGGTAAAACCTTCTACTTCTTTAGCGGATTTTTCAAGCATAGCCATAACTTTTTCATTTGTGAGAGACTGCATAATTTCTTCTTTGCTGTATTGGTTTTCAAAAGCGACAGTATCGTTAAAACCATACTGAGCGGCATATCCTTCGAGTCCTTTTTGATATTCTTCATCGGAAATTGTGATTTTTTCAGCTTCTGCAATTGCATTGACAAGAAGTTCTTGTTGTAACATCTGCTGTACATTAGTTGTCAACATCTGTTTAAAGGCATCTACACTATCATAATAACCTGACAAATATTCCTCAAGGGACATTTCGTTTGAGGTTGCAAGGTCTTCGTAATATTTCAAGGATTGCTCAACGCGTTTTTGTAATACATCTTCAGGGTAATTGATAATTTCAGAGTTATCAACTATCTGCATCCAGATATTGTTTTGTTTGTTGTAAACAGCCTCTTGTTTTTTGGAAGCTTCAAGATTTTCTTTGATATAAACTTTGTAGCCTTCTATTGTATCAACCTGACCATTTGAAATAGTTTGTACAAATTCATCTGTGAGTTCAGGAGTAGAAGAGATGGAGATTGAATTGATTTTAACGCTGAAAACTGCATCTTTTCCTGCAAGCTCTTCGCTATGATATTCTTCGGGGAAAGTAACATTGATATCTCTTGTTTCGCCGACTTTAGCACCTATGAGCTGATCTTCAAAACCGGGAATGAATTGACCTGAACCGATTACCAAGTCAGCACCGGTAGCAGTTCCGCCTTCAAAAGCAACACCATTTATTGAACCTTTGTAATCAATATTTGCGGTATCACCTTCTTTGACTGTATCACGATCTGTGACAGGTGTCTTGATAGTCTGTGAAGAAAGTATCTGGCTGATTTGTGCTGCAACATCTTCATCTTTGACAGTAACTTCTGTTGAGGAGGTTTTAAGCCCTTTGTATTTTCCTAATTTAACGTATTCATTTTCATAGGTAAATTTTCCGCAACCTGCGAATAAAAATGAAACACAAAAAAGTACTGATAAAAGAGAAATGATTATTTTTTTCATAATTTTCAATTCCTTTCGTTATGGACTATGCCATAATTAAACATCAATAATATTTATAACATTTTAAAAGAGAAAATGGAAGAACTTTTTAAAAAACTTAACATAAAGTTTATCAATTTAACACAAAAAATTGCTCGTACCATAAAATGAAACTGTAAACAGACCAGATTTTTTTCATATTAAGGGCTTTACCGTCTTTGTGATTTTGCAAAAGTTCCATAATGGCTTCTTTGTTAAAATATCTGTCTGCTATTTCGCCTTCAAATTTTTCTTTTACCATATTATAATATTTATCTTCGCGCAGCCAATCATTTAAAGGAACCGGGAAACCAAGTTTTTTCTTGTTGGCAGTACGTTCGGGGATTTGTTTTATTGCAGCACTTCTCAGTGCTATTTTAGTGATATTGTTGTGTGCACGATATTTAGACGGGATTGTAACTGCCAGTTCCAGCATCTTTTTATCAAGAAAAGGAACTCTGAGTTCGAGAGAATTTGCCATACTCATACGGTCAGCTTTTTGTAAAATATCATATAACATCCATGTGTAAATATCTACATACTGAAGCTTAGTGGGTTCATCTAAGTGTGATACCTTATCAAAATATGGTTTTGCATATTCCACAGGATTTTTTGCGGGTATATCATTTTTTAGATACTTGTTTCTTTCTTCATATGTGTAAACATAATTACTTCTCATAAAGCGTTCATAAGGCTTCATAGCCCCACGAATGATAAATTTTTTCCCTTTAAAATCGGGGAGTTTTTTAGCGATTGTGGCAGCTGTTTTTCTGATAAACAGCGGAATTTTTGAATAATTTTTAAAATGTTCACCTTCAAGGTACATAGGATATCCGCCGAAAAGTTCATCAGCACCCTCACCCGAGAGAACAACCTTTACATATTTTGCGGCATTTTCTGCAAGAAAGTAAAGCGGAATTTCAGAGGGGTTTGGCAATGGCTCGTCCATATAATACTGAATCTTACCTGCCATATTAAAGAAATCGTCGGCAGAAACTTTATTTGCGATATTCTGAACGCCAATGACTTTTGAAAAGTCCTGTGCATAGGGAAGTTCGCTGTATTTTTCTTCTTCATAGCCTACTGAAAAGGTCTTTACTTCTTTCATAACCTTTGAAACTTCTTTTACAACATAGCTTGAGTCAACACCGCTTGATAAAAAGCAACCGACTTCAACATCACTGATTTTATGCGCTTCAACTGATTTTGTAAATTCTTCTGTAATGAGATTTTCCCATTCATTGAGAGATTTACTGTTGTCGATATTGAAGTTTACATCGTAATACTGATGAATTGAAAGTTCACCATTCTGATATTCAAAATAGTGACCGCTTAAAAGTTTATAGACATTTTTAAAAAGTGTTTCCTCGCAAGGAATATATTCATAGCAAAGATATTCTGGGAGGTGTTCTTCGTTAAATTCTTTTTCAAAACGGGGATGTTCCAGAAAAGATTTTATTTCTGAACCGAAGATAAATTCATTTCCCTTTTTATAATAGTAAAATGGTTTTATTCCAAAAATATCTCTTGCTCCAAAAAGTTTCTTTTCATTTTTATCCCAGATTACGAAAGCATACATACCGCGGAGCTTTTGTAAAAGTTCTGCACCATATTCTTCATATCCGTGCAAAAGCACCTCTGAATCGGTACGTGTTTTAAAAATATGCCCTTTTTCTATGAGATCTTTTCGTAATTCCTGAAAGTTATAGATTTCACCATTGAAGGTAAGCACCATACTTTCATTTTCATTTAAGATAGGTTGGCTTCCGCCCTCGAGGTCGATAATTGAAAGACGTCTGAAACCTAAAGCTATATCGTCATCAAGGTAATAGTCGTCCTGGTCAGGACCACGATGACGGATACGTTCTGCCATAGCTTTGATAATTTTTAAATTATCTCCCATAAGACCATTAACTATATATCCTGCAAAACCGCACATATTCTTGGTCCTTTCTACTTTTCTATTAATAAATTTTCATATTCCGGTTTTAATGGTTTTTCACAACATAAAATAGATGCAACAGCCAAAACTTCTAAAGCATCGAGATAGTTATTACCGATAGAATAATCGCGCTTTATAAGTGAAAGCTCGGTACAACCTAAAATGATGCACTCACAACCTTTATTTATAAGTCCGTCTGAAACTTCTTTAAAAAGATTCATTTCTACCGGTAAACCTGCTTTGATATTATTATAAATAATATGCATAACCTTTTTTTGATGATCTTCACAGGGAGTTTCAAATAAAATGCCTTCAGCTTTCAATGCTTCCTGAAAAAGGTTTGTGGAGATAGTACCGGAAGTAGCCATAATACCTACTTTTTTTACACCTCTTGATTTTAAGTATGCGGCAGTTTCGACTACTATGTTGATGACGGGAATTTTTACTGATTTTGCAAAATCATTGTAAAAATAATGCGAGGTAATACAAGGAATAGCGATACAGGTTGCATTTAATTTTTCAAGTTCTTTTGCATAATTTAAAATTTCCGGCAAGGGACTTAAATCGCTTTTCCCTAAAATATACGCTGTTCTGTCAGGAATAGCAGGACGGCTTAAAAGGGTAGTAGCAAGATGCTCCTGGTCGGTTCCTACATCTGTCATTTTTACTATCAATTCAAGAAAATATGCGGTTGCCATTGGGCCAAGTCCGCCGATAATACCTAAATTTTTCATCAGTGTAATCCTTTATTTCCAAAATATTTTCGATATTTTTTATAATAACTCATCTGATTTTTAGCAAAATAAATTCTGCGTTTTATATTTTTATCGCAGTTATAAAAAAGTGATTGACATATTTTTCCGTCTTTTATAAGTTGTTTAGCCTCTTTTTTAAGATTTTTATCTGTGACATATTTAAAAATTATCTTTTTAGGAATAATAGTCCATAGTACTTTTTTATCGGCAATAACCAATTCCTGAGGCTTGTTATAAATAACATCATCAACTAAAAATTGCGCGAGATTATATCCTGCAGCAGTTACAAAAAAGCTTGAACGTCCTTGTCTTAAGTTGATTTCAAAAAGCTTATACTTTCCGTCGCGTGAATCATATTTCATATCGAAATTTGCAAATCCGATATAACCTATATTCTCAAGGAAATTTTTCATCTGCTCTGCAAGGGAATAATCCACACTGTTTATAATAGCGGCATAGCTGCCGATACCTTCGGGGGAATGTTCTTCTAAAAGTGCATTACCCAGAGCAATCAATTTTACTTTTTTATCTTTTCCGGAAAAGCAGTTTAATACTCTCATATTGGAGTCATCACCGGGGATGTACTCTTGCAATATAAGATGATCTTTGTAAGAAGAGGAGTAAATCGCATCTAAAATTTTATTAAATTCAGATTCGTTATTTGCGATAAAAACCTTTTTCTTGTGTGGAAATTTGCAGTTCCAGTAAGCTACGCTATTTGAAGGTTTGATAATTACCGGAAAATCAAAAGGAAGGACTATATCCTTGTAATTTTCATAACTGCAAGTGGTAGTTTTGGGAAATTCAAAGCCATGTTCGGTACAAACCTCATAAAAGCTTTCTTTCATTGAGAGTCTCATCAGAAGTTCTTCATCAATGCACTCAAAACGATAAAAGGGACGGAGTTTTTCTTGATTACGAACTAAAAGTTTGATATAATTATCTCCACAGGGTACCAAAAGCAGAGTCTGCTCTTTTGGATATCTTGATGCGAAATCAATTAAGGTTTTGCAAAAAACCTCATCGTCTTCCAAATCAGGTTCGATAACCTCTACCGAAACAATTTTACTGTTTGAGGTAGCACCTAAACGCCCTTTTCCTATTGCAACTGAGGGGATATTAAAGGCCTGATGAAAAGAACGGGCCATACCATATACGTTTACATCACTGCCTAAAAGTACGGGAATAAAATCCTTGAGCTTTGCGGAATCTGACATAATTTATGCAATTCCTTTCCGTTATTTTTTTATAAAAACTTTACATCTTCTAATTATTATACTATTATTGAATGGAAAAAACAAGTTCAAAAAAGGGCTTTTTAAATTTTTTACAGGAAGTAAGAACAATGACAAAAGAAATTTTTTTAAGAAATGTAATAATGAGTTATATTTTCATAGTGAATATTTTTGCATTTTTAATTTGTGGTATCGACAAATACTGCGCAAAAAAAGGTTTTTTCAGAGTGCCCGAAAAATTTTTATTTTTTATTTCGGCAATTGGTGGCGCACTTGGGTTTTATCTTGGTATGGGAGTGTTTCGCCATAAAACAAAAAAGGCGAAATTTAAAGTGGGGATACCTGCGATAATTATTTTTTGGTTTATAGTAATTTTATTTGTTATTTGCAATGCAAATTAAGGAGAGAAATTATGGAAATAAGAGAAATTCTCAAAAAACTTTGTGAGAGCTTTGGTGTATCAGGCGAGGAAAATGAAACCTCAAAAATTGCAGCAGATTTACTCAGGGAATATAGTGATAATGTAATAATAGACGATTATAACAATGTTATTGCAGAGATTTGCAAGGGTAACGAAAATTCCTTGAAAGTTCTTATTGATGCACATATTGATGAAATTGGAATGATAGTAACTTATATAACTGATGACGGATTTTTGCGTGTAGCTCCTTGTGGCGGTATTGATAAAAGACTTTTATTGGCACAGGAAGTTACAGTGCACGGAAAGGAAAAAATAAAGGGTATAGTAGGTACAAAACCGCCTCATCTCACTTCTGAGGAGGAACGAAAAAAAGTCCCTGATATCGAAGATATTTTTATTGATACCGGATATACAAAAAAAGAGCTTGAAGAAAAAATATCTTTAGGTGATAAGATTACTCTCAGCGGAGATTTTCGTGAACTTATGAATGATCGTGTAACAGCGAAATCTCTTGATGACAGGGCTTGTATTGCTTCTGTTATTTATGCATTGGAACTTTTGAAAAATGAAAATCTCAATTTAAATCTCAGCGTTTTATTTTCTTCCCAGGAAGAAGTGGGCGGAACGGGAGCAACAGTAGCAAGTTATAAAATAAATCCCGATGTTGCGATAGTGGTTGACGTGAGTTTTGCTCATACTGTTGATGCTGACGAAAGAAAATGCGGTAAAATGGGTAAAGGACCGATGATAGGTATTGCTCCGATTTTAAACCGCAAAATGGCAGATGATATGATTGAAATTTCGCAAAAAAATGAATATCCGTATCAGATTGAAGTAATGGAAGGAAGTAAAACCGGCACAAATGCCGATGAAATTACTATCACAAGAAATGGTGTGCGTACAGAGGTGGTTTCTTTGCCACTTAAGTATATGCACACACCGGTTGAAATGATTGAAATTTCCGATATTAAATCAGTGGGCAGACTTATTGCCGAATATATAAAAAAGCAGTAAGGAGAGATTTTTTGTGTTTTATGTTATTCTTAAGAAACTTTGTAATATAAATGGAATTTCAGGGGCTGAAACCTTCGTGAGAGAGGCAATTATAGAAGAAATAAAGGATTTCTGTGATTACAGTGTTGATAATCTTGGGAATGTTTTAGCTTTTAAAAAAGGGAAAAAAACACCTCAGAGTAAAATTATGGTTTCTGCTCATATGGATGAAGTTGGTTTTATAGTAACAGGATATACTTCCGATGGAAATCTTACTTTTTCAAAAGTCGGCGGAATAGATGACAGAGTAATTATTGGCAGAAAGGTATTTGTGGGTGATAAGAAAATCACAGGTGTTATTGGCACTAAGGCAGTTCATTTGCAAAGTGCCGATGAGCGAAAAACTGTAGTACCCTACGATAAACTGTATATTGATATAGGTTGCAACGATAAACAAGAGGTTGAGTCACTTATAAAAAGAGGAGAACAAGTCTGTTTTGAAGGCGATTTTTCAAGTTTTGGAAACGGGTATTTCAAAGGCAAAGCCATTGACGACAGAGTAGGCTGTGCTATTATGATAGAGCTTATAAAAAGTGAGCTTTTATATGATACTCATTTTGCATTTTGTGTGCAGGAGGAAATAGGCACACGAGGTGCTGTGGTGGCTTCTTATACAATAAATCCTGATATTGCGATAGTATTAGAAGCGACTACTGCTGCAGATTTACCAAAGGTTGAGGACCAGGAAAGAGTTTGTGAGCTTGGGAAAGGTGCAGTAGTGGGATTTATGGACAGCTCAACTATCTATTCAAAGGAACTTTATGAACTTTGTCACAGAATAGGTAAAGAAAAAAATATCCCGGTTCAGACCAAAACAAAGATAGCGGGCGGCAATGATGCAGGTGCTATTCATAAATCAAGAGGCGGAGTTAAAACAATTGCAATTTCAGTTCCTTGTAGATATATCCATTCGCCTTATTGTGTAGTAAAAAAAGAGGATATAGAATCGGTAAAAGCATTGAGTAAAGCACTTTTAAATGAAATTTTTTAGTAACGGAGAAAAATATGACAGAGTTTTTTGATATTGATGAAAAAATTATAAAATTATCTCAAAAAAGCGAAGAAAAATGTAAAGAAGCTTTTGAAAGAATGGAGAAAATATCTGCATACAATGAAGCAAAAGTTTTAAAAGCTTTTGTGGATAACCGAATATCCGCTTCACATCTTATGGGCACTACGGGTTACGGATATGATGATATCGGCAGAGATACTTTGGATAAAGTTTTTGCACAGGTTATGGGCGCAGAGGATGCACTTGTCAGACATAGTTTTGTTTCGGGTACACATGCGCTGACTGTGGCACTTTTTGGAGTTTTGAGAACAGGGGATACAATGGTTGCTGTGACAGGCGCACCATATGATACTTTAGAAGAGGTAATCGGCATAAGAGGTGAGGGTAATGGTTCTCTTAAAGATTACGGAATAAACTATAAGCAGGTTGATTTACTTGAAAACGGTAAACCTGATATGAGGGCTATAAAAGAAGCTGTAAAGGGTGCAAAGCTTGTTCATGTTCAGCGTTCAAGGGGATATTCATTACGTCCGTCACTTACAGTCAGTGAGATAGGAGATATAGTGGAAACCGTAAAAGCTGTCGAGCCTGATGCAATAGTTTTTGTTGATAATTGTTACGGTGAGTTTGTTGAGAAAAGAGAACCAACAGAAGTGGGTGCTGATTTGATAGTTGGTTCACTTATAAAAAATGCAGGTGGCGGTATTGCTGAAACAGGAGGATATATAGCAGGTAGAAGCGATCTGATAGAAAAATGTGCTTATAGGCTTACTTCTCCGGGTATAGGCCGTGAGGCAGGATGCAGTTTAAACCAGAACAGAAGTCTTTATATGGGACTTTTTTATGCTCCTATGGTTGTTTTGAATGCAGTAAAGGTTTCGATTTTTGCCTCTGCTTTGCTTTATGATTTGGGATTTGAGGTTTATCCTCATTATAATGAAGAACGCACTGATATTATTATGGCGATTGCTTTGGGAGATGCTCAAAAAATGGTAGCTTTTTGCGGAGGAATTCAAAAAGGTTCTCCGATAGATGCTTACGTCACTCCTGAGCCATGGGCTATGCCGGGGTATGATTCTGAAGTTATTATGGCGGCAGGAGCATTTACCATGGGCTCTTCGATTGAACTTTCTGCTGATGGTCCCTTGCGTGAACCATATGCTGTGTGGCTTCAGGGCGGTATTACATATAATACCGGTAAAATCGGGGTAATGCTTGCGGTACAGTCCATGTATGAAAAAGGACTTATCAAAATAAAATAGCAAAACTATTAAAAACAGAGAGTTTTCTCTCTGTTTTTTTGTTTTTAAGTAGCAGTAAAGTATTGCCAAAAAAATAATTTCGTGTTATTATAGGAAAGAATGGAAAAGTATGAACTTATTTACGTAAGGAGAGGATTTAATGTCCGTTGAAAGCTTGATATATCCAAAGACTTATTCTCCTGAACTTAACATTATGCAGACGGAGATTGCTATTAAACTTGTGAAAGATACTTTTGAGAGGGAACTTGCAAATCATCTCAATTTGACCAGGGTTTCCGCTCCGTTATTTGTTACGGGCAAAAGTGGACTTAATGATAATTTGAATGGTGTTGAAAGACCTGTTGCTTTTGATATTTCCGATATAGGAGAAGATGTTGAAATAGTGCATTCTCTGGCAAAGTGGAAACGTCTTGCTTTAAAACGCTATGGCTTTGAACCGGGTGCGGGGCTTTATACAGATATGAATGCTATAAGACGTGATGAACAACTTGACAATCTTCATTCGGTTTATGTTGACCAATGGGATTGGGAAAAAATTATTACTCCTGAAACAAGAACAGTTAAAACCTTGGAAAAAACTGTAAAACAGATTGTGGGAGCTTTAAAGATTACCGAAAATAAATTACATAAATATTTTCCTCAGATGAAGAGCTTTATCGAAGAAAAGGTTACTTTTATTACTTCGGAAGAACTTTTAAAGAAATATCCCGGACTCTCTTCAAAAGAAAGAGAAAATGCAATCTGTAAAGAATGTGGCACTGTTTTTATAAGTCAGATTGGTAAAAAGCTTTCAAATGGCGAGCCTCATGACGGAAGAGCACCTGACTATGATGATTGGGAGTTAAATGGTGACTTGCTCATCTGGTATCCCTTGCTTGACAGAGCTATTGAAATTTCTTCTATGGGAATAAGAGTTGATATTGATTCACTTAATAAACAGCTTAAAGAGGCCGGTTGCGAAGACAGAAAAGAACTTGAATTCCATAAAATGCTTTTAAATGACGAACTTCCTCTTACTATGGGTGGAGGAATTGGCCAATCAAGGCTTTGTATGATTTTACTTCATAAAGCACATATCGGCGAGGTGCAGGCATCAATCTGGGATAAAGAGATGATTGATAAATGCCTTGAAAAAAATATTGTACTTTTATAAAAATAAAAACCACGGAGGATAACTATGAGCTTTGATTTTTCTAAGTTTGGATGTAAGGTTTTTAATGATACGGTTATGGCTGAAAAACTTTCTGAAGGAACTTATAAATCTTTGAGAAAGTCTATTGATTTAGGTTTACCTTTGGATCCTGAAGTGGCACAGGAAGTAGCTTCGGTTATGAAGGATTGGGCCATTTCTTTGGGTGCTACCCATTTTACTCATTGGTTTCATCCGATGACCAGCTTTTCAGCGGGAAAACATGATAGCTTCATTTCACTTGCAAAAGACGGAAAAGTGATTGTGGAATTTTCCAAAAAAGAGCTTATTGTCGGTGAACCTGATGCTTCATCTTTTCCTAACGGAGGTTTAAGAAATACTTTTGAAGCGAGAGGATATACCTCGTGGGATTGTACTTCTCCTGCCTTTGTAAGAGATAATACTTTGTATATTCCTACAGCATTTTATTCATATACGGGTGAAGCACTTGATACAAAAACTCCGCTTTTGCGTTCTATGGAGGCAATAAATAAACAAGCACTCAGAGTTTTACGTGCTTTCGGAAATAAAAATGTTACCAAGGTTGTACCCACTGTAGGTGCTGAACAGGAATACTTTTTAATCGACAGAGAAAAATATGAAAAAAGACTTGACTTAAAGCTTTGTGGACACACTTTGATAGGTGCAAAACCACCTAAAGGTCAGGAAATGGAGGACCATTACTGCGGACGTATTCGTCTGAGGGTTGCATCATTTATGAAACAGCTCGACGAAGCTTTATGGGAATTGGGCGTTACTTCAAAGACAGAGCATAATGAAGCAGCACCTGCACAACACGAATTAGCACCGATTTTTGAATCGGTAAATATAGCTTGTGACCATAATCAGCTTACAATGGAGGTTATGCGTGAGATAGCAAAGAAAAATAATCTTGCCTGTCTTTTGCATGAAAAACCTTTTGACGGGGTTAATGGTTCAGGTAAACATAATAACTGGTCACTTTCTACTAATGACGGACAGAATTTACTTGATCCCGGTAAAACTCCTTACGAAAATTTACAGTTTTTACTTTTCTTGTCTGCTGTGATTATCGGTGTTGATAAATATGCAGATTTATTGAGAATGTCTGCTGCAAATACAGGAAATGATTTCAGATTAGGTGGCCATGAGGCACCACCTGCAATTATCTCAATCTTTTTGGGAGAACAGCTTACTAAAATTTTAGAGGATATTGCCGATGGTTCTCATCCGGATAAAGCACCATCCTGCATAATGGAAACCGGTGTGGCTACTTTACCAAAACTTCCAAAAGATGACAGTGACAGAAACCGCACTTCACCTTTTGCGTTTACAGGTAATAAATTTGAATTCCGTATGGTTGGTTCTTCAGCATCAATTTCCATTTCAAACTATGTGCTTAATACCATAGTTGCAGACAGCCTTATGGAGATTGCTGACAAATTGGAAAATTGTACCGATTTTGATGCTGAAATTCATAAAATTGTCTGTGATGCTGTTAAAATTCATGGCAGAGTAATATTTAACGGAAATAATTATACCGATGAATGGATAAAAGAAGCTGAGGAAAGAGGTTTACCAAATCTTTCCAATACAGTTGATGCAGTAGGTGCTATGATTGCGCCGAAAAATATAGCTTTGATGGAGAGACATCATGTTATGAATGAGGCAGAATGCCTTTCCCGTTATGAAATTATGCTTGAAAATTATTGTAAAGTAATTTCTATAGAGGGACATACTATGGCTCAGATGTGTCGCAGAGAGATACTTCCCGGTATGATTACTTTTGCGGGAAAAATGGCGGAATGTTATGAGAATCTTTCTAAAATCAAGGTAACAAACAAGAGTATTAAAGCTCTTGTGGAAGAGTTATCATCTTTGATTTCCAAAACGGATGCACTCACAAGTGAACTTGAAAGTGAACTTGTAAATTGTGATAAGATAAGTGATTTCGCTGAAAAAGCAAAATACTATCGTGACAGTGTCCGCAATATTATGGCAAAACTCAGAGTTTCGGTTGACAGAGCTGAAGAACTGATTTCATCTGATGTATGGCCCATTCCTACTTATACTGATTTACTTTATCGGGTATAGGTAGTTAAATATAATTTTATTAAAAGCAGGAGGTAATATGGGCATTTCAGTTTTTTTAAATCAAGTTTTTCAAAATCCTATGCTGTTAATTTCTTCACTACTTATTCTCGGAGTTATCTTAGTTAATGGTTGGACAGATGCCCCGAATGCTATAGCAACTTGTGTTTCTACCAGAGCGATTGGTGTCAGAAATGCAATAATTATGGCAGCTATCTTTAATTTCTTTGGCGTGTTTGTTATGACAATGATCAATGCGTCTGTTGCCGCTACTATTTCCAATATGGTGGATTTTGGTGGCGATGCCGGACTTTCTTTGATAGCTTTATGTGCAGCTATGGCCGCTATTGTTATTTGGGCAACAGCAGCATGGTATTTTGGTATTCCTACAAGTGAAAGTCACGCACTTATTGCCGGTATCTCAGGTGCCGCTGTTGCAATTCAGAACAGCTTTAAGGGAATAAATGGTGCGGAATGGATAAAAGTAATCTGGGGAATTTTTCTCTCAACATTACTTGGTTTTGTTTTAGGATTTATAATGTCAAAACTTACAGCGTTTACTTTCAGACGCAGTAATCGTATAAAATCTGAGCGATTTTTCTCAGGTGCACAGGTTGCAGGTGGTGCTGCTATGGCATTTATGCACGGTGCACAGGATGGACAGAAATTTATGGCGATTTTCTTACTTGCCGCTGCTTTTGCAAATGGAGACACTTCTGTAGGAAACTTTGTGATTCCTGTCTGGCTTATGATTTTGTGTTCCGCGGTTATGGGTTTGGGAACTTCAATTGGTGGATACAGAATTATCAAGTCTGTGGGGATGGATATGGTAAAATTAAAACCATATCAGGGCTTTGCTGCTGATTTTGCGGCAACTTTATGTTTGCTCTTTTCTTCACTTACCGGTGTGCCTGTAAGTACAACTCATACAAAAACTACTGCAATTATGGGTGTTGGTGCTGCTAAGAGAATAAGAAACGTAAACTGGGGTGTCGTAAAAGAGTTAGTTCTTACATGGGTATTTACTTTCCCCGGATGTGGACTTTTAGGATACGCAATGGCTAAACTGTTTTTAATATTTTTTGCATAAGGAGAAAAAATTATGGCTAAAAACAAAAATGATTATTTTAAATTAATTGAAGAACAAACTGCATGTTGTTCCGAAGCAGCAGCTCTTTTAAATGAAATAATTTGCAACTATTCCCCTGATACTATTTCGGATCAGAGAGAAAAAATGCATGCAATCGAGCAGAAAGCGGATGAAATTCACCACGATATTTTAACAAGACTTTCAGTTGAGTTCATTACTCCTATTGATCAGGAGGATATTCTTCGTCTTGTGCAGATTATTGATGATATTACCGATGCTTTGGATGAGGTTGTTTTAGAATTTTATATGTATCATATTGATACTATTCCTTCAGAAGCTCCTGCGCTCTCAGCGACTGTAAAAAAATGTGTAGAAGCTTTGTATAATGCTGCAAAAGAGCTTAAAAACTTTAAAAAACCTGCTTCTTTACGCAATTTGCTTGTAGCAGTAAATACTATCGAGGGTGAAGCTGACAGAATTTATGTTGAAGCTATTCATAAGTTGTTTGCAAAAGAATCAGACAGCAAGATTTTGTTGGGAAGTAAAGAAATTTATGAGAGCCTCGAAGAATGTTGTGATTCATGTGAACACGCAGCTGATGTTATAGAGCAGATAATTATTAAAAATACCTAATAATTTTTTATAATAAAAAGAAAACCCTTCGTAAGGTTAAATCCTTACGAAGGGTTTATTGATTGATTTTTTACGATATAGTTGAAAAAAGCTGCACCCAATAGGTTTCCCCGGAGTATTTTTCGAGATAGGATATTCCAATATACCGAAAATCGGGATTTAAGATATTTTTCCGGTGTTCATAAGAATTCATCCAGGCATCTACAACCGCTTCAGGGGTATAGTAATTTCTTGCTATATTTTCTCCCGTGCCATCGGGACTTTGCTTTAATTCTGTAAATATTGTGTACCAGTATGAACCGTTAGGACGGATATGGTCAAATTTCAGTGTGATTTCTTCAGCACGTATTCCAGCCCCTCTTGAATTGGAAGTGGAGAATACAAGTTCTCTGAGGTTTTCTTCACGGCGGATCTGGTTTATTATATTTAAAACTTTCTGCTCATAATCATATTTTTTTGTAATTTCATCGGTAGAAAGAACGCCTTTTTCATTAAAATAGCAGAGAATGTTGTTGATTGTGTGAAACCCTATTGCCATTTTGCCGCTTGGAAGCAGATAATATTGCTGCTTATCAAGTTCAAGCCAACCGGTTTTCATAGTGCCGTCAGGATTCATATAATACCAGTCGCCCTGTGATTTTATCCAACCTGTTTTCATTGGACCGTTTATTGAAAAGTAATACCAGTTTTTGTCGTAAAACCAGCCTGTTTTCATCGAACCATCACTATTAAGGTAATAAAATGCATTGTCGCTTTTAATCCAGCCTGTTTGCATAGCACCATTTTTATTAAAAAAGTACCATTTTCTGTTTACTATTTGCCAGCCTGTCTGCATAGCTCCGCTGCGATTAAAATAATACCATTTACCACTTATATACTTCCAGCCTGTCTGCATTATTCCGTTTGAATCAAAATAATACCAGATGGAATTTATTTTAGACCAACCTGTTACTTGTTGGTTATAAGAATTTATATATGTCCAGCTCTTGTTTCTGTTTTGTACCCATCCGGCAGAAACGTTCAAGGAGGCCAAAACAGGGAGAGTTAAAGTGAGAATAAAAGCTGATATTACTCTCAGATATTTTTTCATTATATTCCTCCTTTATTAAGAAGAAATGGATTTAATAACATATTTACAGTATATCACTTTTAGAAAGTAGTAGTCAACCGATAAATGTAAATTGTTACAAAATGAAAATGATTTTTATTAAAAATATTTTGCAAAATAAATAGTTGACAGGTTTAAAAAGGTATGATATAATACCTAAGAACAATAAAGCAGAACATTCCGTTCTCACCCTTCGCTTTTGTGTTAGATGGGTCAATACTATTTCAAAAGAAAAAATCTTTTGGTATTGTTGAGCACGGACGTTTTGGGTTCGTGCATTTTTATTTTATGCAAAAAATCGGTGGTGGAGGTGCTTACCATTAGCAAAAAAGACTTGCTTATCAATGAAGAAATTCGCGAGAAGGAAATCAGAGTAGTTGACGAAAACGGAAATATGCTTGGGGTTATGACTTCTAAAGAGGCTCTTTCTTTGGCAATTGAAAGAGGATTGGACCTTGTTGATATTGCTCCGCAGGCAACACCTAATGTTTGTCGCATTATGGATTACGGTAAATACCGTTATGAGCAGGCAAAACGTGAGAAGGAAGCAAGAAAAAATCAGAAGGTCGTTGATGTTAAAGAAGTGAGAATGTCAATGAATATTGACACTCATGATTTTCAGACCAAGGTTAATCAGGCAAATAAATTCCTTAAAAGCGGTGACAAGGTTAAGGTATCTGTACGTTTTCGCGGAAGAGAAATGGCGCATACTGATTTAGGAAAAGATTTACTTGATAAGTTTAAAGAGGCATGTGCTGAACTTGGTGCAGTTGATAAGCCGGCTAAAATGGAAGGTAGAAGCCTTGCAATGTTTATTTCTCCTAAGGGTACAAAATAAACATTCTCTACAACCAATTACAAAATGATAGGAGGACCTAAAATATGCCTAAAATCAAATCTCACAGTGGTTCTAAAAAACGTTTCAGCGTTACTAAAAGCGGTTTGGTTAAACGCGCTCAGATGGGCAAACGTCACATCTTGACCAAAAAGACCACAAAGCGTAAAAGAGCTTTGCGTAAAGGTGCTTATGCTGATAAGACAGTTCAGGCAACAATCAGAACCATGATTCCTTATAAATAAGGAGAATTAATTAACCGAATTTGGAGGTAGAAAACTATGGCTCGTGTTAAGGGCGCGATGGCGACTCGTAAGAGAAGAAATAAAACTCTGAAACTCGCAAAAGGTTATTGGGGCGGTAAGAGCAAATTATTTAAAACTGCTAAAGAAGCAGTAATGAAATCAGGTCAGTATGCATATATTGGTCGCAGACTTAAAAAGCGTGACTTTAGAAAACTCTGGATCACCAGAATTTCTGCTGCTTGCAAAATGAATGGAATTAACTATTCTCAGTTTATGAACGGTCTTAAAAAGGCAAATATTACCTTGAACCGTAAGATGCTTTCTGAAATTGCTATTCATGATGCTGCTGCATTCACTGCTTTGGTAGAAAAAGCAAAAGCTGCATTGTAATTAAAAGTTACGCCCGGCCTTACGGCTTGGGCGTTTGCTCATTTATGAAAGGGTGTAAAATGGAAAAGATTACCGCTAAAGATAATGATAAAATCAAGCGATATGTAAAGCTTTTATCTAATAAAAAGACAAGAGATGAGCTGGGCTTTTTTGTTATTGAAGGGGTTAAACTCTTAAAAGAAGCAATAAGTTCGGGTGTATTTGTTGAGCAAGTTTTTGTTACTGAAAAGTTTTTGCCGAGATTTGAAGAGCTTGAAAAATCAGGACTTGATGCTCAGACTTTTTTAATTTCAGAAGCGGTGGAAAATAAAATTGCAGCTTCGCTTTCGCCTCAGGGCATTTATGCAATTTGCAAAAAACTTGACAAAAGGCCAAAGCTTGATAAAATAGACAATAATGGGTGTTTTATTGCCCTTTGGGATTTACAGGATCCCGGAAATGTCGGAACAATTTTCAGAATGGCGGACGCTATGGGAGTTTCGGGGATTATTTTAAGTGAAAATTGTTGTGATGTTTATAATCTGAAAACTTTACGTTCAGCAATGGGCTCACTTTTTCGCATTCCTTTTTTGGTTACTGATTTAAAGGAGTTTTTATCTGAAAATAAAGGAAAAATCACTTCTTACGCTACGGTAGTTGATAAAGACGCTACCCCTGTTACAGAAGTAGTACTTGATAACCCGAGCATTGCTGTTATAGGAAACGAGGGTAATGGCCTTTCAAAAGAGCAAGTTGACTGTTGTGATGAGCGAATTACCATTCCAATGAGTGGAAGCACCGAATCATTAAATGCGGCTATGGCTGCTACTGTGGTTATATGGGAATTTACGAGAAAATTCTTATAGGAGAATCAGTATGAAAAGAATACAGAGTTTTTGTGTCAATCATGATAAATTAAAAAAAGGTATCTATCTCTCAAGGATTGACGGTGACGCAGTCACATATGATATTAGAATGGTGATTCCAAACGGAGGAATTTACCTTGATTGCGATGGAATGCATACTATTGAGCATTTATTTGCCACATTTGTCCGCAACTCAGAATATTCTGATAATGTCATTTATTTTGGTCCTATGGGTTGCAGGACAGGATTTTATTTTATTTTGCGTGATAAGGTTTCTCATAAACAAGCTATAAAGCTTATTTTGGAGGCTTTTCAATATATAAAGGATTTTGAAGGTGAAATACCTGGTTCCAGTAAAATTGAATGTGGAAATTATTTAGAGCATAATCTTTTAAAGGCCAAAAGCTATGCTGATGATATTTGTAAGGTTATAGCTTATTGGACTGAAGATAAGCTTATATATGAAATATAAGGGTATGTAGTTATGGATAATTGTATTTATTGGATCTGGCTGTCTTTGTGTTTTGCTTATGGAAGTGAAAAACCGTTACAGCTTGTAGAAAATTTTGATGCTGAATATATTTATAATCACAGAAAAGATATTTTAAAAAGTATAGACTATCTTACTGATAAAAATAAGAAAAGAATAATGGATACTCCTCTTAAAAAAGCAGAGAGTATTTTAAAACGTTGTCAGGAATTAAATATAAGTGTTATTACTTATGACGATGATAATTATCCACAGAAGTTAAAACATATTTATGGTGCTCCGTTGGTTATCTATGTAAAAGGGGATATTTCTTATATAAATCATACCCTGAATATAACAGTGGTAGGCACCAGAAAAGCTACCGATTACGGAAAAAGTGTCACAGGAAATATGAGTTATGTGTTAGCTTCAGCGGGTGCAACTATTATAAGTGGTTGTGCTGAAGGTGTTGATGAATATTCGCATCGTGGTGCTTTAAAAGCAAGAGGACGAACAGTTGGTGTATTAGCCTGTGGACATGACATAAATTATCCTGCTAAGAATTATAATCTTAAGAAGGCTATTATAGAGCGTGGAGGGGCACTTATCAGCGAAGTGCCACCGGGAAGCGGTGTAATCCGTGGATATTTTCCTGTGAGAAACAGGATTATGGCAGGACTTTCAGATGGCGTACTTGTGACAGAAGCACCAATAAGGAGTGGTTCTTTAATTACTGCAAGACTTGCAAATGATATGGATAGAGATGTATTTTGCGTACCACCCTTTAATCTTTATGACAATAAATGTCTCGGCGTCGTTTCGCTTATGCGAGATGGCGCTAAGGCAGTTTTTGAAGCTAAGGATATTTTGGATGAATATTTAGTAAAATATGAAGGAAGAATTGACTGGAATCGTGTTACAGAGTTTGTCGATGATGATGTTGATGATTTAATTGTTGCCAGTGAAAGCAGTTATAAAGTTTCAAAAAATAAAGAAAGTAAAAAAGCTAAGAAAAAGCCGTTACCTCCCGAAAATTTAACCGAAAAACAGAAGAAATTATATGGTGTTTTGGGTTTTGAACCTATGCATGTTGATGATTTAACCCAAAAGATAAGTTGGCCTGCATATGAGGTACTGGCAGTATTAACTGAACTTGAGTTAACAGGTATTGTAATTGCTCATTCGGGCAGACGATATTCTTTAAATGATGAATAAACAGAATTTCAGAAAGGTTGATTTAATGTCGAAGCTAGTAATTGTGGAGTCACCCGCAAAAGCAAAAACCATTAAAAAATATTTAGGTAAAAATTATGATGTAGTGGCTTCAATGGGACATATCAGGGATTTACCCAAAAGTACTTTAGGCGTTGATGTTGATAATGGATTTGAACCAAAATATATTAATATCCGTAAGCAGTCAGCTGTTATAAAGAAATTAAAAGAAACTGCGAAAAAAGCGGATAAGGTATATCTTGCAACCGACCCTGACAGAGAGGGAGAAGCAATTTCCTGGCATCTTGCCACTTTGCTTAATATTGATGTTACCGACAAAAATCGTATAACCTTTAATGAAATTACTAAATCCGGAGTAAAAGAAGGAATGTCGAATCCACGTGAGATAGACATAAATTTATTTGATGCACAACAAGCAAGAAGAATTTTAGACCGTATAGTAGGATATAAATTAAGCCCGTTTTTATGGCGAAAAGTTGCTCCCGGTTTGAGTGCAGGACGTGTGCAATCGGTGGCAGTAAGAATTATTGTTGACAGGGAAAATGAAATCAGAGATTTTATTTCTGAAGAATATTGGAGTATAGATGCAAAATTTATCGCTGAATCATCTAAAAAGGATTTTCTTGCAAAGTTTTATGGAAAAGACGGAAAGAAAATTGAACTTAAGACTAAAGAGGATGTTGATAAAATACTCGAAAGTATAAAAGATGCTCAGTTTAAAGTCAGTGATATAAAAACAGGAGTCAGACAAAAGTCCCCTGCACCGCCTTTTACTACTTCTACAATGCAGCAGGAAGCTTCAAGAAAGCTTTCGTTCCAGTCAAGACGTACGATGAAAGCAGCTCAGGAGCTTTATGAAGGTGTTGAGCTTCCTAAAATGGGTGCTGTCGGTTTGATTACCTATATGAGAACTGATTCGTTAAGAATTTCCGATGAGGCAAGAGAAAGTGCTAAAAACTATATTTTGGAAAAATACGGAAGCGGTTATATTCCTGAAAAACCCAGGTTTTACAAAACAAAAAACAGTGTTCAGGATGCTCACGAGGCTATCAGACCTACTATGCCGAGTCTTTCACCTGATATGGTTAAAGCGTCACTTACTTCTGATCAGTATAAATTATATAAGCTTATATGGGAGAGATTTATTGCAAGTCAGATGGCAAATGCCGAGTACAATACTGTTTCAGTAGATATAGATGCAAACGGATATACTTTTAAGTCAAGCGGATTTTCAGTTAAGTTTGACGGATTTACCGCACTTTATATAGAAGGTAAGGATGAGGAAGAAGAAAAAGAAGGTGTATTGCCGGTTCTTAAAAAGAATGATATTCTTAAGGTGAAGAGCCTTGAAGGAAATCAGCATTTTACTCAACCGCCATTGCGTTTTACTGAAGCTTCACTTATAAAGATTTTAGAAGAGAATGGTATAGGCAGACCTTCTACTTATTCTCCTACAATTACCACCATTCTGGCTCGTAATTATATCGAACGCGAGGGTAAACATTTAAAACCTACTCAGTTAGGGGAAGTTACTACTCAGCTTATGAAGGAACAATTTTCCTCAATCGTTGATGAAAAATTTACAGCGCAGATGGAAAATAATCTCGATTTAGTTGAAGAGGGTAAAGAATCCTGGCGAAAAGTTTTAGAGGAATTTTATGTTGATTTCGCTGAAAATTTAAAAACTGCTGAGAAAAATATGGAAGGTACTTATATGAAAGTGCCTGATGAGGAAACAGATATAATTTGCGAAAAATGCGGTCGCAATATGGTTATAAAAAGTGGGAAATTCGGAAAATTTTTAGCTTGTCCGGGATTTCCTGAGTGCCGTAATACAAAGAAAATTGTGCTTGAAACAGCAGGAGAATGTCCTTTGTGTGGCGGAAAGATATTAGAAAAGAAATCTAAAAAAGGCAAGAAATTTTATGGGTGTGAACATAACCCTGAATGCTCATTCCTTTCCTGGGATATGCCCATAGACGAGAAGTGCCCTAAGTGTTCAAAGAGCCTTCTTAAAAAAGAGGGCAGAGCTTCTAAAATTTATTGTTCTAACCCTGAATGTGATTATGTAAAATAAGGAGTTTTTATGAAAGTAACTGTTATAGGTGCAGGACTTGCAGGTTGTGAAGCTGCTAATATACTTGCATCTTACGGAATAGAAGTGGACCTTTATGAGCAAAAACCGGAATATTATTCTGAAGCTCATAAGTATCCCGGATTTTCAGAACTTGTTTGTTCAAATTCCTTAAAGGCATCACGACTTGAATCAGCATCGGGTATGCTTAAAGAAGAGATGCGTTTACTTGGTTCTCTGATTTTATCCTGTGCTGAAAAAACTTCTGTTGCGGCAGGTGGAGCGTTAGCGGTTGACAGAAAGCTTTTTTCGGATCTGGTAACTGAAAAAATAAGAGAAAATCCACTTATAAATGTTATTTCTAAAAAGGTCTGCAAGCTTTCATTTGATAATCCTGTGGTTGTTGCTACGGGCCCTTTGACTTCAAAAGAACTCGCTGATGACATTTTAAAGCTTACAGGAAGTGACCATTTAAGCTTTTATGATGCTGCGGCGCCTATTATTACTGCAGAGAGTATCGATATGAATATAGCTTTTGCCGCTTCACGATACGGCAGAGGCGACGATGACTATATCAATTGTCCTATGAATAAGGACGAGTATGAAAATTTTTTAGAAGCTTTGGTAGATGCAGAAACTGTTGAGCTTAAAGCGTTTGAAAAAGAACATTTTAAAGTTTATGAAGGGTGTATGCCTATAGAGGTTATGGCAAAAAGAGGATCTGATACGATAAGATTCGGCCCCTTAAAACCGGTTGGACTTACTGATCCCCGTACAGGTCATCGCCCATGGGCAGTTGTACAGTTAAGAAAAGAAAATGCTGAAGGAACACTTTATAATATAGTAGGATTTCAGACAAATCTTAAATGGGGAGAACAAAAAAGAGTTTTCTCAATGATTCCTTCACTTCAAAATGCCGATTTTGTTCGTTATGGAGTAATGCACAGAAATACTTTTTTAGATTCGCCTAAATGTCTTAACAGATATTTTAATCTTATAAAAAATCCTGATTTATGGTTTGCAGGACAGATAACCGGTGTTGAAGGATATATGGAATCTGCGGCAAGCGGACTTATAGTAGGTCATAATCTGGCAAGAACTATTTTAAAATTACCTCTTATTAAACTTCCTAAAGAAACAATGCTGGGTGCTTTGAGTGATCATATAAGCGATGTTACGAAAACAGATTTCCAGCCGATGGGAAGTAATATGGGAATTTTACCACCTCTTGATGAGCGTATAAAAGATAAAAAAGAAAGATATCGCTTGCTTGCAAACAGAGGTATAGATAAATTAAAAGATATATTGGGAAAAAATTAAATTATAAAGGGTATGGTGACGATTATGAAAATCATCGTAGATGGATTTGGCGGAGATAATGCTCCGTTGGCAGTACTGCAAGGCTCGGCCATGGCTGTAAAAGAATACGGAGTTGAGTTGATTGTCACAGGTGATGAAGAAATACTCAGAAAAACTGCAGAAGAAAATGATATTTCATTGGAAAATATCACTTTTTGTCATGCACCTGATGTGATTGCGATGGAGGATGATCCGTTTTCTATTTTGAAAGAAAAATCAGATTCTTCTATGGCAGTGGCATTTCGTCTTTTGAAAGATGGAGAGGGAGATGCTCTTGTAAGTGCCGGAAGTACCGGTGCAATTGTTATAGGTGCAAATTTTGTGGTTAAGAGAATAAAAGGAATAAAACGTGCCGCTCTTGCTACCGTAGTACCTACTTTGACCGGTTGTTATATGCTTATGGATTCAGGGGCTAATCTTGATTGTAAACCTGAAACACTTGCCAATTTCGGAATTATGGGAAGTATTTATATGAATAAAATTATGGGGATAGAATCTCCTAAGGTAGGACTTGTAAATGTGGGTACCGAAGATACAAAAGGCGGAGAACTTCAGCTTAATGCTTTCAAACTTTTAAAAGAGGCACCGGTTAATTTTATCGGAAATATTGAAGCGAGAGATATTCCTGCAGGTGTTGCTGATGTTGCAGTTGCAGACGGATTTACCGGTAATGTTATATTAAAACTCACAGAAGGTTTGGCTTCTATGTTTGGTAAAAAGATGAAATCTATGTTTTTAGAAGGCCTTTCAGGAAGATTTTCTGCTGTTATGATGTTTAAAAAGCTTAAGGCTTTCAAGAAATCTATGGATTACACAGAGCATGGGGGTGCTCCGTTGCTTGGTGTGAAAAAGCCTGTCATCAAGGCACATGGAAGCTCTAATCCGAAAGCATTTAAGAACGCAATAAGACAAGCTCGTGATTTTACCAATCAGAATTTAATTGGTGAAATTGAGAGTGTTGTATCACAGTTAAAAAGTTTCGATGAATAATAAAAAGAAAGAAGGTGAAAGTGTTGGAACTGGAAGAAAAATTAGGGTATAAATTTAAGAATATAAAGTTATTGGAACATGCTTTAACCCATTCTTCGTATGCCAATGAAGGTAAAAAGCACAGTAAAAATAATGAACGCCTTGAGTTTTTGGGCGATTCAGTTCTGTCACTTGTAGTTGCGAATCATCTTTTTTTGAAATATAAAGCTATTCCGGAGGGAGAGCTTACAAAATTAAGAGCAAGTCTCGTGTGCGAAAAGGCACTTGATAAATTTGCCAGAAAAATAGATTTAGGTAAATATATTTTGCTTGGTAAGGGAGAGGAAATGACCGGTGGAAGAAAAAGACCATCTATCCTTTCAGATGCTTTTGAAGCAGTTATTGCGGCAATTTATTTAGATGGTGGTTTTGAAAAAGCAGAGGAATTTGTTTTAAGGTTTATTCCTGAAAATCTGGATTTGAAAAGTTCAAATAAATTAGCCGATTACAAAACTACTTTGCAGGAAATTATTCAGCAAAACAGAGAAGAAAAAATAGAGTATGTACTTATAGGCGAAAAAGGTCCTGATCATGCAAAGGTATTTACATCTGAAGTTATGTTAAATTCGAATATAATAGGCGTTGGTGAAGGAAGCAGTAAAAAACAAGCTGAGCAAAATGCCGCTAAAGAAGCACTTAAACTTATGGGATATGATTTTTAAATAAAAAGGGGGATTTTATGAATCACAGTAACATTGCGATTTTTATTCCCCACAAAGGTTGTCCGTATGCCTGTAGCTTTTGCGACCAGAAAAGTATATCAGGTGAAATGAAAAATATTACTTGTGAAGAGGTTAGAAAAGAACTTTCAGATGCTTTCGGCAGATCACTTGATGTTAATAATACCGAGATAGCTTTCTTCGGTGGAAGTTTCACATGTATTGACAAAGAAGATATGATAAGTTTTTTAAAAGAAGCTTATCCTTATGTAGAAAAGAATATGGCATCGGGGATAAGGATTTCTACAAGACCTGATGGGATAAATGAGGAAATTCTTCAGATTTTAAAGAAATATAAAGTTACTGCGATTGAACTCGGTGCTCAGAGCTTAAATGACGATGTACTTAAACTTAATAGGCGTGGTCATACAGAAAAAGATGTCTTAAAAGCTTCAGAGCTTATAAAAGAATATGGTTTTTCTTTAGGTCTTCAGATTATGGTAGGTTTATATGGAGATCGTAAAGAAAGTCTATACGAAACAGTAAGAAAAGTTATCAGAATAAAACCTGATACTGTAAGAATTTATCCTACAGTTGTTATAAAAGGAACTTATCTTGATGAATTAAGATTTAAAGGACTTTATGCTCCTGTAAATTTAGGATATGCAAAAAATCTTTCTGCAAATATTATAAAAATGTTTGAAGATTCCGGTATTAAGGTCATAAGAGTAGGGCTTCACGCTTCAAAAACCCTTGAGGAAAAAAAGACCGGTGGCAGTTATCACCCTGCTTTCAGAGAACTTTGTGAAAGTGAAATAAAAAGACTGAAACTTAAAGAAGAAATTTTTAAATTTCCCAAAGGCAGTAGTCTTAAAATATCAGTTTCTTCGTCTGAGGTGTCAAAAACAATAGGGCAGAAAAAATGTAATCTTCGTTGGGCAGAAAAGGAAGGTTATCATCTTTTAGTCAAAGAAGATTCAAGCCTTAAAAAATGTCAGATGAAAGTTGAGATAATTTATTAGAAAGGATGCGAAAATATGCGATTAAAATCGTTGGATATACAAGGATTTAAATCTTTCCCCGATAAAACTAAAATAAATTTTAATCAGGGTATGACAGCAGTTGTCGGACCTAACGGAAGCGGAAAGAGTAATATAAGTGACGCTATGCGTTGGGTTATGGGTGAGCAATCTACCAAAACTTTGCGTGGCGGAAAGATGGAAGATGTAATTTTCGCAGGTACTGCTAATCGTAAAGCACAGGGCGCTGCTATTGTATCACTCAGTATTGATAATTCTAAAAGAGAACTTAATATAGATAATGATGAAGTTACAGTTACAAGAAAATATTACCGTTCAGGTGACAGTGAATACCTTATAAACGGAGAACAAGTGCGTTTAAAGGATTTAAATGAGCTTTTTATGGATACAGGTCTTGGAAAAGACGGCTATTCCATGATAGGTCAGGGTAAAATTGCAGAAATTGTCAGTGCCAAAAGCAAAGAGCGTCGTGAGATTTTTGAAGAGGCTTCGGGAATTTCCAAATATCGTTACCGTAAGGCGGAAGCTGAGAGAAAGCTTGAACAGGCACAGGAAAATTTACTTCGTCTTTATGATATTTTGGGTGAACTTGAAGGAAGAGTTGAGCCTTTGCGTATTCAATCAGAAAAGGCTACACAGTTTATAGGACTTGCCGAAAGAAGAAAAGCTTTGGAAGTTTCTTTGTGGCTTAAAACTCTCGATAAATATAAAGATGCATTAAAGGAAAGAGAAAATAAATTTCTTATCGCTAAGGGCGATGAAGAACGTTTAACACTCGAAATTGAAAAAATTGAGGAAAAAATAAATCTTTCTTATGAGCAGATGAAAGATTGCCTTATAAAAAGTGAAGAATATCAGGGTATTAAGGCGAATCTGCAAAACAGAATAAGTGAGCTTAAGGCTGAAATTGCGGTTAAGGAAAATGATATTGCGCATAATGAGAAAAATATTGCACGTATAGAGGAAGAAATTAAACTTAAAAATGAAACCAATAATCAGACGGATGCGCAGATTGTCTTAAAAGAAGAACAGCTTAAAAAAATCACCGAAGAGCTTTCAAAATTATCTGAAGAAAGACAAATAAAAACTGAAGAACTTGCTAATTTAAATAAACAAGGTGATGATTTTGACTCTCGTTTACAGTCACTTAACGATGAGGGAAATCAGATAGTCCTTGATTTGTCACGCTTTAATATGACTGTTTTAAATCTGGAAAATTTTAAAGCAGATGAGAAAAATCGCATATCTGAAGCAGAAGGCGAAGTTTCTACCATTGACGCACAGATTAACTCTGAGCAGGAAACAATAGATGAACTTACAAAGCTTATAGATGAAATAAATGATAAAAAGGAAGTTTTAAATAACACTATCTCAGGAATTTCATTAAAGCTTAAAACAAGAAGAGAAAAATATGAGCAAAGTCGCGCTGAATATGAAAAACTTGACTTGTCGATAAAAGAAAAATTGCAAAAGGCAAAACTTCTTTTGGATCTGGAAGAGAACTTAGAGGGCTTTGCATATAGTGTCAAAACTGTTATGAAATCGGCTAAAGATGGTGTTTTGCGTGGAATTCATGGCACAGTTGCACAGCTTATCAATGTAAAAAAAGAGTACTCAGTTGCAGTTGAAACTGCATTAGGTGGCGCTTTGCAGGAGATTATTGTTGAAAATGAAGCATCTGCAAAATCGGGAATAGAGTTTCTTTCTGAAAAGAAAGCGGGACGTGCAACCTTTTTGCCTTTAACATCGGTTAAAGGAAATACTCTTGATGTTGTGGGCCTTGATAATTACGCAGGATATATTTCTCTTGCGTCGGATCTTGTAAGTTATGATAATAAATATGCTAATATAGTTCGCTTTTTACTTGGAAGAATTGTAGTTGTCGATGATTTGAACACTGCAATATCAATTTCCAAAAAGTATGGCTATAAATTTAAAATTGTGACTTTGGATGGCCAGCAGGTAAATGCAGGTGGTAGTTTTACAGGTGGTTCTGCCATTAAAAATCAAGGCATTCTGAGCAGGAAAAATGAAGCCGAAGAACTTAAAAATTCTGCCGAGCGTTTAAATGAGACTAAAAAGCTTAAGGAACAGGCATTAAATGAATTTGAAGAGCAGATTAAGTCTTTACAGGCACAAGCCGAGGGTGCAAATTCTGAAATGATTGTTGCAAACGAGGATTTTGTACGTTTCACAAGTGATTTTAACAGATATGAGCAGAGTATTTCACAGCTTAAATCCCGTAAAGAACAGCTTTTATCTCAGATTAAAGAAAGTAAAAATAAACTTTTAAAAACTGATGAAAGCATAAAAGATGCTGAAAATAATATTGAAAAGCTTACTGTAAGACAAAGTAGCTTAAAAGAAGAATTGAGCACTTTTGAAGGAAATCAAGGCGAAATTATAAGAAGAAGAGAAGAGCTTTTTGAAACTTTAAATCAGTTTGCTCATAAAGAAATTGAGCTTAAAAAGGATTCAGAAACAATTGAAATTATGATTTCTGAACTTTCTGTCCGTAAGCAGGAATCCGAAGGCGAAACCAATGCATTACTGGCAGAACAAAAAGCATATGCTGATGCTATTTCCGAGATAAAAGAATCTATTATTCAAAAAGAAAAGGATGGAGAAACTTTCCTTTCACAGATTGAAGAATATGATAATAAGATTAAACTGGTTTTGGAAAAACGTACTTTAATAGAGGGTGAAACTACAAAGCTCAGAACCGAAGAAAAGGAAATTTCAGCTAAAAAAGAAGCGGCTGCAGGTGAACTTGCACGTTTGGAAGAACAGAAAATTTCAGCCCAGAAGGATTACGACAATATTATTTCAAGACTCTGGGAGGACTATGAGCTTACCAGAAGTGAGGCTAACAATATTGCGGTTGAAATAGAAGATACTGTTTTAGCACAAAAAGAATTAAATACTATTAAAAATAAAATTAAGGCATTGGGAACTGTCAATCTTTCTGCAATCGATGAATATAAAGAGGTGTTTGAAAGATATAAATTCTTAAAAGAACAGGTTTCGGATGCTTCCCGTTCAAAGGATGAACTCACTCGTTTGATTTCAGCTTTGACCAAAGAAATGGAAACTATTTTTACCGATAATTTCCAGAAAATCAATGATAATTTCGGAAGAATTTTTGTTGATCTTTTCGGTGGAGGTAAAGCAAGTCTGACTCTTAATGATCCTGAGGACATACTTGAATCAGGAATAGATATTAATGTTCAGCCCCCCGGAAAGATTATTAAAAACCTTGCATCACTTTCAGGTGGTGAGCAATCTTTTGTTGCTATTGCAATTTATTTTGCTATATTGAAGGTGCGTCCGTCACCTTTCTGCGTACTTGATGAAATTGAAGCTGCACTTGATGATGTAAATGTAACAAAATATGCAAGTTATCTTCGTATGTTAAGCGATAAAACACAGTTTATTATGATTACTCACAGACGCGGAACAATGGAAGAAGCGGATATGCTGTATGGTGTAACGATGCAGGAAGAGGGCGTATCAAAGCTTCTTGATTTGAAGGTTTCGGAAATTACAGGAAAATTTGGTAAATAGGAGATACTATGGGATTATTCAGTAAGATAAAATCAGGGCTTAAAAAGACCAAAGATTCGATGATGGGAAAGGTGGACTTAATTTTAAATTCCTTTACTAAAATAGATGAGGATTTTATGGAGGAATTGGAAGAAATTTTAATTATGTCCGATGTTGGAATTTCTACTGCTACGGATATATGCGAAAAACTTCGTGCTAAAATTAAGGAAACCGGTATATCTGAGCCTTCAAAGGTGAGAGAGCTTTTAAAAGAAATTATTGCACAGATGATTACAGAAACAGAACCATTTAAGTTAAGCACTACCCCGTCAATAGTTTTCGTTATAGGTGTTAATGGTGCAGGAAAAACTACCACCATCGGAAAAATGGCGGCAAATTTCAAAAAAGAGGGCAAAAAGGTTTTGGTAGCCGCTGCTGATACTTTTCGTGCAGCAGCTATTGATCAGCTTGAAGTTTGGACTCAGAGAAGTAATGTTGACATTATAAAACATAAAGAGGGTTCCGACCCTGCGGCGGTAGTTTTTGATTCTATCGAAGCAGCAAAAGCAAGAAATGCAGATGTTTTGCTCATTGATACTGCCGGCAGATTGCATAATAAGAAAAATCTTATGGACGAGCTTCATAAGATGTTTAAAATAGTGAATCAAAAAGCAGGAGACTGCGATGTAGAAGTTTTACTTGTTTTAGATTCAACCACCGGTCAGAATGCGGTAAGCCAGGCAGAACTTTTTAAAGAAGCTGCCGATATTACCGGAATTGTACTGACAAAGCTTGATGGTACGGCTAAAGGTGGTATTGTTATCGCTCTTAAAAATCATCTTGGATTACCTGTAAGATTTATAGGAGTAGGAGAACAGATTGACGATTTACAGCCTTTTGTACCGGAAGATTTTGTTGAAGCTTTATTTGAATAGGAGAAAATATGGATATAATTATTGCTACAAACAATGCCCATAAGGTGGAAGAGTTCAGACGTATTTTAACACCATTATGTTTTAATGTTTTTTCACTGAAAGATAAGAATATCAATATTGAAATTGATGAAGACGGAAATACCTTTGAGGAAAATGCACTTATAAAAGCAAGGACTATTTATAATATGGTGAAAACTCCTGTAATCGCTGATGATTCGGGACTTTGTGTTACTGCTTTGGGTGGTGCCCCCGGTATTTATTCTGCTCGTTATGGCGGCGAGGGACTTGACGATCATGGCAGAAACATAAGACTTTTAAAAGTAATGGAAAGTGCCAAAAACAGAAATGCACAGTTTGTATGTGCAATTGCTTATATCGACGCAAATGGCATAGAGCATACTTTCAAAGGAATCTGTGAAGGCATTTTGGGCTATGAAGAAAAAGGCGAAAACGGGTTTGGATATGACCCATTGTTTTTAGTGGGTGAAAGAAGTTTTGCCCAATTAAGTGGCGAGGAAAAAGATTTAATCAGTCATCGCGGTAAAGCAAACAGATTATTATGTGAGTTTATCGCATCACAAAAAAACGATTAAGGAGATTTATATGCTTACCAGTAAACAACGTGCAAAATTGCGTGGAATGGCAAACGGACTTGAAACCATCTTGCAGGTAGGAAAAGGCGGAATCAATGAAAATGTGATAAAACAAGTCAATGACGCCTTATTTGCAAGAGAACTTATAAAAATCCGTGTGTTGGAAAACAGTATTTATACTGCTAAAGAAGCGGCAATTGAGCTTTCTGAAGCAACAGATTGTCAGGTTGTACAGGTAATGGGAAGCAGAATTACTTTGTATAAAGCTAATCCCAAAGAACCTGTTATAAGTTTAGAAGAATGAAAAAGATAGCTATTTTCGGAGGAACTTTTAATCCTGTTCACAACGGGCATCTTAATTTAATAAACAGTATTCAGGAAAAGATGCAGTTTGATGAAATTTTACTTATTCCTTCATATCTTCCACCTCATAAAGAGGTCAAGGAATTAGCTTCCGGTAAAGATCGTATGAAAATGTTAAGCCTTGCCACAGAGGGTATTTTAAACATCGGAATTTGCGATATAGAGCTTAACAAAAAAGGAAAAAGCTATACGATAGAAACTGTTAAAATGTTAAAACAGCTTTTTTCAAATAGTGAGTTGTATCTTGTTGTAGGTGCAGATATGTTACTTACTTTTGATACCTGGAAGAATTGGCGTGAGATTTTAAAATACGTTTTTTTGGTTGCGTCATCAAGAAATGAGGGCGAAGAAGAAAGCCTTTTAAAAAAGGCTTATGAATTAAACAAAGAGCGTATAATTGTGGTTAAAACAGAACCTTTTTCTGTTTCTTCTACAGAAATACGTAACAAGCTTAAACTAAACGAAGATGTTTCCCATTTATTGCCTGAAAAGGTTTTACATTATATAAATCAAAAGAGGTTATATAAATGATTTTATGGCAGAAATATTATGATATCCTTTCTGAAAAACTTTCAAAATCTCGCTATGAGCATTCTGTTGCTGTTATGGAGAGGGCAGAGTATTTAGCTGAATTATATGATGTCGATAAGGAAAAAGCAAAGCTTGCAGGATTGCTTCATGATGTAATGAAGGATTTGGAAAGCAGAATGTTGTTGCAATTCATAAACGAGTCTGCTATAATTTTATCAGTTGTCGAAAAAAAATCACCGCCCTTATGGCATGCTGTCGGAGGCTTTTTATATCTTAAGGACGTTTTAAATATCACTGATGAGGATGTACTTAATGCAGTCCGCTATCATACAACGGGAAGGGCAAATATGTCAGATTTGGAAAAGGTGATTTATCTGGCAGATCTTACTTCTGATGACCGTAATTATGAAGATATTCAGTATGTAAGAAAGCTTTCTGAAGAAAGCCTTAATAAGGGAATGCGTTATTGTATCGAGTATTTAATTGGTGATTTAATAAAAAAGGGAAAAATGTTACATCAGGATACTGTTGATTGTTATAACGAGCTTGTTATGCAGGAGTTGGAAAATAATGACAAATAGATATAGAAAAAAAAGAAAGTTATCTTTTGCAGATAGAATTTTAATGTTTTTTTCGATTGTATTGATTATTGCTTCGGTTTGTTCAATCGGATATCTGACTTTAATGAATTGGAAACCTTTAGCTGATGATGATGTTACCAGTCTTGATGCGAGTATTCAAAACAGCGCCAATGTAAAAAAGAAGGTAACAAATTTTTTAATTAATGGTGTTGATTTTGCTGAAGGTACAGGACGTGGAAAGCTGACGGATGTTACTATGGTGGTCAGCTTTAATATGGAAAATGGAGAAATCAATGTTTTGCAGATTCCGCGTGATACTTATATAGGTTCTGAATATCCTACGGGAAAAATAAACGCAGTTTATGGTAATGCCAGCAAAGGTGGAGTCGAAAATTTAGCGAGGGTTATTTATGACCGTTTCAGACTCCCTATTGACCATTATGTTATCATAAATATGGATGGCTTTAAAAATGTTGTCGATTCTATCGGCGGTGTTGAAGTCGATGTAAAAGAATCTTTTACTCTGGAAGGTGTTACAATTAAACCCGGGCTTCAGGTTTTAGACGGGATAAAAGCTGAGAAATTTGTACGCGAACGTTACAGCAGAGGCGGAGATATTGGACGTATAAACAGTCAGCGTGATTTTATGGCGGCACTTGTTAAAAAGCTTATGAATCTTTCATTTAAAGAGATAACTTCATTGACACCGGTGCTTATGAAAAATATTTCTACTGATATGAATGTAAAAACACTTCTTACTTTTGCTGAAAAAGCTATGAAACTTGATATGAATAATATTAAATTCCATATGGTAGCAGGTGAAGGAGTATCGGTTAACGGATATTCTGTGTGGACTGTTCATAAAGAGGCGGTTGCTAAAACTTTAAATGAAAATTTCAGGCCTTTTACTGATCCTGTACCTGCAAGTGAGCTCAATATTATTGAGGTTAGAAATACTACCAGTTATTATGACGAAAACAGCGATAATATAGAAAATATTTTAAATTAATGCTAGGAGGCTAATAAATGGATTCAAAATCCTTAATGGAAAAAATTGTCACTATTTTAGATAGTAAAAAAGCCGGCGATATAAAATCAATAAGAGTCGGTGATTTGACAATTTTGGCAGATTATTTTGTAATTTGTACCGGTACAAGCTCTACTCAGGTAAAGATGCTTACTGATGAAATAGATTATCAGCTTGGACTTATTGGTATTGAGCCTCATAAGATAGAGGGATATCGTTCTGAAAATTGGATTGTTTTGGATTATACTGATGTGGTTGTTCATGTATTCCATACCGATACAAGAGAGTTTTACGGTCTGGAACGACTTTGGGCAGACGGTGAAAAAGTTGACATATCACATTTATTGACAATATAGCAAAGGGGTTTAAAAATGAGTAAAAGCAGATATGATTTTCAGGCTATTGAGAAAAAATGGCAGAAATATTGGGATGATAACAAAACATTTAAGGCTTATAATGATTATACAAAGCCTAAATTTTATCCGTTGGTAGAATTCCCTTATCCATCGGGACAAGGACTTCATGTAGGACACCCACGTCCATATACTGCACTTGATATCGTTGCCAGAAAACGTCGTTTGGAAGGATATAACGTTTTATATACCATGGGTTGGGATGCTTTCGGTCTTCCAACTGAAAATTATGCTATTAAAAATAAAATCCATCCTGAAATTGTAACAAAACAAAACGTTGAAAGATTTAAAAGCCAGCTTAAATCTTTAGGCCTTTCTTTTGACTGGGACAGAGAAATTAATACTACCGATCCTAATTACTATAAATGGACACAATGGATTTTCATAAAACTCTTTGAAGCAGGTTTAGCTTATAAGAGTGAAATGAATGTAAACTGGTGCACTTCCTGTAAGGTTGTACTTGCAAATGAAGAGGTTGTTGGCGGAGTTTGCGAACGTTGTGGCGGAGAAGTTGTTCATAAGGTTAAAAGCCAATGGATGCTTAAAATTACTGAGTATGCACAGAGATTGCTTGATGACCTTAGTGACGTTGATTATTTTGAACGCATAAAAGCTACCCAGATTAACTGGATAGGTCGTTCTACAGGTGCAGAAGTTGATTTTGAAACTACAGCCGGTGATACACTTAAAGTTTATACCACAAGGCCTGATACTTTGTTTGGTGCTACTTATATGGTAGTTTCTCCCGAACATCCTTTTATCGAAAAGTGGGCAGATAAGCTTACAAATATTGATAAAGTGCGTGAATATCAAAAGGAAGCTTCACGTAAATCTGACTTTGAACGTACTGAGCTTAACAAGGAAAAAACAGGTGTAAAACTCGAAGGTGTTATGGGAATTAACCCTGTGAATAATAAAGAAATTCCGATTTTTATTTCCGATTACGTGCTTGTAAGTTATGGTACAGGTGCAATTATGGCAGTTCCTGCTCATGATACCCGTGACTATGAGTTTGCAAAAGCTTTCGATCTTCCGATTATTGAGGTAGTAAAAGGCGGAGATGTAGAAAAGGAAGCCTTTACTGATTGCGAAACCGGTGTTATGGTCAACTCCGATTTCTTAGATGGTTTGACTGTTGAAGAAGCTAAAGAAAAAATTAAGGAATGGCTTAAGGATAATAAAAAAGGTGAACCGAAGGTTAATTATAAGCTTCGTGACTGGGTGTTTGCCCGTCAGCGTTATTGGGGTGAGCCTATCCCGATTGTTCATTGTGATGATTGCGGATATGTGCCTATTTCAGTTGATGAGTTGCCTTTAAAACTTCCGGATGTTGAAAGTTATGAGCCTACCGATGACGGACAGTCACCACTTGCAAAAATTAATGACTGGATAAATACTACTTGTCCTAAATGCGGAAAACCTGCTAAAAGGGAAACTGATACTATGCCACAGTGGGCAGGTTCATCCTGGTATTTCCTGCGTTATTGTGATCCTGATAATAACGATTTCTTAGCATCAAAAGAAGCTTTGGATTATTGGATGCCGGTTGATTGGTATAATGGCGGTATGGAACATACAACATTACACTTGCTTTATTCACGTTTCTGGCATAAGTTCCTTTATGACATTGGCGTAGTTTCTTATAAAGAACCGTATAAAAAACGTACAAGTCACGGAATGGTTCTGGGTGAAGATGGACAAAAGATGAGTAAATCAAGAGGAAATGTTGTCAACCCCGATGATGTTATCAGAGATTATGGTGCTGATACAATGCGCCTTTACGAGATGTTTATCGGTGACTTTGAGAAAACTGCTCCCTGGAGCAATAACAGCATTAAAGGTTGTAAGCGTTTTCTTGACAGAATCTGGTCGTTGCAGGATATTGTAATTGATGGTGAAAGCTATCGTAAAGAGCTTGAAACAGTATTCAATCAGACTATTAAAAAAGTTTCTGAAGATATTGAAACTTTAAAATATAATACAGCTATTGCTGCTATGATGGCACTTTTAAATGCTGTTGATAAGCTTGGAACAATAAATCGTGCAGAATATCGCGACTTGCTTATTTTGCTTAATCCTTTTGCTCCGCATATTACCGAGGAGTTATATGAAATTATGAATTTCGGCGGTAAAGTAAATGAGCAGAAATGGTTAAGTTATGATGAAGCAAAATGTAAAGAATCTACTGTAGAAATTGCTGTTCAGATAAATGGTAAAATCAGAGCTAAACTTGATGTTGATGCTGAAATTTCTTCTGAAGAAGCAATAAAATTAGCGAAAGCTGATGAAAAAGTTAATAATGAACTTAATGGTAAGAGTATCATCAAGGAAATCTATGTAAAAGGAAAATTAGTGAATATTGTTGCAAAATAAATATATATTTTGTGATATATAAATTAGTATTTACTATTGACATTTTGGTATCACTTGTTGTATAATATATGGTACAAATGTTGGTTTGCAATTGGATTTGCCTTGAAAGAGTCCGTTTTAAACGGAAGAGGTTCTCTTGCAAAGCATAAAACAGTGGCGGAACCGGCTTTTATAACCTCTGCCTCTGAGGCAAAGGGAGGGAATATGATGTCTGAAATCAGAGTAAAAGATAATGAATCTCTGGACAACGCTCTAAAGAGATTTAAAAGATCTTGTGCTAAATCTGGTGTTCTTGCGGAAGTGCGTAAAAGAGAACATTATGAGAAACCTTCTGTAAAACGCAAAAAGAAATCAGAAGCAGCAAGAAAACGTAAGTATTAATAGGTTACGTAATAAAAAGCGAGCGATATGCTCGCTTTTTGATTTATTCGTAAATCGAAAGGGGTTATTATGTCAATTTTTAAGCCTGCAAGGATGTTTAAATCCGTTATGGATATAAAGGCACAATTCCTTAAAGAAAATGACATCAGACTCATTTTGCTTGATGTTGATAATACTCTTACTACCCATAATAATCCTGTACCTGCAAAAGGTGTGGAGGAATGGCTTAAAAGCTTGGAAGAATTTGGTATTAAAGCTTTGATATTTTCAAACAATAAGGAAGAAAGAGTATCGCCTTTTGCAAAAAAAATAGAGCTTGATTATTGCCCCCGTGCTTGTAAACCACTTACTTTTAAAATTAAAAAAATTTGTATTAAGTATAATGTGCCAAAAGATAAGGTTGCAATTATAGGCGACCAGATTTTTACTGATATTCTTTGCGGTAATTTAAAAGGAATAAAGAGTTTTTTGGTTGAGCCTTATGAATTTGAAAGTGGTTTCTTTTTTAAACTTAAAAGAAGATTTGAAAAACCTATATTAAAATCTTGTCGTAACGGAGAACGCTATGAAAGTTAGATTTGGTACTGCCGGAAAATCCGACAGTTTTGAAAAGTTAGGATATAAGGGTACTACCGATATTGCCGATTATATTATGCATTTTAATTTGAATGCATTTGAATATCAGTGCGGCAGAGGAGTGCGTATTAATGAGGAATCGGTGAAAAAGTTAGGTGAAGATGCATTAAAAAATGATATTGCGTTAAGCCTTCATTCACCTTATTATATTTCGCTTTCTTCAGTTGAAGAAGAAAAGAGAAATAACAGTATAAATTATATAGTAGATAGCGCTAAGGCTTCACGTTTGATGGGTGCTGACAGAATAGTTGTACATTCCGGTTCTTGCGGTAAATTAAGTAGAGAAGAAGCACTTAGTCTTGCTAAAGATACTTTGAAAAAAGCACTCAATACACTTGATGAATTATCGTTATCTGATATTTCAATTTGCCCTGAGACTATGGGGAAGATAAATCAGCTTGGTACTTTAGAAGAAGTTATTGAGCTTTGTAAAACAGACGAAAGATTAATTCCCTGTATTGATTTCGGGCATTTGTATGCACGTACTTTCGGTGGAATAAATGGTGAAAAGGATTATAAAGAAATTTTTGATAAGATTGAAAATGGATTGGGATATGAAAGACTTAAAAATTTCCATTCACATTTTTCAAAGATAGAATATACAGAAAAAGGTGGCGAAAAATGCCATCTGACTTTTGATAATACTCTTTACGGGCCACAGTTTGAGCCACTTATGGAACTTGTTTTAAAAAGAGGATTGACACCTCGTTTTATCTGTGAGTCTGCCGGTACACAAGCAGAAGATGCATCAGCTATGAAGAAATACTATGAAAGCATAGGAGGATAAATTTATGAAAAAACATATTTTGGTTATCCATGGACCTAATCTTAATTTATTGGGAGAACGAGAAAGTAATTTTTACGGTAATGATTCTTTTGATTCAATAAATAAAGAAATACGTGATTTTGCAGAATCGTTGGGGCTTTCATGTGAGATATATCAATCCAATATCGAGGGTGAAATAATCAACAAAATTCAGGCTGAACGTTTTAATTGTGATGGAATAGTTGCCAATATGGGAGCATACACTCATTACAGTTATGCAATAAGAGAGGCTATTGCAGATTCTAAAAAGCCCTGCATAGAAGTTCATATGTCAAATGTTATGGGCAGAGAAGAATTCAGAAGCAAATCGGTGATTGCACCTGTTTGTGTAGGACAGATAAGCGGATTCGGAAAGTACAGTTATCTTTTGGCAATAGAGGGAATTAACAAATTAATTTGATGATTTTATAAAATTTTTAATAAAAAAATGTGTTTTTAGGAGAAATTTTCATTTTTCTATTGCAAAAATCTGAAGTTTACTGTAAAATTATAAGAGTAAGAAAATGTAAATTTACAGATATTTAAATAATTGGAGGTTTATCAATGATATCAGCAGGCGATTTTAAAAATGGTTTAACTTTTGATATGGACGGGGAAGTAATGCAGATTGTAGAATTCCAGCATGTAAAACCCGGTAAAGGTGCTGCCTTTGTACGTACAAAAATCAGAAACATCGTTACAGGTGCAGTAACAGAAAGAACTTTTAACCCTACTGAAAAATTCCCCCCTGCTTTCGTAGAACGCAGAGAAATGGAATATTTGTATAATGATGAAAACTTGTACTATTTTATGGATAGTGAAACTTATGAACAGGAAGCTATTGACGGTAAGAATTTAGATGATAGCTTTAAATTCGTTAAGGAGAATATGATTGTTAAGGTGTTGTCCTATAAAGGCAATGTATTTGGCGTAGAAGCTCCTAACTTTGTAACTTTGCAGGTTGCAAAGACAGATCCCGGATTTAAGGGTAATACTGCTACTAATGCAACAAAACCTGCTGTTTTGGAAACAGGTGCTGAAATCAAAGTTCCTTTATTTATCGATGAAGGAGAAATGATTAACGTTGATACACGTACAGGCGAATATATGTCACGTGCATAATGTTGATTAAATTATTTTAAGTTTATCATACTATTTTATATAAGGAGGTTATGTAGAATGGATTTATTGGAAAAAGTTGCATATTTAAAAGGTATGCTCAGCGGAATGGATTTGGACGAGGATAAAAAAGAAACCCGTCTTATTTCTGCAATAATTGATGTTGTTGATGATTTGGCTGCTTCTGTTACTGATTTAGAGGAAGAAACCAATGAGATGTGTGAACTTATCGATATTATTGATGAGGATTTGGGCGAGGTTGAACAGGTTGTTTTCGACGTTGATGATGACGATTTCGAAGATGATATGTACGAGGCTACTTGTCCTACATGTGGCGAAATCCTTTGCATTGATGAGGATATGCTTGATGAAGGTGAAATGACTTGCCCCGCTTGCGGAGAGTCAATTGAGTTTGACTTGGAACTCGGTGATTGCGATTGCGATTGTTGCAGTGAAGAGTGTGATTGCGAATAATTTTTAAGCACCTACGTAAATACGTAGGTGCTTTTTATTTATAATATTTATCTTTAATTAGTTTTTTTGTAAATGCTTGTTTTTTCAAGTATAGGTCTTATAATCTGATAAAGAATTACCGATATAACTAAGGCAAGGGTTCCATTTATAAAAGAAATCGGAGCTTTGAAAATTACATCTGTGAAAGCTGTCTCGATTGCACTTCCCAATATTATATTTTTGAAAAAAGAATATGTAAGATATAAAACAATATAAGAATATATTCCGCATGCTGCACCGATAATGTTTAATACGAGGTTTTTACCATTGTTGTTTTTAAGTCTCGGAATGGCACCTGCTAAAAATCCCATAACAAATTTATTTATAAATGTCGATGGTGCACTTGTTGCCCAGCCTGTTAAAAGGTCAAATACTGCGGAACCTATTCCTGAAGCAAGTCCTCCTCTGATTTTTCCTAAAAGCAGTCCGGAAAGAAGACAAAAAATATTTCCTAAATGTATCATAGTTTTTCCGATCGGTGTAGGAATTTCAATTCTGAAAAGCGTTCCGACGTAACAGAGCGCTGCCATTAAACCTATAAGTACAAGGTCGTAAATTGTGAATTTTTTTTGTTTCATTTTTAATTCCTTCTTTGTTTTTAAAAATTAAAGACGACGATACCTGTCAAGAGTTTGTTCTCTTGTAAGTAATGAAAGGCAAGACTCAAACATGACACCGTATCGGGTATCACTGCCATAGCTGAAAGTTGTGCGGATTGCAATTTCCAAGAACCTTGTTGCACGTTCGATTGCCATAGGCAAACTGTCACCGTTCATGATAGAACCAACCAGCACGGATGCGAAAATATCACCTGTGCCGGGGTAGGAAACGGGAACGTAGTTGCAGTCAACACGCCAGTATTCACCACGTTCTTTATCAAAACCCACATTAACCATTTTACCGTCTGCTGATTCAAGACCTGTTACAGCAACATATTTGGGCCCTAATTCACTTAAACGTGACAGAATACTTTTAATTTCTGATTGCCTTAATGGTGTGGCAGGATATGGTTCATTTAAAAGAATACATGCTTCGGTAAGATTAGGGGTAATCATATCGGCGATTGCCACAAGTTCGCTCATGCGTTTGCACATATCTGCAGTATATGTGCGATAAGCTTTTCCATTGTCACCCATAACAGGATCCACTACTTTAAAGGCGTTTGGAAAAGAGGAGAAATAACTGAGGCAGTGATCTATTTGTTGCAGTGAACCTAAAAAACCACTATATATACATTCAAAATCAAGATTCAACTTTTTATAATGATTTAAAGTGGGTTCAAGATAATCAGTTAAGTCTCTGAATTCTACTTCACCTAAACCACCTGTATGGGTAGAAAGTACCGCTGTAACAACAGGACATACTTGTACCTTCATAGCAGAAAGTGTAGGGAGAATAACAGATAGCGAACATCTGCCGAATCCCGATAAATCGTGTATAGCAACAACACGAGGTGGTCTTTTTAACATAATAAACCTCCGTTTATTACAGAAACTTAAGAATCTGTAAATATTTTAATTCAATATAAATTTATTTGCAAATATTGAAAAAATTTATTTTAAATTTTATTTTTTATCAAATCAGCAATAATATTATAACTTAAATATTGTTATTTGGCAAATTTAACGGATAATTTAAGTGGGTAAGTTTTTAAAAAAATAGTATTTTTGTTAAAATTACAAAAAAGACATAAAAAATCAACATAAACTTGTTTATTTAGTAAAATAAATCTCCATTATTCCCCTTTGCTATTAGTTTTTCAAAGGGACAAACTAAAAGAGGGAAAAATCCCTTTTATTTTAATTTTGGAGGTGTGGTAATGGCTAAAACCATGACAAATGTAATGAAAGGCGTAGCAGCCGGAATGGTTGTAGGAACAGCGGCATATATGATGTCAAATAAAAAATCAAAAAATACCGGGAAAAATGTAAGGAAAAAAGCGGCAAAAGCAGTGAAAACAATGGGGAATGTTTTAGAGAATATTTCCTATATGATGTGATTTTTTAAGGGATTGTAGTAAAATTACTACAATCCCTTGTAATATTTTTCAAAAATTTACATTTTTTTCTTTACAAATTGTTTTTATTGTGCTATATTATACATATACGCAAATTAAGGAGTACTCATATAAGAATAACAATTTTTATATAAGCGCTACTTAATAGGTTTTAATTTACCGGTGAATGTATTTGTTTGGCGATTTTGGAAATTGGCACTTGTTTGTCGCTTCTTTCAGTTGGGGGTTAGAAACGGTGAGCAGGTTGTCGGTGGAAGAAAGAACTAAAGAAATACTTTCTTCGATAAGTCGAAATCTCTCTAATGAGAGTGCTCCTTTTGCGCATTTTTTCTTCTGGTCAGTGTTCTTGTACGGAAATATGGGGATTTCCATTTAATATAAGGACTTTTGCAGAAGAATTTTAATTTTCATGTGTATATAATAATATTGCAGGATTCGTGTCACGAGTCCTGCTTTATGTTTGTTAACGGAAGGGAAATTTTTATGATTAAATTATGCATTTTTGATTTGGACGGTACTCTTGTAAATTCTTTGGATGATCTGGCAGATGCTTGTAATTATGCACTTTTAACTAAAGGCTTTCCGGTTCATGAAAACAGCAGATATAATCATTTTGTAGGAAATGGAATTCCTGTTTTGATGGAGAGAATTGTACCAAACGATAAAAAAACTCCTGAAATTTTAAAGGAGATTCGCTTGATTTTTGATGAAAGATATAAGAATCATTGCCTTTGTAAAACAAAACCATATGAAGGAATATCGGACTTAATTAAAAAATTGAAAAATCTTGAAATTAAGTTAGCGATTCTTTCTAATAAGGCTGATTCTTTTGCAAAATATATTTGTGATAGTATTTTCACAGGAAAAGAGTTTGAAATAATAATGGGACAAAGAGATGATATTCCCAAAAAACCTGAACCTGATGCTGTTTATGCAATTTCAAAAGAATTGAATGTAGCTTTGGATGAAATAGTTTTAATAGGAGATTCTAACGTTGATGTCATAACAGCTAAGAATTCAGGTATATATTCTATAGGTGCATGTTGGGGATTTCGTGGTGAAGAAGAGCTTAAGAAAGCAGGTGCTGATTTCTTAGCACACTCACCAGAAGATTGTCTTAATATAATAAATGGAATTTAGTTATTCATATTTTTTTTACAAAAAACATGCAACAAAAATAATAACATTAATCACTTTATATATGGAATGGTTAGTAAGACTATTTAATGAAGGAATTTTCGTATTGTTAAAATTTTAAAAAAGGCGAAGGAGGTATTATTCGGAAAATACTGAAACGCTGTTGGGGTTTTTAAAGTTTTAAGATACGGCTTTTTTAAAAATAAAGTAGTCCTTATGGCTATTACTGAAGGCAGGAGATGTAAATTAAAAGAAGATTAATAAGAATAAGAGGAAGTGTACTGTTGGGGAACACTTCCTTTTATTTTTATTATTTATCTTTTATCTATTGACTTAATATTAAAAATATAGTATTTTTAGGTGGTAATCTTGTGAAAATGCGGAATAATAATTTAAAGATTTTTTTAGAATGAGGTTTTTATGGTATTTAGCAGTATTATTTTTTTATTTAGATTTTTACCTGTAGCGTTTTTATTTTATTATATAGCACCTAAAAAAATGAAAAATTTTGTACTTTTAATATTAAGCCTTATTTTTTATGCCTGGGGCGAAATTAAATATTTGCCGATAATGTTTTATTCTATTATTGTGGATTATTTATGTGGGCTTGGCATTAAAAAATATAATGACAATAAAGCGTTAAAAAGGACTTTTCTTTTAATTTCTGTTTTAGGTAATTTAGGAATGTTGTTTTTCTTTAAATATACCAATTTTTTTGTGGAAAATATAAATTCTGTTTTAAAAACAACAATTCCTATGCTTAGCTTATCACTTCCGCTTGGAATAAGCTTTTATACTTTCCAGACGATGAGTTATACTATCGACGTTTACAGAGGTAAGGTAGAAGCGGAAAAAAATATTATTAATTTCGGTGCTTTTGTTGCACTTTTCCCCCAACTTATAGCAGGACCTATAGTTAAATACTCTGATATTTCAAATGAGCTTAAGAATCATAGCGTGAGCTTAAGCGGAATAGAAAAAGGTATCAGACTGTTTATTATGGGACTTGGAAGTAAGGTACTTATTGCAAATAATATAGGTGCTCTCTGGACAGAAGTAGAAAGTCTTGATATTAATTTGATTTCTTCGGGACTTGCTTTACTTGGAATAATCGCTTTCGCATTTCAGATTTATTTTGATTTTTCCGGATATTCTCTTATGGCAATAGGGCTTGGACATATGCTAGGCTTTAATTTCCCAAAAAACTTTAATTATCCGTATATATCAAAGAGCATTACTGAATTTTGGCGTCGTTGGCATATAACTTTAAGCTCATGGTTTAAAGAGTATCTTTATATACCATTGGGCGGAAATAGGGTTGGCACAAGAAGACATTATTTTAATCTTTTTGTAGTTTGGTTTTGCACAGGATTCTGGCATGGGGCAAATTGGAATTTTATCTTTTGGGGAATTTTCTTTTTTGTTGTATTGATGTTTGAAAAAAGATTTTTGCTAAATTTTTTAGAAAAAAGTAAGGTTATTTCTCATATTTATGTAATTATAATTCTTATTTTAAGCTGGACTTTGTTTGCAATTACCGATTTAAACAGGCTTTTAAATTATCTTATAAAGATGTTTAATTTTACAGGCGGTGTGGATTGGATTTATTATTTGAGAAATTATGGTGTTACTTTAATTTTGTGTATTATATTCTCAACTCCGCTTGTTAAAAATATTTATGACAAAAAAATTAAATATCATCCGATTTTAAAAACTGTTTTACTGGCAGTAGTTTTAATTTTTTCAGTAGCTTATTTAGTGGATGCTTCATATAATCCGTTTTTATATTTCAGATTTTAATGAAAGGCAGGAATAAGTATGAAATTTGATAAAAAAAATCGTTCCTCCTTTTGGCTTATAGGCTTTTTTGCACTTTTTATTTTAGCTTTTATGATTTGGGATTTTCTAAAACCTGTTGAGAAGTTTTCGGAGTTTGAAAACAGATATTTAAAGCAGCGCCCTTTGTTAACTTTAAATGCACTTATGGACAATAGTTATACCGGTAATTATGAGGGGTTTATAAATGACCAATTTGTTTTAAGAGATGAGTGGATTAATTTAAAATCAAAGGGAGAAAAGTTTCTTTTAAAGGTTGAAAATAATGGTATATTATATGGAAAAAATGATATGCTTTTTGAAAAATTCAATTCGTTAAATAACGAACAGCTTGAAAAGAATATCGGATTTTTAGATGAGTTTTTAAAGGATAAGCAAAATACGACTTTTATGATTATTCCGAGTGCGTATGAGATATACAGGGAAAATTTGCCTTTCGGGATAACTATGGTGAATCAGCAAGAGGAAATAGCAAAGCTCTATAGTTATTTTGATAAAAAAACTGACGTTATAGATTTATATTCGCCTTTAAAAGAAAATAAAGAAGATTATATATATTATCGTACCGATCATCATTGGACTACTAAGGGCGCATATATTGCATATCAAAGTTATTGTGAGGAGAAGGGCAAAAATCCTATGCCGATTGATTTTTCGGATGCAATTGAGGCTCAAGGCTTTTTAGGCACTTATTTTAACAAAAGCAAAAATACTTCCTTAATTTCTGACACATTGATTTATTTTGATATGCCGATAAGAGCTACGGTAAATAATGAACAAAAGGAAAGTTATCTTGATAAAGAAAGCTTAAATACAAGAGATAAATATTCGGCATTTCTGTATGGTAATAATGCTTTAACTGTTTTAAGCTCTGATAATGAGGGCGAAAAATCAGGGAAAATACTTGTCATAAAGGATTCATTTTCAAATTGTTTTGTTCCGTTTTTAACTTATAATTACGAAGAGGTTTATGTGGCGGATTTGCGTTCCTTGCCGATGGGACTTACAGAACTTATTGAAAATACTGAATTTGATGATATTTTAGTAATGTATAATTTTATGAATTTTCAATCTGATACTAATTTTTACAGGCTTAAATATTAATATAAAAAATGGAGTGTTTAAAACTTTGTGTTTTAAACACTCCATTTTTTGGGTTGGTATAAATTTTATTTTAAAAGAGAATAATCAATATATGCAGATAAAAAGTTTTATAAAGATTGGAGATTGTTATGAAAAAAATTAAAAAACTTTTAGCTTATACTTTTGTCGTTATAACAATTATGACTATTTTTACTTCTTGTGGTGCTTCGGGCAGTTCAAAAAATTATGATTTTTATATTTTTAATACTAAGGGCGAAAATGCTGATGCTATGCAAAAGGCAGTTGATGCTTACAGTGAAAAAACAGGCCTGAAGATAAAACTCTTTTCTTTAGGTTCCGGCACTAACAGCGCTGATACTTTAAGAGCAGAGATGAATTCAAAAAATAAGCCTGCTATTTTTTCGATTATGAATATAAGAGAACTTGAGGAATGGCGCGAGGGTGGATTTGCTCTTGATTTAAATACAATTGAAGATGCTGATTTTAAGGCACTTCATGAAGAACTTCCTGATAATTTGAAACTTTCTGTAAATAACAACGAAAGTTATGGTATTCCTTATAACGTAGAAGGCTACGGGTATATTGTGGATACAAAGCTTCTTGCCGATTTGATAGGAGAATCAAAGGTTAATGAGTTTTTAAGTGATTTTAAAAAAGCTTCTTATGATGAGTTTTCCGATACAGTTAAAAAACTTGATGCATATATTAAAAACGGCACTGCTGATACGTTGATTTTAAATAAAAAGGAATATCCTTTGGTTTCCGAAAAACAAGGTTTTGCTAAAAATCTTACCGGAGTTTTTTCAGTAGCGGGTTCAGAAAAATGGACTTACGGAGATCATATGGTGAATATTGCAATTGATGCAGTTTTTAAAAATCCGTCTGAAACCAGAAATGCAGACGCTAAGACAATTCAAAAGCTTTATAATCCATTGATTGCATATGCTAAAGCCCTTGATTTAAAAACTTCTTATGTTGCAGGAAATGATGGGCCACTTGAAAGAGGACCTCAAATGATTAATTCAACTACCAATGGATATGATGCGGCAGTTCAAAAGTTTGCAGAGCATAAAGCTGTTTTTATAAAGCAAGGTAACTGGGTATATACAAATATTGAAAAAATAAACCCTGAAATTGTGAAAACGCTTACGTTTTTGCCGATAAAAATGCCTTTTTCGGATAACGATATAGAAGTTAAAGATTTAAATGCGGAAAAAATGAATCGTTCCATCTCTGTTTTTGTTCCGAATTATTATGCTGTAAATGCAAAGGTAAGCAAGGAAGAACAAAAAATGGCTGTTGATTTCTTAGTTTGGCTTAATACTACTAGTGAAGGCAAGCGTTTTATAACTGAAGATATGGCATTTATACCTTATAATGCGGATTCTGCTGTTACAAAGCTTGAAAATTCCTTAGGGAACTCTATTATTGAATATATGAATTCAGGGGATACTATAACGAATGCATACGCAGGTGCACCAACTAACTGGACAGGTGAAACCTTTGGACTTTATATAATGGAGAATTATCTTACTAAGGCTAAATGGAGTGAAGAAGATTACAAAAAAATTGCAGATTATGGAATTGAATCATTTAAAGATATGGCAGGAGTATAATTTTTAAGGAAGGTAGATTATGCAAAAATACTATAAAAAATGGTTTTTTCCTTTAGCACTCCCTTCAATCATTCTTTTTTTGTTTGTTATTTTGATTCCATTTTTAATGGGATTTTTGTATTCATTTACTTCCTGGAGAGGAACTTATTTTGCAGGTGGAAGTGTTTTTGAATCATTTGTGGGGGTAAATAATTATCTTAATGCATTTAATAATAAAAAATTTATATCCAGTTTAATATATACAGTAGAGTTCACTTTAATTGCTGTTGTTGTGATAAATATAACTGCTCTTTTATTTGCTTTGATGGTTAATAAAATTTCAAAATTTTCAGGTGTTTTCAAAACAGTTTTCTTTCTTCCTAATTTACTTGGCGGATTGGCACTCGGATTTATCTGGCAGTTTATTTTTCAGATTGTTTTTTCGCAAATTATTTTTGGCGGTACAAATCCTGTTATATCAATTCCGTTTCTTACTAATATGTTGCAAGACCACTACAAAGCATTGATAGCGCTTGTTATTTTAGTTACCTGGCAGATGGCAGGATATATGATGATAATTTATATCACGGGGCTTAATAATATCCCCGCCGATTTATATGAGGCAGCTAAAATTGATGGGGCATCATCTTTCCAGCAGTTTAAAGTAATAACTGTTCCGATGCTTATGCCTGCTATAACTATAGTTTTCTTTTTAACCCTTGCAAATTGTTTTAAACTTTTAGATCAGAATATTGCGTTGACAGATGGAAATTTCAACACAAGACTTCTGGCAACACAGATTTTACGCACTACCCGTGATACCTCTCCACCTGATTATGGTATGGCACAGGCACAAGCGGTTATATTCTTTGTGCTTATTGCCTCAGTTTCTTTAATACAGGTGTATTTGACAAAGAAAAAAGAGGTGGAAGCTTAATGCAAAAAGAAGTTAAAAAAAGTAAAACAGGGTTATCTTTTTTACTATATACCGTTCTGACAATCATAGCTGTTTATACGCTTTTTCCTGTTGTATTTCTTATTATAAATTCCTTTAAAGCTCAAGGGGAGATAATTTCATCTCCCCTTGAATTACCGAAAAGTTTAAATTTTAAATATATTTTTGATGCAGCAATAAAGATAAATTTTTTAAAATCTCTTTTTATAACTTTTATCGTAACATTTTTATCTGTGGCTTTAATTTTAATAGTTTCTGCTTTTGTTGCATGGGTTATGGTGAGAAATAAAAATCGATTTTCCGATTTTCTCCTTTTGATGTTTACAGCAGCTATGCTTATTCCTTTTCAGGCGGTGATGTATCCGCTTTTAAATCTTTTTGAAAATCTTGCATTAAAAAATATATCAGGACTTATAATTATGTATGGGGGATTCGGACTCAGTTTATCGGTTTTTTTATATCATGGATTTATAAAAAGTGTTCCTGCTTCAGTTGAAGAAGCAGCAGTTATTGACGGTGCGGGTATTTTTTCATTATTTTTTAAAGTAGTATTCCCACTTTTAAAATCGACGACCGCGACAGTAATTATATTAAATGCAATGTGGATATGGAATGACTACCTTTTACCTTTTTTAGTAATAGGAAACGGTAAATTGCGTACATTAACTTTGGAACTTTATTTTGCAAAAATGACTTCAGGACAATACGGAAATCCGTGGGAACTCATTTTTCCTGCAGTATTTGTTTCAATAGTTCCTATTATTATAGTGTTTTTATTTTTGCAAAAATATATTGTTAAAGGAATATCCGACGGCGCAGTTAAGGGGTAATTTATGGAAAGAAAATGGTGGCAGGAAGCTACAGTATATCAAATATATCCTAAAAGTTTTTATGATAGTAATGGCGACGGAATAGGAGATATAAATGGAATTATAAAAAAGCTTCCTTATATAAAAAATTTGGGTTGTGATACTATCTGGCTTTGTCCTATATATGCTTCTCCCATGAAAGACAATGGGTATGACGTTTCTGATTATTATAAAATAGATCCTATTTTTGGCACTAATGAGGATTTATACAGACTTATAAAAGAGGCTTCAGAGTCAGATATAAAAATAATTATGGATTTAGTAGTAAACCATTGCTCAAGTGAGCATAAGTGGTTTAAAGAGTTTTTAAAAAATCCCTGTGGAAAATACAGGGATTATTTTATAGTAAAAGAGGGCAAAACTCCTCCTAATAATTGGCGTTCTGTTTTTGGTGGCAGTGTATGGGAAAAAGTAGAAAACAGAGATTTATATTATTATCATACTTTTTTGAAGGAACAGCCCGATTTAAACTGGGAATGCAAAGAGTTGCGTGAAGAGATTTACAGTATGGTAAATTGGTGGCTTGAAAAGGGAATTGCGGGTTTCAGAGTAGATGCGATAACTCATATAAAAAAGGAATTGACTTTCCCTGATGCACCCGTCGATAACAAGGATATGCTTGCAAATGCGAATCCCTATTCGCAAAATTATAAGGGAATAGATAAATTTTTAAACGAGCTTAAGAGACGTTGCTTTGAAAAATATGATTGTATGACAGTGGCAGAAGCACCCGGGGTTTTCGGAGATGATTTAGCTTCTTATATCGGAAAAGATGGATATTTTTCAATGATATTTGATTTTAGCTATGCAGATATAGATGTTGCTTCTCATGGAAACTGGTATCAGAAAAATGAGTTCAGTTTAAAGGATTTCAGAGATATAGTTTTTAAGACAGCGTTAAAAATTCAGGAATTCGGTTGGGGTGCAAATTATCTTGAAAATCACGACCAACCGCGTTCTCTTAATAAATATTTGCCTGAAAATTCTATAAATTATTATTCAGCTACAATGCTCGGAGGATTTTATTTTTTCTTAAGGGGTACTCCTTTTATCTATCAGGGGCAAGAAATAGGTACACTTAATTCAAAATGGGATTCTATTGAGGGTTTTGATGATTTGCAGACGAAAGACCAATACAAAAGGGCAATGCTTTCGGGACTTTCTGAAGCAGAATCAATGAAAATAGTGAGCAGAAGAAGCAGAGATAACAGCAGAAATCCTTTTTCGTGGGATGATAGTGAAAATGCGGGGTTCAGTAAAAAAACTCCCTGGCTTAAGCTTTCAGAAGATTATAAAAAGATAAATGTAAAAAATGAAGAGAAGAATGAAAAATCAGTTTTAAATTTTTACAAAGCGATGATAAATGTAAGAAAAGAAAATAAAGAAGATTTAATTTTTGGAGATTTTATACCCTGCTTTGAAGAATATGATGAGATAGCAGCATATAAAAGGGGGAAAATACTTCTGATTTGTAATATGAGCGATAAAAATCAGAATTTTAAAATTGATTTTAAAAAAGTTATTCTTAATAATTATGATGTTTATGATGAAAATATTTTAAAACCCTGGCAGATAGTTTTACTGTTAACCTGATAAACGCAAAAAAGCACAGGAATAAATCCTGTGCTTTCTTTTTTAATATTAGTTTTCATTATACTGCTCTTGTTACCTTGTTGGAACGTAGGCAACGGGTGCAGGCATGAACGCGGCATGGTTTGCCGTCAACGATTGCTTTAACACGCATTACATTGGGTTTCCATGTTCTGTTTGAACGTCTGTGTGAGTGGGACACTTTAATACCAAAAGAAACACCTTTTCCGCAGAAATCACATTTTGCCATTTTCTGCACCTCCTTCAAATTTACATAACGTTATCATTTTAGCAGAGAATTTTAAAAAAATCAAGAGTTTTTTAAAATAAAATATGAAACTTTTAAAAAATATGCAAAAATAACCTGTTTTTTAAAAATAAATAAGTCAGATATTCTAAATTTCAGTATGTTTTTCTTGTATTTTCTAAAAAAAAACATTATAATATAATTATCATGGATTTATTTTTCAGTAATATTGAAAGGAAAATAAAAAATGCCTTTTTCTTTGAGTAGTCAGAAGATTTTTACAATATTTGTAAGTGTTATTGCGATGCTTACAGCTTTGCCTTTTCATGAATATGCTCATGCCTGGGTTGCTGATAAAATGGGGGACCATACTGCCAGATATCAGGGAAGGCTTACTCTTAATCCGTTTAAACATCTTGATTTGTTAGGCTCTGTTTGTATGGTGCTTTTTGGCTTTGGCTGGGCAAAACCTGTACCGATTAATCCGTATAATTTTAAAAATCCTAAAAGAGGTATGGCGTTATCGGCATTGGCAGGGCCCGTGTCAAATTTGCTTTATGCTTTTGTTGCGATGATTGCAAGAAAAATAATCTGGTATTCTAAAATTTTTATGGATGTCAATACCTTTTGGGGATTTTTTGTTTATTATTTAGGCGAAATTCTTTCTATTATCGTTATTTTAAATATAGGACTTGCAATTTTTAATCTTATTCCGATACCTCCTCTTGATGGTTCAAGGGTATTAAATCTTATTTTACCGCAACGGATTTATTTTAAAATTATGCAGTATGAACAATATATTGTAATAACACTTATGGTGTTATTGTTTTTTGGGGTGCTTGATACTCCACTTTACTATTTAAGGACTTTATTGCTTAATGCGATGAATTTCCTTACAGGATTTGTAGATATTATTGCAAGAAATTTGATTGGAGCGTAAATTATGGCGGTGCAACTTGAATTTAAGATAGGGGATTTTGAAGGACCGCTTGACTTATTACTCTTTCTTATCTCTAAACATAAAATGAACATCAATGATATTGAGATTTCTGAACTTTTAGTGCAGTATCTTGATGCTATTGAGCAGATGCAAAGCTCTGATCTGGAATTGAAATCAGAGTTTTTGGAAATGGCTGCCAGACTTGTTTATATAAAAACAGTTTCATTGCTTCCTAAGTATGAGGAAGCAGAAGAACTTAAAAAAGAGCTTGAAGGACAGCTTTTAGAGTATCAGCTTTGTAAAGAAATGGCACAAAAGCTTGTTTTAATGGGACAAAAACGCCATGTCTATGTCAGACTGCCGATGAAAATAAAGGTTGATACTACTTATGAGGGAAATCACGCACCGGACGAGCTTGTCGCAGCGTTTTTGATGGTAGCAGGGAAGGCAAAACGTCGTTTGCCGCCACCTGCATCAGCTTTTTCGGGAATTGTCAGCAGAAGAGTTGTTTCAGTAACTTCAAAGATTGCCTATGTTTTAAGAAAACTTTATAAAACGGGAAAAATGGATTATGATGAATTCTTCGTTGTTTCTGACAGAAGTGAATTAGTAGCTACTTTTTTAGCGATGCTCGAACTTATGAAATCGCATAGAATTTCAGTAAGTGATGATAATAAAACGGTGTATTTTAACCGTGATAAAAAAGTTAAAGCTTAATGTAGGGGGAAATTATGGAGCAAAATCAATATTTTGGAATGATAGAAGCAATTTTGTTTGCTTGTGGCGAGCCGGTTGAAATCCAGCGTCTTGCAGATGGGCTTGAGCTTGAGAAGGCTGCAGTGAGACAACAGCTTCTGGCTTATAAAGAGTCACTTGAAATTTCAGATAGAGGTATTGAACTTGTTTTTTTAGACGATAAAGTTCAACTTTGCACAAAACCGCAATATGAACAGCTTATAGTTTCGGTTGCAGCCTTAAAGAAAAATTCTCCCTTGTCGAGTGCGGCTATGGAAGTTTTAGCTATTATTGCATATAATCAGCCTGTTACAAAAAGCTTTGTAGAGCAAGTACGTGGTGTGGAAAGCGGACAGGTTGTAAATAATCTGGTGGAAAAGGGACTTGTCGAAGAATCAGGGCGACTTAATGTGCCTGGAAGACCGATTACATACAGGACTACTGCTAATTTTCTTCGTTGTTTTGGACTTACAAGTCTTAAGGATTTACCTGAAATTCCTTCTAAATTAGAGGCTGACGGAGAACAACTTTTTATTGAAACTGAGCCTGTAGAAATTAAAACAGAATGACCATTAAAAGGAGGAAGGTATGAAAGTTTTAATAATTTTTGCTTTAATCTTCCTTTTCCTTATAGGACTTTCTCTTTTAAGCATAACTTTCAGAGTTACTTTCGATGAAAAATTCACTATCAGTGCAGGAATAGGTAAAATAAGATATACTTTATTGCCTGCAAAAGGCGAAAAAAAAGAAAAAAAGCCCAAGAAAGGTGATATTAAAGCTACTGTTCTTGAAGCTTTGGACATCATAAAGCCTACGATACCTCTGATAATAGATTTTATAAAAAAGATAAGAATTACCTCTTTTTGTGTAAATGTTATGGTGGGCGGAGAGGATTCGGCTGCGGCGGCAGTTAATTACGGAAAAATTTCTGCTCTTGTTTACGGAGGACTTGCTTTTTTAAGAAATTTAATCAGAATTAAGGTTAAAAGCATCTCAATAAACTGTGATTTTTTAAAAAATAATATTGAGCAAAAGATATTTTTTAAGGTTAAAATACGTATTTTTCATATAGTTTTGGCGGCATTACGTATTGGTTATATAGTTTTGGTAAATACTTTAAAGAGAACAAAATCGGACGATTCAGATTTGTCTGAAAAGAAATAGGAGGATTTAATTATGGCAGAACATCCAATTCAAGGTTTAATGGGAATAACAATGCAAAAAATAAAAGAGATGGTAGATGTTAATACCATTATAGGGGAACCGATTATGACACCCGATAATACCACTATTATTCCTGTGTCAAAGGTTACTTTTGGATTTGCGTCGGGTGGGTCTGACTTGCCGACTAAGGTTCCTAAAGAAACTTTTGGAGGCGGTTCAGGTGCAGGTGTCACCTTGCAACCATTAGGATTTTTGGTTGTAAAAGATGGAAACGTGAAGCTTTTGCAGATGTCAACATCTTCCAATACTGCAGATAAAATTGTTAACTCTGTTCCTGATTTAATTGAGAAAATTTCTGAAGTTTTTAATAAAGGAAAAACTGAAAAAACAAAAAACGAAAATGATGCATAAATAATATTTTCTTCTGCCACCTGCATATATTTTGGTGGTAGGTGGTTTTGTGAATATAAGAAAATTTTTATTGTGTTTGTTTTGCGGAATAGTTATTATTTCTTTTAAAAATGATATTTTAAAAGCGGAAGCTCTTGAGGTTTCCGCTTATTCTGCAGTAGTCATAGAAGCGGATACAGGTCGTGTGATTTTTGAAAAAAATTCTACAGAGCGTCTTGCTATGGCGAGCACAACTAAAATAATGACAGCACTTTTAACACTTGAAAGCTCAAATTTAGATGACTTTTTTATTGTTAGTCCCGATGCAATTAAGGTTGAAGGTACTTCAATGGGGTTAAAAGAGGGAGACAGGGTTACTTTACGCACTTTGGCAGCAGGTATGCTGTTGGCATCGGGTAATGATGCGGCCAATTCTGCGGCGGTTAAGATTGCAGGTTCAATTGAAGAGTTTGCAATAATGATGAACAGACGGGCAAGATTACTTAAAATGAATGATACTAATTTTGTGACTCCGTCGGGACTTGATGACAGTAATCACTATTCAACAGCATATGATATGGCTAAACTTGCCCGTGCAGCACTTAATAATCCTGATTTTATGGAAATTTGCTCTCAAAAAACCATGAAGTTAAATTATGGCAATCCGCCTTACACACGATGGCTTTCAAATCATAACAAACTTTTAAAAAGTTATGAAGGGTGTATCGGTGTAAAAACGGGATTTACTAAAAAAGCAGGAAGATGTTTAGTGTCGGCTGCTGAACGCAATGGCGTAAGGATTATAGTAGTTACTTTAAAAGCTCCAAACGACTGGCAAGACCATAAAAAGCTTTTGGATTATGGATTTTCAAAAGTAGAATTAATTGAACTTTCTGATGAAATAAAGGTTGAAATTCCGGTTGTGGGCGGAGAAAAAAATGAAGTAACGGCAGTTGTTAAAACTATCCCTGAAGCTTCAATACTTAAAGAAGATTTATTAAAAATAGATAAAAAAGTAATTTCAGAACCCTTTTTATATGCACCTGTTAAAAAGGGCGATATAATTGGAGAGGTGCATTACTGCTTGAATGGAGAAGCTATTAAAAAGACGTTTCTGATAGCTTCTGATGATGTGAAAACACAGATGAAAAAAATCAGTTTTTTTGATAAAATAAAGAGGTTTTTTAATAGAAAGGATATTTAAAATGGACGGAGTAAGACTGCAGAAGGTTATCGCTGAAAGTGGAGCTTGTTCACGCAGAAAGGCTGAAGAGCTTATCATTGAAGGCAGGGTTAAGGTGAATGGACGTAAGGCTCAGATAGGACAGAAAATAGATCCTAAAAAAGATATAGTTTTTATTGACGGTGAAAAATTAAAAGGAAGAAACCGACGTCAGAATGTGTATATTATGCTCAATAAACCTCGTGGGTATCTGACTGCTATGTCGGATGAACGAGGACGTAAGTGCGTTTCTGAGCTTGTAGATGATGCTCCTGACAGAGTTTATCCTGTAGGTAGGCTTGATTTAAATTCAGAGGGGCTTTTACTTTTTACAAATGATGGAGATTTTGCTAATACTATGATGCATCCTTCTTATCAGGTACCAAAATGTTATCGCGTAACGGTAAGAGAAGAAGTATCTGATGAACAGATGATAAATTTAAGCGAGGGCGTAAAGATAGATGGCGTTATGACCAATCCCGCTGAAGTAAAAATAGTTACAGAGGAAGACGCCCGTACAGTTATGCTTATAACAATCACAGAGGGAAGAAATCGACAGATTCGTAAGATGTGTGAGGCTGTAGGACTTACTGTAATAAGACTGAAAAGAATTTCAGTAGGACCTTTAAAACTCGGTATGTTAAAGCCGGGTAGCTGGCGTGAGCTTTCAAAGGATGAAGTAGATATGCTTATTGAAACTGCAGAAAGAATTAAAAGGAGAAACAAATAAAATGCTTTTTATAAGACCGATGAATGATAATGATAATTTTGACAATTTAAAAGACGGACTTTTTTATATTGCACTTGATTGCGATGATTTAATAGGGTATTGCAAATATAAAAAGAATGGTGACGCCGTAATTATTGAAGAAATAGAAGACGGTGGAGATATAAATATTTTTGACGGACTTTTAAGAGCTGTTTTTTCTTATGTTATGGAGGCGAAGGTTGTTTCCGCTGAATTTTCAGAAAAGATAGATAAAAATACACTTAAAGCTTTATTTGTGCCTGTAAATGAGGATAATTGTTTAAATTCTATCAGGGATTTCTTATATAATTGTAAAAAATGTAAAATGTCATAAAAATGTTAAAAAACAGTTGTTATTTTTAAAAATGTGTAGTATAATAAAATGGGTGAATTTGGGAATTGTGAAAACTTGTTTTTTTAAGGACAAGCTTTCCTTTCTTATTTTCTGTATTTTAAAAGGGGTTTTACCCTACAAATAGAATGGGGGATATCTGATGGATTTACAAGCTAAGCTTTCAAAACTTGAAGAGATGAAAGCTAATTGTAAAAAAGCTTCTCCGGCTCGTGAAAGACTTAATCTCTTATTTGATGAGAATACTTTTGTTGAGCTTGATGGCTTTGTTTCAAATGACGATGAAGGTGTCGGAGTTGTAACAGGTTATGGTATGGTTGAGGGAAGTATAGTTTATGCTTTTTCTCAGGATGTCACTGTTTTAGGCGGTGCAGTATCAAGATTGCATGCTGAAAAAATTGTAAAGATTTATGATCTTGCAGTTAAAAACGGAGCTTCTGTTGTTGCAATTTATGACTCTAATGGCGCAAAACTTTCAGAAGGCGCCGAGATTTTAAATTCTTATGGAAAAATTCTTGCTTTAAGCAATAACCTTTCCGGTGTTGTACCTCAGGTTTCGGTAGTTGCAGGTGGTTGCACAGGTATAAGTGCTATGATGGCGGCTTCTTCTGATATAGTAATTATGGCAAAAGATGCTGAACTTTATCTTTCAGATGCAAATGGCGATATTTCTGCTGAGGCTGCTTTGAAAGCAGGCGCTGTTGACAGCGTGGAGGAAACTGCTGAGGGTGCTGTTTTGAAAGCACGTGAAATCATATCAATGTTGCCTCTTAATAACGTTTCGCTTGCACCTATTGCTGAGGGCACTTCTAATCCTGAGGCTACTTTGGTTGATTGTGATAAAAAGTCAGATGAGCTTGTAAATCTTATCTGCGATATGGGTTCGGTTATTGAGCTTAAGAAAGATTATGGATCTGCTTATACCGCATTAGCTTCCCTTGGTGGAAACACTGTTGGTGTTATTTCTCAAAAAGGAAAAATCGGTTCTAAAACAGCAAATAAGATTGCTTCATTTGTACGTTTCTGTGATTGCTTTAATCTTCCGATTGTAACTTTTGTTGATACTGAAGGTTATTGCTGTTGCAGTGAAAATAAAGCACAAGGTGTTGTTGAGGCGGCTAAGCTTTCACATGCTTATGCTGATGCTACTACTCCTAAAATTACTGTCTATACAGGCAATGTGATTGGCGCTGCAGGTATCGCATTTGGTGCTGCTGATTTGCGTATAGCATGGCCTACTGCAGTTGTTTCTGCATTGAAGCCTGATACTGCAGTTGAGTTTTTCTGGCATGACAGATTAAAAGGTGCGAATGATCTCGAAAAACTTCGTGAAGAATTAGCTTGTGAGTATATCGATACTATGGCAAGTCCTTATGAAGCTGCAAAAGCTTCTCTTGTTGAAGATGTAATTGCTCCGGCTGATACAAGAGATACTTTGATTACTGCACTGGAGATGCTTATGAATAAACGTGTTTTTGGGCTTCCTAAGAAGCATTCAAACTAAGAAATGAAAGAAAGGTTTTGTGAATCATGAGAAGATTTAATATAACTGTTAACGGTAAAGTTTATGATGTTGCTGTTGAAGATTTAAACGGCGCTGCTCCTGTAGTAGATCCTGCACCTGCTCCTGCTGCTGCACCTGCTCCTGCTGCTCCTGCACCTGCTACACCTGCACCTGCTGCACCGGTAGAGGGTGGTACTGATGTAAAAGCACCGATGCCCGGTACTATTATGGACGTTAAAGTTAATGTTGGTGATAGTGTAGAGAGAGGTCAGGTTATGGTTGTGTTGGAAGCAATGAAGATGGAAAATGATATTGTTGCTCCCATAGCTGGTACAGTTGCCTCTGTTATTGCTAAAAAAGGTGATTCTGTTAATGCTAATGATGTTTTAGCTGTAATCTCTTAATTGTACAGGAGGAACAGCAGATGGCTAAAGTTAAAATTACAGAAACAGCTCTTCGTGACGCACATCAGTCTTTGATTGCTACAAGAATGACTCTTGATGAGATGCGTCCGATTTTGAGCGAAATGGATAAAATAGGATTTTATTCCGCTGAAGTTTGGGGAGGAGCAACTTTTGATTCTTGCCTCAGATTCTTAAATGAGGATCCCTGGGAAAGACTTCGTGTTATCCGTAAAGAAATGCCTAATACAAAGCTTCAGATGCTTTTTAGAGGACAAAATATGCTTGGATATCGTCATTATGCTGATGATGTTTTGGAGTATTTTGTGCAGAAATCTGTGGCAAATGGTATAGATATTATACGTATTTTTGATGCACTTAATGATGTTCGTAACCTTGATACTGCTATTAAGGCTGCGAAGAAAGAGGGTGCACACGCGCAGGTTGCTATTTCTTATACAACAGGTGATGTGTTCACTACAGATTATTATGTGAATTATGCAAAATTGTTGGAATCTCAGGGTGCAGATTCTATCTGTATTAAGGATATGGCTGCTTTGCTCACACCTTATAAAACTGCTGAGCTTACAAAAGCACTCAAGGAAGCTGTCAGCATTCCTGTTCAGCTTCACACTCATTACACTTCAGGTCTTGCTTCTATGTGCCTTATGAAGGGAATTGAAAATGGTGCTGATATTATTGATACCGCAATTTCTCCTTTGGCGCTCGGTACTTCTCATGCTCCGACAGAAGCTATGGTTGCTGCTTTGGAAGGTACTGAATATGATACAGGTCTTGACCTTAAGAAATTGACTGTTGTTCGTGATTATTTTATGCAGCTTCGTAAAAAATATCTTGACTCCGGACTCTTAGATCCAAAGATGTTGGCTACCGATGCTAACGCTTTGATTTATCAGGTACCCGGTGGAATGCTTTCAAACTTGCTTTCTCAGCTTAAACAGGCAGGTAAGGAAGACCAGCTTGAAGATGTTTTGAAAGAAGTTCCTATGGTGCGTAAAGACGCAGGATTCCCTCCTCTTGTAACCCCTACTTCTCAGATTGTGGGAACTCAGGCTGTTTTCAATGTAATTATGGGTGAACGTTATAAGATGGTAACAAAAGAATTTAAAGGCCTTGTAAAAGGTGAGTATGGTAAAACTCCTGCTCCTATTGCTGATGAATTCAGAAAGAAAATTATCGGTGATGAAGAACCAATTACAGGACGTCCTGCTGATTTGCTTGAGCCTGAGCTTGATAAACTCCGTACAGAATGTGCTGAGTGGATTGAACAGGAAGAAGATGTTTTAAGCTATGCTCAATTCGGACAGGTTGCTTTGAAATTCTTTGAAAACCGTCGTAATGAGAAATATAATATTGACGGAAAACGTGCTGATTTTGAAAATCAGGTACATCCGGTATAATCAGTATTAAAAAGTGGTTTTTTATAAAACCACTTTTTTTATTTGAAATCTATTGCAGTTTTTAAAAATTTGGTATAGAATATAATGGTTATATAAACTAATATTAAAGGAGGGAATATTTCTTTGCTTTATAATAATATATTGGAGGCAATAGGTCATACTCCGCTAATAAGGTTAAATAATATGACAGGACCTTGTGATGCACAGATTTTTGTCAAATATGAAGGAATGAATATTGGCGGTTCTATTAAAACGAGAACAGCGTATAATATGCTCATTGAGGCAGAAAAAAAGGGACTTATAAATAAAGATACCATAATCGTTGAGCCTACAAGCGGTAATCAGGGAATAGGAATTGCATTAGTAGGTGCAGTAAAAGGATATAAAGTTAAGATTATTATGCCGGATTCTGTAAGTGAAGAAAGACACAAACTTGTAACCCAATATGGTGCAGAAGTGATTTTAATTCATGATGCGGGAGATATTGGAAAATGTATTGAGGAATGTATGAATACAGCCTTAAAAATGGCTGAGGAAAATCCTTGTGTATTTATTCCACAGCAGTTTACAAATCCTGATAATCCTATGGTACATCGCAAGAATACAGCGATTGAAATTATTGAGGATTTCAAAGGAAGTATTGATGGATTTTGTTCCGGTGTAGGAACGGGAGGAACAATTTCAGGCATCGGTGAGGTGTTAAAGGATAAATTTCCTTCAATCAAGATATGGGCGGTTGAGCCTTTTAATGCGGCAATTCTTTCTGGTGGAAGTATAGGAACTCATCTTCAGATGGGAATCGGGGACGGACTTATTCCTGATAATCTTAATACTGATATTTATGATGAGGTTTGCATTATTACCGATGAAGAAGCATTGGGAACTGCTAAGGAACTTGCTTCAAAAGAAGGAATTATCTGCGGAATTTCGAGTGGTTCTAATGTGGCGGCAGCGATAAAACTTGCTAAAAAATTGGGGAAAGGCAAAAATGTCGTTACAATTTTGCCTGATACAGGTGAAAGATATTTCAGCACTCCGTTATTTGGATAAAAAGAATGCAGAAACTGTTGTTTCTGCATTCTTTTTTTAAAATCTTCTTCTGTATCGTCTTTTTCTGCGTCTGCGTTTATTATACATAATTGCATATGTTATGTAAAGTGCAATAAATATAATTAAGAGCAGGAATCCCCATTTAAACCATGGCGAGGTAAAGACTTTTCTGATACAATCGAAAATGAAAAGTATAAAACTTCTGTCCAAATCTTCTTCGGCCACTAAATTTACCGTTGCAATAGTTTCGTCAGCAAGTTTTATTTCCATATTTCCTAAAATATCACCTTTTTTTATTGGTGCATCAACAGTTTCATAGAGATTTTTTATTTTCTGTAATGAAGAAATATCAATATCATTTCTTAAAAGTTTTCTGACTTCTTCTTCAGGGAAAACTTTTACTACATCTTTTTCCCTTGAAAGTCTTACTTTAACTTCACCTTCAGGGGTTGTGGGGTTGACTATAGATTGGATAGACCATTTACTGAATGCCCAGCTATAAAGCTGTTTTGCATCAATAAATGAAAGATTATCAGATATGGAGACACCATTATCATATTCCATAGGTGCTCCCATAGTGATCAAAAGATAGGTATAAGCATCTTGTGATGCTGTTGAAACTAAATTTTTTCCACTTTCGGAGGTAGTACCTGTTTTAATACCCTTAATTGGTGCATAATAATATTTTCCGGCACGACGTTGGTCCATCATGAGGTTTGTGTGGTAAATTGTGCGTTCGGCAGAGTGTTTATTGGTTACCGGCATCACATAGCTGTTTGAATAAGCTATTTCTTTAAAAATAGGATGGTTATCGAGTGCGTATTTTGTAATTTTATAAATGTCTTTAGCAGTTGTGTATTGATTTTCGTTGTGAAGTCCGTGAGGGTTTTCAAAATGAGTGTTTTCACAACCCAGTTCTGCCGCTTTCTGATTCATCATTTCAACAAATTTGGATATACTGCCTTCGCCTATATAATCGGCAATAATACTTGCACCCTCACATGCGGAACGCAGCATAAGAGCATAAAGAAGGTCAATCATTCTCACTTCTTCTCCATGTCGTATATCTGCATTTGAAACATTCAATGTGAATAAATCGTCAAAAATATAACTTGGTGCGGTGACTTTTGTTTCCAAATCAGGGCAATTTTCGATGGCAATTATTGCAGTCATTATTTTAGTGAGAGATGCCGGAAACATTTTTTTATCAGCATTTTTTTGATAAAGTACCGTTTCGTCATCATAACTTATAAGATATACAGCTTCGCTGTTTACTTCAAATCCTAATTCTAAGGAAGAACTCTGAACGGATTCGGCAAAAACTTCTGCTACCATTGTAAAAGAAATAATAAATGCCGACAAAAGGGCAACTATTTTTTTCATATACCATCCTCCTGATAAAAACTTATTATTATCATTGTATCATAAAATGTAAAAAAAGTAAAAGGGGTAATTTGATAATTTACATTTATAAAAAACTCTTGTTTTTTTAAGCTCAATATAGTATAATATATTAATGAGTTGATATGCTGTCGAACATGCGGGTAAGCGGGTTCTGTGCAATAATTCGCCGTGAACCATGTCAGGCGGGGAACCGAGCAGCATTAAGCGGATTGTCTTATGTGCCACAGTAAAGCCTGTTTTCCCGTATGTTCGACAGCATATTTAAAACACCTTCTTTGATGCGGAAGGTGTTTTTTAAGCTAAAGAGAAAGGAAGGTCTTAATTTATGTATCTTGCACTTTACAGAAAGTGGCGTCCGAAAATCTTTTCTGACGTGGTGAGCCAGGAACATATCACAACGACACTCCAAAATCAGGTGCGACTTTCAAAAATTTCACATGCTTATCTTTTTACAGGGTCCAGGGGTACCGGTAAAACTACTTGCTCTAAAATTCTTGCAAAAGCAGTAAACTGTCTTAATCCTATAGATGGAAATCCCTGCCTTGAGTGTGATGTCTGTAAGGGGATAGAAGATGGATCTATTTTAGATATAATAGAGATGGACGCTGCAAGTAATAATGGTGTTGACGATATTCGTGATTTGAGAAATGAAGCTAATTTTTTACCTGCTGTTTGTAAATACAGGGTTTATATTATTGATGAGGTGCATATGCTCAGTATGAGCGCTTTTAATGCCCTTTTAAAAATTATGGAAGAACCACCTGCACATGTTATTTTTATTTTAGCTACGACTGAAGTGCATAAAGTACCACAAACTATACTTTCCCGTTGTCAGCAATATGATTTTCGCAGAATAAGACCTAACGATATAGCTAAAAGACTTATTGACATAAGTGAAAATGAGAGTTTTGAGCTTTACGAGGATGCTGCTAATCTTATCGCGAGACTTTCCGATGGTGGTATGCGTGATGCTTTGTCATTGCTTGATCAATGCGTTGCGTATTCACAGACAGTAGATGTTGATAATGTTACTGTTACAGCGGGGATTGCAGGTTCAGAGCATCTTTTTTCAATTTCTGATGCGATTGTCAGAAAAGATGCGGCAGAGTGTATAAAACTTGTAAATGAGCTCTATGATAATTCTAAAGGTATTGACAGACTGGTAGCTGAACTTATTTCACATTTTCGCAATATTATGATTGTGAAATCAGTTGCAAATCCTTCTGAGCTTGTGGTTTGTTTACCGGATGAAATGGAGAGATTTGTGCAAATTGCAAAATCACTTCCACTTGCGGAAATTCTTAAAATTTTAAATGTTTTGGAACAATGTCTTGATAATCTTACAAGAAGTTCAGATAAAAAAGTTGAACTTGAAATGACTATTATAAAGCTTTGTAATTTTGAAGAGACTATGGCATTTGCTGACCTGGAAATGCGAATAGCACGTCTTGAGAATATGATTAAAGGCGGAAATGTTGAGGTTAAGACAGAACCAAAACCATCTAAAAAAGCTCCGATTAATATAGCACCTTCCGGTGAAAGTGCTACGTTAAAACCAATGGCAGAGTGGAAAAAACTGCTTCAGATTTTGTCACAGACAGAGCCACCTTTATATGTGATGCTTAAGGATGCATCGGCGTATATAGGAGACAATGTAATTACAATAGATTCACCAAATCCAATGTTGAAAAGTCTTTTGATGTCGGATAACATAGGTGCTAAGCTTGCTGATGAGGTCGAAAAACTACTTAAAAAAAGGTATCGATTAAGAATTGCAAAGGTAGATAATAAAGTTCAGGAAAAAATTTCAGATCCGTTAGGCGATATAATAAAAAAAGCGGAAAATGAAGAAGTGGAAATAAAAATTAATTAGAAGGGAAGTAATTAAATGAAAGCGAGATTGCCTCAGGGCTATGGCGGCGGTATGGGCCAGAATATGAACAATATGATTAAACAAGCGCAAAAAATGCAAGAGGAAATGGAAAAAACTCAGGAAGAAATCAAAGCTAAAGAATATACTACTACTGTTGGTGGTGGCGCTGTTGAAGTTATGATGACAGGGGATAAGGTTTTAAAATCAATAAAATTAAAGCCTGAAATTGTTGATCCTGATGATGTAGAAATGTTAGAAGATTTAATTGTCAGTGCTGTAAATGAGGTTATCAGAATTGCTGAAGCTGAAGCAGAAGAAAAAATGAGCAAAATTTCCGGTGGCCTTAATTTGCCGGGTATCTTTTAATTATGAGCGGGTTACCTTTATCACTCAGAAAGCTTGCGGAGCATTTTGCGTCTTTGCCGGGAATAGGCAGAAAAACTGCTCAGAGACTTGCTTTTCATATACTTGATATTTCTGAGGAACAGGCTGAAAGTTTTGCCGATGCAATTATAGAGGCAAAGAAAAATATCCATAATTGTAAAGTTTGTCAGAATTTTACCGATAAGGAAGTTTGCGAAATCTGTGCATCTTCGGAACGTATAGATAATATAATCTGCGTTGTGGAAAGCCCAAAAGATGTTCAGGCATTTGAACGTTTGCAGGAATATAAGGGGAAATATCACGTCTTGCATGGGCTTATCTCTCCACTTGACGGAATAGGTCCTGAACATATTAAAATTAAAGAGCTTTTGCAAAGACTGCAGACCACAGATGTCAGCGAGGTTATTATGGCAACCAATCCGACAATCGAGGGCGAAGCTACTGCTATGTATATTTCAAGACTTTTAAAGCCATTGAATATTAAGGTGTCGCGACTCGCTTTTGGAATTCCTGTTGGTGGAGAACTTGAATATGCTGATAGCGTAACTCTTAATAAAGCACTTGAAAACCGTATGATAATGTGATGAAAGGTGGTGACCAATTTGACTCAGGGAAAAATTATAACTTTAAACCGAAAGGCAAGGCATGAGTATTTTGTGCTTGAAACTTTTGAGGCTGGGATTGAATTGGTCGGTACTGAAGTAAAATCAATTCGTCAGGGCGGAGTTAATCTGAAAGATAGCTGGTGTAGTGTGGACAGTGGTGAACTTTTTATAAAAGGTATGCACATAAGTCCATATGAAAAGGGAAATATATTTAATAAAGACCCTTTCAGAGTCCGTAAACTTTTGATGCATAAAAGAGAAATAATGCGTCTTTACGGTAAAATAAAGCAAGACGGCCTTACATTGATACCATTGTCTCTTTATTTTAAAAACAGTAATGTTAAGGTTGAGCTGGGACTCTGCAAAGGTAAACAGCTTCACGATAAACGCGAAGATATGGCTAAAAGAGATGCCAAAAGAGAAATTGACCGAGCTGTAAAAGAGCGTTTAAGAGGATAAATATGGGGGCGTAAAGGTTTCGACGGGGATTTAGAAATTCAGTAAGCGAGTAGAGCGGGCGAAAGCTCTTAAATCGTCGCACTTAAATATAAACGCTAATTCTAATAACAGAACTTTAGCTTACGCTGCTTAATTTACGCAGCGGGATCGTTAGGGTATCACCGCGCACCTTAACCATCTTTTAATTTCAGCGGTCAACGCAGATAAAGAATTTCCCGGCTTTTTCTGTGTATCAGGGAATACCTTTTAAAATTACCTGTTTATCGGAAGTTTTAAAGGGGAATTTCAATAGATAAACTGCACTCGGAGAAAGCTGAACGGAAAAATTTTCGGACAGGAGTTCGACTCTCCTCGCCTCCACCAAAATAACCCCTGTAAACACTGTGTTTACGGGGGTTTATAATTTTTAAAAACACACTAAAAAACACACTTTTAAAATTAAGAAATAAACTCGTCGAAAATTGACTCTAATTTTTCGGCGATTTTTTGCTTTTCTCCGATAATGTCGTGGGAGTATACTCCCCAGGTGTCCATATTCTTTGAATGGCCTACAAGGGATTTGATTTCACCATCTGAAAGTCCTTTAGTCATACTTACAAATGTGTGTCTTAATTCATACAGGGAAACATAAGGGATGTTATTGGTTTCGCAGTACCTCTGCCAACAATGACGGTATGTATCTAAAAAACATTTGGATTTAACTGTACAGACAATGTGTTCGGGCATAAAAAAAGGAAACCTTGCTATTGCAGCAGATGAACAAGCCTCTGCCAATACGCCCGAAGCGAACAATAGTACAGTTCCCAATTACAGCATACCCAATTCTCCCGAAAAAGTCAACACAAAAGAAAAATATTCTATAAAAAATAGTGGACAGGATAAGGGCGAGAGTGGTACAATAACTCACGAAGAGAGAGGAGCTCTGTTAAGATATAAAAGTAGTGAAAGTTATAAAATAAATGCGAAATTAAGAGAAAATGGTTTAGATAATCTCGGAGAAGAAGATGTTGCTTTTGTTGAGCAAATGGATAGTGCATTAAAGAAACTACCAAAATATAAGGGCAAAATCTACAGAAATCTTGTCTTTGACGGATTTACCGGTGATGAAGAAGGATATAATAAGTTTTTATCTTTACATTCACCAGGTTCATTTGTAAGGTATAAAGCTTATACTTCTGCTTCAACAGATGAACAAGGGTATGAAGTTGATGGCAAATATGTTGTACATATGATTGTTGAGAATAGTCAGAATGCTCATAATTTGGAGGGATTTGGCAATAATTCTGAGAGTGAAGTTCTCTATGAAAGAAATAGTATATTTATAGTTAAGGAACTAAAATATGACGAAAAAGGCGTACCAACGATTTATTTAGAGGAGGTAAACGAAAATGGTGAAACTACAGACGGAATACGAGGACATGGACAATTTTATTCCGAAGAACAGCGCAGAACAATGCGCGACCTGCACAAAACACATTCCATACACGATAACGTGTCAGGCATATCCCGAGAGAATACCAATGGAAATAACGTTGGGCAAGAAGTGCGAGTACTGGGAAATGAAGGAAACGTCGAAGGAGTATTACGAGAGGAAGAAAAAAGATTAAATAATAAAGACTCTGATAAGTATTCTATCAAAGAATTAAAAGAGCATTATAAAAATGATGACCTTGAAAATTTAGTACTTCCCGATGGCAGAAAGTTAGGCGAACTCACACTTGCCGAGATTTATAATCTTAAGGACGAGGATATGAGTACAACACCAAAGCTTGAGTCTTTTGCCGATACAGGCATTGATGAAACTATCGGTAAAGAGAGCAAGTTTTACGGCAGTGCTATGAAATCCAAAAACGTTGCGGACGAAACGAAGGAGCTTATCAAGAATGTAAACGATATTAAGTATTATATCGGTATTACAAATCTTGAAACCTTAAATTCTGCTAATCAGAAGCTTAACGAAGGCGGTTCGGCAGAGACATTAAGGTTTGTTTCGGTGGATAAGAATTTGACTATATCTTGAAAAAGTGGTAAAATGACAGTGTTTACAAATACTTGTATTTTATATAAATATAAAAAGAAAGAGAGAAATTTAAATGAAAATTAAAAATATTGAAACACCGGCTTTGATAATAGATCTGGATAAGTTTGAAAACAATCAAAATAAAATTATGGATATGGTCAATGAAATAGGTGTTTCATTAAGACCACATTATAAATCTCATAAAAGCACAGTTATTGCGCATAAGCAGATTGAAATGGGAGCCAAAGGGATAACCTGTGCTAAATTAGGTGAGGCAGAGGACTTGATTTTATCAGGTGTTGAGGACGTTTTAATTGCAAATCAGGTGGTTGAAAAATCTAAAATTATGCGTCTTGCTTATCTTGCGGGGTGCTGTCGATTGACAGTATGCGTAGATGAGGTTCAAAATATATTGGACTTAGAAGCTGCGGCAAGTTATTTTGGAAATACAATTTATTGTCTTGTTGAATATGATATTGGAATGAATCGTTGTGGTGTTTTTTCAAAAGAAGAGGCTTTGAAATTAGCAAAGCTAATAAGTGAGCAAAAACATTTGAAATTCGAGGGAATTCAGGCTTATGCAGGGCAACTTTCTCATGAATATAATGACGAGACAAGAAAAAAAGAATCAGAAAAATATGAGGCTTTAGTAAGAGATTTACTCCATTATTTTAAGGAAAACAATATGCCTGTAAAGGAAGTCAGCGGTTCAAGCACAGGAACTGTTGAATTAAGAAAAAAAGATACTGTTTATACAGAAATACAGGCTGGTACATATATTTTTATGGACGTAGCTTATAACAAAGTAGGTGCTGGTTTTGAACACAGTTTATTTATGCTGGCTACTGTTATAAGTACTGAAAATGAAAGAGTCGTTTGTGATGCCGGAATGAAGTCATTGGGTGTTGACCAGGGCAATCCTGTTTTTTGTAATTTTCCTCGTGAAGATGTCGAGATGAGTGAAGAACACAGTGCGGTATATTGTAAACATTCTCTTAAAGTGGGAGACAAAATACGCCTTATACCGGGGCATGGATGTACCACAATGAATCTTCATGATAAGGTTTATTTAGTAAGAGGAGATAAAGTGGTTGACAGAATTTTTGTTGACAGCAGAGGGAAAAGTTTGTAATTTATATTTTATGGGCAGGGGAACAATTATGATAAGACCTATTATTTTACTTGTTATTTCAAATGTTTTTATGACTTTTGCGTGGTATGGGCATCTTAAATTTAAAAGCACAGCTTTAATTACAGTTATTTTAGCCAGTTGGGGACTTGCATTTTTTGAATACATATTTCAAGTGCCTGCCAACAGACTTGGAAGTCAGTATTTTACTACTGCCCAGCTTAAAATAATTCAAGAAGTCATTACTCTTACAATTTTTTCGATTTTCTCGATTACATTTTTAAAAGAAAAATTTACAATGAATTATCTTTATGCATTTATATGCATTTTAGGTGCAGTTTTCTTTATTTTCAAAAAATAATTAAAAAAGTCGTAGTTTCAAACTACGACTTTTTATTTATATAGTGAATTTATTTCGATATGTTGAAGGAGTCATATTAAATTCTTTTTTGAAAAAATATGAAAAATGGGAAGCGTTTGAGAAACCGGTTTGTTCCGCGATACTATTGAAAGAAAGAGCTGAATTTAAAAGAAGTTCTTTTGCTTTGTCAAGGCGAAATCTCATGATGTATTTATGTAAGCTTATTCCCGTATGTTTTACGAAAAGTCTGTTTAAGTGATATTCGTGATAATTTGTGAGGTTTGAGATAGTTTTATTATCAATTTTATCTGAATAATTTTGTGAGATAAATTCAATGGCAATATTAATCGCTAAAGAAGCATTATGTGATTGGGTGGATTCGGTGCGATGAAGATCGATAAGAATTTCTTTTAAAATCGCTCCTGATTTTTCTCTGAAAAGGAGTTTGCGATAGGAAAATTCTTTGATTATTTTTGAAATATTATTTTCAAATACCTTTGCATTTTCAAGTATATAATAAGAGTTTAAAATTTCACTATCGCTTATAAATTGAGGTTTTATGGCTTTGCTTTCATTGAATTCGTTAGACTCAAGCGGATCCATTTGCGCAGTTATATCGCTGTGCTGAGTGGTAAAATCAAAATTCAATGCTTTTATGAATGTTTCTTCTTCAGAGTTTGCCAGTGCATACTTAAAGCCTGCAGGACAGTAGAAAAGGGAATCTTTTTTCAGAGTAAAGGTTTTATTGTCAATTATTATCTTAATTGTTCCGCTTTCTACATAGATAATACGACAATCATAACCTCGTTTTTCTTTAGGTACACTTATAAGTTTAAAGGAAGAAGCAAATCGCACAAAAGGATTTATATTAAATATATTCATATTTTCCTCCGTAATATTTGTTTTATGATATTTTTTGATTGGTATTATGTATTGATTATATCACAGTTTTACTTTATAATAAAGTAAAATCGTGAAAATTGTTTTAAAATTAATTTTAATTTATATTTTGGTATTGTGATAGGGGTAGTAATTTGAAGTTTTCAGTTGGCTTACAATATATGAATGAGGAATTTACAGATTATATTGTTAAGAATAAAAACGATATAAGTGAAGTGTATTTTTCCTGGGGCGATTTTGCAAATGGCAGAAATAATCAGATAAATGCAAATGAATATACTTCCTGGGAACTGCAAAAAAAGCAGGTGGAATCCCTTGAAAAATTAAAGTCAGAGGGTATTCCTTTGAATTTGCTTTTTAATGCGAATTGTTATGGAAAAGACAGTCAGTCAAAAAGCTTTTTTTATAAAATCGGCAATACGATAGATTTTATAAAAGAAAATTACATATTGACTTCTGTGACTACAACTTCTCCTTTGATTGCAAAATTTATCAAAAGTAATTTTGAAGATATTTTAGTTAAAGCTTCTGTAAATATGTCCGTTGGAGAAGAAATTGCGATGGATTATATTTCTGAATATTTTGACGGCTTTTATTTAAAAAGAGAGCTTAATCGGGATTTGGATTCTGTTAAACGCATAAGTGATTGGTGCAATAAAAATAATAAAAAACTTTATATTCTTGCCAACAGCGGCTGTTTAAATTACTGTTCTGCGCACACTTTTCATGATAATCTCGTGGCACATGAAAATGAAATTTCACAGATGGATAATGCTTATGATTTTCACGGAATATGTCATGAGTATTTAAAAGATGAAAGTCATTATGAAAATCTTATTGAGAATACAAATTTTATCCGTCCTGAAGATATTTATAAATATGAGGGTTTGGTTGATGGAGTAAAATTAGCTACAAGGGCACATAAAAATCCTGTTTTTGTATTAAAAAGTTATCTTTTAAAAAAATATAGAGGGGATATTTTGAGATTACTCGAACCTCAACATAGTATATATCCCTATGTGATTGAAAATGGAGAACCACTTAAGTTAGTAAAAATAGATGACAATATCAACATGTTATAAGGAGGAAGAAGAATGCTTACAAGTAAGATGATTAAAGAGGCTGCACTTGAAGCGGGTGCAGATGCTTGCGGTATCGCGCCAATGTCGAGATTTAATGGTGCACCTGATGAAATGAATCCGCAGTTTTTATTTCCGGAAGCAAAAAGTTGTATCGGTTTTGTTTTCAGAATTCCAAGAGGTGTTCAAAGAGGAATTGAGGAAGGTACACAGTTTTATCAATATCCGTCAATGGCTTATGGCGGAATAAATGAAATTTTTGCACCTGCAGTACTTTATAATGTCGGAAAAGTTATTGAGAGCGAAGGATACGAAGCGTTTGTATATAGAAATACCGGCGCGAGAGGTGTAGTTTCTGATATGGATGGAAGTCCCGGAAACACACTTTCTCCCGAGGAACAAATTGAAATTAACGAACATGCAAAAACTGCTACTGCACATCACAGAAGCGTTCAGTTTACAAGACCTACAAGAGAAGAAAATGTGGCTCCCGATTTGCAATTCCAGTTCAGAATTGCTGCAGTTGCTTGTGGACTTGGCGAAATTGGTTGGAGTAAAATGCTTTTGACTCCTGAATTTGGTCCATTACAGAGAGTTGCATTTATTTTTACCGATGCTGAGCTTGAGTATGATGAAATGTATTCCGGTGAACCACTTTGCAGAAAATGTGGCGCATGTGTAAGGGAATGTCCCGGAAGTTGTATTCCTGCACTCAATTCGGGCAAAAAGGTCACAGTAGATCTTGACGGAAAGATTTTGGAGTGGGGCGATATAGATATGTGGCGTTGTTACGCATTCTATACCCACGCCGGAAGATATTATAATCCCTTTGTACCTAAAGAGGTATGGGATAAAAATGAAAATGGTTCTCTTGACCTTATGGAAGGTGTAACCGACATTGCCGATGAAAAGGAAATTATGAAGGTTTATACCGAGCTTCAGAAATATTTCCCCAGTTGGGTAGGATATAATATGGCAAAATGCGGTGGTTGTATCAGAGCTTGTGTGTCTGTTTTGGAGAAAAAAGGCGGATGCATGGAAAACAGATTTAAAGAACCATTGCGTACTAAAAAAGCTTGGAGACTTGACAGATGATAGAAAAAAGTGAATTTTCAGGTGAAGATTTTAAAGTGGTACACCAGTTTGAAGGTTGGAAAATCGGCTTTTTAAGATATTCCGATAGATTTTCAAAATTTGATGTACTGGAAAGACATCTTTTAACCGATGAGATTTTTGTTTTACTTGAAGGTGAAGCAACTCTTTATACCGAAAATGAAAAATGTGAAATGAAAAAGTGTATGCTTTATAATATTCCTAAAGGTGAATGGCACCATATTGTTGTTTCTGAAGATGCTACGGTTATGGTTGTGGAAAACAGCAATACCTTAAAGGAAAATACCGAAAAGAAAAGTGTGGGAGGAAAATTTTGATGCTTACAGCTGAATTTATAAAAGAAAAAGCGAAAGAGTATGGTGCATCTATCTGTGGAATAGGTAAAGTTTATTCTGAAGAAAATCCGCAGAAAGATCCAAAATGTATTTTGCCTAATGCGAAATGCATTATAGGTTTCGGATTCGCAGTTCCTAAAGGACTTTATAAAGCGATGGACAGACAAAGCCAATTTTATACATATACAAGTCTTGGGGTTAAGTATATAGATGAGGAAATGGCAGAGATTTTCTTGCTCAAGATGGGAAGAATTATAGAAAATGAGGGTTATGATGCCTGTTTGCAAAAATCAATTCCTAATTTAAGAATTAAGGGCGATAAAACAACTAATCCTGAAGTGCTTGATACCTATGAGCTTATTTACGCTGAAGCTGTTGAGGAAGGTAAACCCGTTCCTGATGTTATTATCGATTTTGGTAAAGCAGCAAAGGCCTGCGGACTCGGTGAAATGGGATTAAACGGAAAAATTATCAATAAAGAATATGGCCCGTTTATGCGATATTGTTTTATAATTACCGATGCACCGCTTGAGTTTGATGAAGAGTCTTTAAGTGTTTGTGATAAATGTGGCGAATGCATTAAAGCTTGTCCAGGAAATGCAGTGTCAGAAAATGGGCTTGATTCTTGGCAATGTGCAGTTTATTATAAGGGCGCTCATAAATCAAATCCTTTCATTACCGATGACTTTTTGAAAGACGAACCTGACAGAGAGGCAATTTTAAACGGAGAAAAAAGATTCGATGCAGATTCTGCAAGAGAAATATACAAAAAGATGAACTTTTTACCTAATACCCAGTGGGGGTATTCTCCTTGCCTTTGCGGAAGAAAATGCGATATTGCATGCTATAAGCATCTGAAGGGAGAGTTTTAGTATGAAAGACAAGCTTTTAAAATTAGCTAAAAAATGTGGAACTGATATTATAGGATTTGCACCTGCAGACAGATTTGATAAAGATGATAATATCTTTAAAATTATGCCTGAGACTAAAACTGTTATTGGATTTGCATTTCAGGTTCTGAGAGGAATCTACAGAGGTACCGAAGAGGGTACTACATATTATCAATATACCACTATGGCTGTTGAAAATATGGAAGAAACCATAATGCCGATGGCATTATTAAGAGTGTCTATGATGCTTGAGGAGGAAGGATATATTGCTTTACCTCAGAGAAGGCATCAGCAGATTATGGAAGAAAAAGACAGTACAAATCCTGAAGTAGCTTATGATGCTATTTACAGAGAAAAGTTTCAGGAAAATCAAATTGATTTTTTAAATACTGCTGTTAAATGTGGATTAGGTGAAAGAAGTTTTTATGATACTCTTTTAACCGATGAGTACGGACCTATGGTGAGATATTGTTTTATTCTTACTGATGCTGAGTTTGAAGCTACTGAGGAATATAAGGCGCATTTATGCGATAAATGCGGAGAATGTATTAAGGCTTGTCCGGGTAGGGCTATCTCTGATGAGGGAAAAGTAGATGCTTGGCAGTGTGCAGTTTACTATAATGGAGCCAATGGAACTAAAAATCCATTTATGCCTTATGATGCATTTAAGAATTTTGAAAACAGAATGGATATTATTGAGGGTAACGCAAAATTCACTTCTGAAACTGCTAAAGAAATTCTTGACAACATATATTTTTATCCTCCGGCACAGCATGCATATCAGTGTTCTATATGCGGAAGAGCTTGTGATACTGCTTGTTATGTTCATTTAGAGGAAAAAGGAGTACTCACTAAAAAATATAAAACTCCTTTTAAGAAGAGAGAGGGATGGCATTTTGATATTTCAAGTTTTAGATAATAATAAAAAGGTATATAATGCTGAATTTAAAGACAACAGAATTGTAATTCCTCATAACCAGATTTCAAAAGACGTTGAATATATAGATATAATTGTTGATGAATTTAATGCCAAAACAGGTGATGAAGGATATTATGTGGTTGCAGATGTTGTAAAAGATGCACAACACAGAGGAAGCCATATTGTTAAATTTACTGAAAAGCCTGATTATGAAATTGTCAGTAAACAGGATTTGTTGCCGATTTTTGGTGTTAAGATTAACGATAAATGTTTTTTAGGAATAGTTGAAAGTGTAAAGCAGAATTTCTTCTCTGTAGTGGGAATAAAAAATGGAAATTATTATTCCCATATAAGATTTGAAGTGACTGACTTTGGAATTTCAGAAGATATAGTTTTGTATATCGTTGATTTAGGCAAAGATGCCGATTATAACACGATGGCAAATTTTTACAGAGAATATCAGCTTGAAAATAAAAACTGTGTTCCTATAAAAGAAAGAATCAAGAACAATAAATATTTAAAATATGCTGTAGAGGCACCTGAAATCCGTATCAGAATGGGTTGGAAACCTGCTCCTTCTCCTATTGCAGAACAGACTGTTGAAAATGAGCCTGAAATGCATGTTGCCTGCACTTTTGACAGAGTTAAAGACTTTGTTGATGAGCTTAAGAAGCAGGGTGTTGATAAGGCCCAGATTTGCCTCGTAGGTTGGAATAAAAGCGGTCACGACGGAAGATATCCGCAGATTTTTCCCGTTGAGGAAAAATTGGGCGGTGAGGAGAAGTTAAGAGAACTCATTTCATATGCACAGGATAATGGTTATCAGATTGTTTGTCATACAAACAGTACTGATTCTTACAGTATAGCTGACAGATTTTCTGAAGATATTGTAATAAGAAAAAGTAATGGAGAATTCGATACTCTGGATACTTTCTGGAGCGCGGGAAAACCATATAATATTTGTCCTAAAAAGGCATTGGAATTTGCAAAAGAGGATATTCCTAAAATAGCTGAATTAGGATTCAGAGGCTTACATTATATTGATGTAATTACCATTATCGCAAACAGGGAATGTTATGCTAAAAATCATCCGTCAACCAAAAAAGATACAATGGATTGCTATAACGAGATTATGAAGCTTTGCCATGACGAAATAGGTGGTTTTGCGTCAGAAGGTGCATTTGACTTTGCGGCAAAATATCTTGATTATGCGCTTTATATTTCCTGGGGAGATTTAGATGACAGTTTCTTTGATGGTGAATTGCCTTTATGGGAGCTTGTATATCATGGAATTATCCTTTATAATCCTTCAACAGTTACCTTAAACTGTACAATTAAGGGAAAGAAGAATGTCGATAAATTATTAGGTTATGGTGGCAGACCTTCTTTCTATCTTTATTCTAAATTCCTGATTGGTGGTTCTATAGACTGGCTTGGCGCAGAGGATTTATTTATTGATACTGATGAACAATTAGAATATACCGTTTCAAAAATCAAAGAGATTTATGATGACTATAAAGAAAGCTATCATTTGCAACAGGAATATTTTGTTTCATATGAAAAAATTGATGATGAAAAGGTAAAAATTAAGTATTCAGATGGTACAGAGATTGTAGTATAAAAAAATGGTATCTGCATTTTTGCAGATACCATTTTTATTAATTTTAATTATTTGCTTTTGAAGTAGCTGATACTTCTTCCGCTACTTTCGATTGCTTTTTCACGGAGTCCGTTTTCTTCTTCATATTTTAAGAGTGCATCAAGATTATCTACTACTTTATGATAAGCTTTTGCATAAGCTTCGACCATTTCTTTTGTAGTTTTTTCAAATCTTGGAGCAGCATATATAACAGCAGTTTTTAAGTATTCACTGTTGGGGAGATATTCTGCAGGAGCATATACAGCTTTATATGCGGGACAAGTGAATGCATGCATAGGACTATCAGCTTTATCTGTATATAAAGGAGCTTTGTGTAATACACCATAAGAACAGTCACCGCAAATAACGCCTTCTGCGGAAAGTGCTTTTAATAATGTGTAAAGTCCGAGACCGCCTAATTTTTCTTTATCATAGTTGATATGATGGTATCCGTATATACGCTCTCCGCCTTCACAAACTTTAGGGAAACTTAAGCATTCGATATCAGAAATGAGGCTTTCGAAGTAAAGAGCATTTTCGGTTCTTATTTTGTTATATTCGTCTAAGTTATCGAGGTTAGCATATGCAACAGCAACCGCAAAAGGATTAACTCTGTGCTTATAACCTAAACCTGTAAGAGCATATTTTTTGTAATCTGAGCTGTCGTCAAGGCCACCAAGTCTTTCATAATGTCCCAAAGCGAGTGCACGTTCGTAATATTCTTTGTTGTTTGTAACAAGGATTCCTGCTTCACCTCCAGGGAGAACCTTAGAACCTTGTAAGGAATAGCAACCAACATCACCGATTGTACCCACTTTTTTACCTTTATATGAAGCACCATGTGCATGAGAACAGTCTTCAACAACTTTTAAGTTGTATTTTTTAGCGAGTTCCATGATGGGATCCATATCACAAGGGATACCCCAAATGTGAACAACTAAAATAGCTTTTGTGCGGGGAGTGATGCATTTTTCGATGCTTTCAACGCTCATTGTATGAGTATCAATGTCAACATCAGCAAAAACGGGGATAGCATTGTTAACAACAACGGGACCTACTGTTGCCCAGAAGGTAAAGGAAGGAACTATAACTTCATCGCCTGCACCTACACCAACTGCAAAAAGACCTGCCTGAATGGATGTTGTACCATTAGGATAGCAAACACCGTAATCGGCACCTACATATTTGCAGAATTTATCCTCGAATTTGTTTACGAGGGGTGACTGAGAGATCTCTTCTTTTTCGAGCAATTCATCGAATAATTCACGGGTTTTTGCGTTAACTTTTGGAAAACACATATCGGAAAGCCCAAATTCAACTGTTTTTTTACCGCCTAATAATGCTAATTTTTCCATTTTTATTTCTCCTTTTTATAAATAAAATATTTTTAATACATTTTATCTGCATTTTTTTCTTCAATGCGTTTTAAAGAATCCTTAAAAGCTTTGATATAGAGTTTATCAACTCCGGGTTTAAATGGCCCTTTGAGACAGTATTCAACGAAACTGAGTGGTTCATAACCTCCTTCTTCTATTGCTAAATCATCAACTATATAAGCACAGGCATCGGTATAGCCTATAAAACAAAGATTGTTTTTTCCTAAGGTTTCTTTTACAATTGCTTTAACGCCGTAAAGGGGTTCGCCACCTGTTGTAGCTATGTAAAGATCTTCACTTAGTTTAATTATACTGCAGTGTAAATAGAGGTGTTCAGCAAGAGTATCGTATCCACCGTTAATGATAAATTGTGAATTGTTGTAGTTAGGACTTTCTATAATATAATTTTGTTCTTTTGCATCTTCAATGAAGAACTCGAGTGATGCGGGTTCAATAGGTAACTTAATTTTAAAGCTATCGGAAATAAACTCCGGATTTTCGACTTCAGTAAGTTTTTGTAATTTATCTACTACAAATTCTGCCATACTGGTTGCAAATGTATTTATAAAATCGAAATTAAAGTTTCTGTCCCATACATATTCGCTGGTTTCAGGGTCAATTTTTGCTGTCGGTTTAGGACGAACATCTCCGCAAGCTGACTGGAAGAAAAGTGAAGTGCAGTTTTCATATTTTGCGTCCAAAATAGCACATAACCTTCCTGGGAATTCAGAGCTCACCTGGTCTTTTGCGGGATAGAAAACGGGGTGACATGCATAGTTTGAAACTATTGAACGGATATTTTTATCATTATCTTTTATACAGAAAATAAAAAATTCCTTATCACGACGCACATTGAAATCAGGCAGGCCCAGATTTTTACCATTTGTCACTTTTCTTCTGCTGACATTGAAGTCACCTTCAAAGCTGCCATAGTGAAGAGTACCTTCGAACATTGAATTTATAGCTATGTCAATGCTTCTTTTTCCACGTGCAATGATAAATTCTTCATAATCGGGGTCATGTACCTTGTCATTATATCCTTTTACGGCAGGTGCCATATGAGAATGAGTACATGAAACTACAACATTTGAATGTTTGATGCCATATTTTTTATGGGCATATTTTTCAAGCGCTTCATTTAAATCACGGCTATGAAATAAAAGGTCATAAGATATTAAAACGATTTTTTCATTTTTGTCATCCAATATAAGTGTGCGGACATAAACATCATCGTGGACACCTACATAATTTTTGTCAAATACACCTGAACAGGCGAGGCGTATTGGCTTTTCGGGTGTTATGATCTCTTTTGCAACTCCAAAACGCATTATAAACCCTCCATTTATATGTTTATTTTTTTAAGTAAATTATCAGCTAACAGGTTGTACCCTTCTGCATTTGGGTGAACAAGTGAGGCATCACAATAAAATTTTTCATTATGTGGTATCAAATCAAGTCCTTCAATCACATTGAAGTTTTTAAGTTCTGCTTCTTTTTTAATACATTTTCTTAGCTTTTCATATCCTATGTTGAACTCTTTTGATTTTTCTTCGTTACCGCACCATATTGGGGTAATTACATAAATTTTTGAGTCAGGATATAATTCAGCTAATTTTTCAAAATAAAGATGAATTTCATTTATTACTTGTTCAAATGATTTTTTATTAGTGCTTATAAGGTAGTAATCGTTGGCTCCGTAAAGCACCGTTATCAGTTTAGGTGAGAGATTTAAATTATCAAGAGAGTCAGCACAAAAGTAAAAACTGCCAACACCTTGATTTAAAAAATTAAGATTTAATTTATCAGCTAAGATAGAAGGATAGGTAAAAGATGCTTTTTTGCTGCCCATACCCTGAGTTATGGAATCGCCTAAAGCAAGGTAATCAATATTTTCTTTGGGAAGATATTCTATTTCACCAAAGGAAAGATTTTTTAAAATAATATCACAGGTGTAGGGAAGATAGATAGTTATTTTTGTTTTACCTTTGTGTTTTATATTATAGGTGACTTTACCGCTTAAACTGTTATCCTTTTCGGTTATCGTGTCTGAATAAACATCATTTTCATAAATATCAAAAAATATATGCTCCCAATAAAACTTTGTGGCTTTATATTCAAATGAAATTTTTTTCTCATAAGTAAAAAATTCAAGCCTTATCCCTGCAGTGGCAAAAGCCCTGAGAATAAATATAGGTGATTCGGAATAAAAATCACATTGTTTTTTACTCAAACGATAGGTGTTTATTTCATTATTTGTTTGTTTTATATCAAGTGCACCTTTAATAAGTAGATTATAATTATACATAATAGTCCTTCTTTGCATTATATTTATAATATACTATTATTTTTTTACTCGGTCAAATAAAATTTTGATTGAAAATTGGACAATTTTGCTATTATTATAAATTAAATAGTTTTATTGCATTTTCTCTGCAAATTTTACGATAATTTTCTTCGTTTATACAGTTTTGTTTATATGCTGTATCAAGCCAATCGGTTAATGGCAATTCCTGATTTGCATAGCACATATCGGTACCGAAAAGAAGTCTGTCGGAAAATTCTTCAATAAATTTATATGCATAATCATTGTCACGTGAAAGTGCGTTACAACCGCTTCCTGCTGATAAATCACAATAGAGATTAGGACATTCACGCATAATTTCGGCAATTCTGCCTTCTGTTACTTTCCCTTCGGGATAACCTATTCTTTCTTCATATGACGGGTTTTTGCTGATTTCAGACCAGAAAGGGGAAGAGTGGCCGAGAATTTTAAGTTTTGGATATTTCTTAAGAGTTTTTTCAAGCTTTGTAAGTCCTTCATCGTCGATAATTCCATAAAAATCCCCTTTTTTTACCGATACATGAATTATCACCGGCATATCACATTCACCGCAGTGGTAAAACAGATTTTGCATCATAGCGTCATCAATCGGGAGATTTGCTGTTAATTCGCCAAAACCGACTGCACCTCTTGTTTTATAATAGTTAATCATTTCAGAAAAATCGGTTTTTTCGTTGTTATCACCCATACGCGGGTCAAGATTGCAACAAAAAGCAAATCTGTCGGGGAATTTTTCGGTTATAGCTTGCATTTCTTCATTAGTCTGAATGGAAAATCTATTTTCAGGGGAAATAAGCGGGAGTAAAAGTCCTTTTTCGATGTCAAGCTTATCATAGGTTTTAATAATTTCCTCAGGCAAAGCCAAATTTATATTTTTGCTTATTTTTGCTTCCTTAAAGAAGGTAGAATGAATATGAATATCTATTTTTTTCATTGTATATCCCTCCTAAAGCAATTATATTACTAATTTAAAGTTTAGTCAAAGATAATATTGTTTAAAAGTAGGATTATTTTGATGTTTTGTATTATAGTAATTTATTTACATATACTAAGCCTACTAATATGAAAGGAGAAAATTATGGTTGAAGGAGATACAATAAAACTTTTAAGGGAATGTGATGCAGGTATAAAAATGGGCGTTAAATCTATAGATGATGTAATTGATTATGCAAAAGCTCCTGATCTGAAAGAGCTTTTAAATAGTTGTAAGGATGAACATCAAAAACTTGATGAAATGCTTCAAAAATTACTTTGTGAATATAATGATGAGGGAAAAAATCCTAATATTATATCTGAAACTATGTCTAAAATGAAGACGGAAATGAAGCTTTCTATGGATAAAAGCGATAGTACTATTGCTGATTTGATGACAGACGGTTGTAATATGGGGGTTAAATCATTAAACCGATATCTCAATCAATATGCAGCTGCTGATGAGAAGTCTAAAGATATTACAAAAAGACTTATAAATCTTGAAGGGCAGTTAGCGATAGACTTAAGAAAATTCTTGTAGGAAAAGGGCTGTAGCAAATTTTTGCTACAGCTCTTTTTAAAAATTTAAAGCATTAAACTTGAAAAAACATTTATAATGTTGTAAAATAAATATCATGCATTTTAAAATAAAAGGGGGATAAAAATGAAATTATCTGAAATTTTAAAAAGAGATACCCTTTCACTTTCTTTTGAGGTTTTTCCGCCTAAAAGCGATGCTTCTTTTGAAAGTGTTAAACATGCTACCGAAGAAATAGCAAAGCTTAAACCATCTTTTATGAGTGTTACATATGGTGCCGGTGGTGGCACAAGTAAATATACTTTGGAGATTGCTAAGAGTATCAAAAAAGATTATAATGTACCTTCTTTGGCGCATCTTACTTGTGTTTCTTCTACAAAGGAAAAAGTAAAGCAAAAAATTGCCGAAATAAAAGAAGCGGGAATTCAGAATATAATGGCATTACGTGGCGATTTAACTGCGGAACTTGAGAATACAGACCGTGATAAATGGGCATACAGGTATGCGATAGATTTAATCCGTGATATAAAAGAAAGCGGAGATTTTTGTATTGGTGGCGCTTGTTATCCTGAAATACATCCTGAGAGTAAAGATCAGGCAGAGGATATAAAGTACCTTAAAGAAAAAGTTGATGCGGGTTGTTCATTTTTAACTACGCAGATGTTTTTTGATAATAACCTTCTTTATAATTTTTTGTATAAAATCAGAGAGGCCGGGATTGTAGTTCCTGTTATACCCGGAATTATGCCGATAACAAACGCAAATCAGGTAGAGAGGGCAATTAAGCTTTCGGGTTCATTTATGCCGCAAAGATTTAAAAGCCTTATTGATAAATTCGGTTATTCACCCGATGCAATGAAACAGGCAGGAATTATTTATGCAACTGACCAGATTATTGATCTTTTTGCAAACGGAATAAAAAATGTTCATGTTTATTCTATGAACAAACCGGATGTGGCAAGAAATATACTCGATAATCTTTCTTACATATTATGATTATTTATACTAAAAACTATGATGTGCCATATATAGATAAGTTGGAAATTCTTAAATATCTGGGCATTAAATCATATGATGATGGAGTTTTAAAACTCGTTGATGAAGTTATAAAAGAGGCAATCCCAAAAATAAGCTACAAGGTTTGCTATGGGGAAATTTCAGATTTGAGTTTTTTAAAAAATTGTTCAAAGGATTTGAATGAAATTCTTAAAAACTGTAATGCAGCAGTGATTTTTGCAGCAACTCTGGGAATAGATTTTGACAGACTTATTGCAAAAAACAGTAAAATTTCTCCATCGAATGCAGTTATATTGGATGCGATAGGCAGTGAGCGGATAGAGAGCTTATGCAATATTTTTAATAAAGAGGTTAAAGATAAGTATAAAGATATAAAACCGAGATTCAGCCCGGGTTACGGAGATTTTGAACTTAAGTATCAGAAAGAACTGTTTAAACTTTTGGATTGTGAGAGAAAAATAGGTCTTACTCTCAATGAAAGTCTTTTAATGTCACCTTCAAAATCTGTAACTGCGATAATCGGTATTGGTAGGGGTTAAATATGGAAGTTCTTGAATATATAAAAAATAATATATTATATCTTGATGGCGGCACCGGTACTTTGCTGCAGGAAGCAGGACTTATGCCGGGTGAATTGCCGGAACGTTGGAATATTACCCATCCTGAAATTGTGACGAAAATTCATAGGGATTATTTTGATTCGGGAAGTAATGTTGTAAGTGCAAATACTTTTGGGGCAAATTCCTTGAAATTTTCTGATTCAGAGCTTGAAGAAATAATTAAAGCCGGAATGGAAAATGTTAAGAGAGCAAGAGCTGAAAGTGAAACAACGCACGAAAAATGGGTAGCGTTAGATATAGGTCCCAGTGGCAGAATGTTGGCTCCATACGGAGATTTTGATTTTGAGGAAGCGGTAGATGTTTTTTCAAAGACAGTAAGACTTGCTGTAAAATATGGGGCGGAAATTATATTTATTCAGACAATGAATGATAGTTATGAAACAAAAGCGGCCTTACTTGCGGCAAAGGAAAATTGCAATTTGCCGATTTTTGTGTGTAATGCTTATAGTGAAGACGGAAAGCTTATGACGGGTGCTAATCCTGAAGCGATGATCGCTATGCTTGAGGGAATGGGTGCAGATGCCATAGGAATGAATTGCTCTTTGGGCCCTGAAGCTTTAAGAGAAGTAGCCGAAGAATATCTTAAATATTCTTCCTTGCCTGTTATTTTAAAACCAAATGCAGGGCTTCCGAAAGCTGTAAATAATAAAACTGTTTATGATGTATCACCTTCAGAATTTGCTGAAGCGGTAAGCAGTCTTGTTAATAAAGGGCTCAGAATTGTGGGCGGTTGTTGCGGTACAACACCTCAACATATTTCGGCACTCAAAAAAGATTCAGAAAATATAAAACCATTGCCTATTAAACCTAAGAATATAACCTGGGTTTCTTCATATACTCATGCTGTTAATTTTAAAGATAGTCCGATTTTAATAGGTGAGAGGATAAATCCCACAGGTAAAAAGCGTTTTAAGGAAGCGCTTAAAGAAAACGATATAGATTATATCTTAAAAGAAGGAATTGCCGAACAGGAAAAGGGAGTACATATTTTAGATGTAAATGTAGGACTTCCTGAAATTGATGAGATCAGTATGCTTAAAACTGCTGTTACAGAGCTTCAAGCAATTATTGATTTGCCGTTGCAGATTGATACTTCCGATATAAAGGCTATGGAAACTGCATTAAGACGATATAACGGGAAGGCAATGATTAACTCTGTTAATGGTAAAAAAGAGAGCATGGAAAAGATTTTTCCTCTTGCTAAAAAATATGGTGGACTTGTAGTTGCACTTACTCTTGATGAAAATGGTATTCCTCAGAATGCAGAGGACAGACTCAAGATAGCTAAGAATATTTTAAATGAAGCACAAAAATATGGAGTTTCAAAGAATGATATTATTTTTGACCCGTTGGCACTGACAGTAAGTGCGGATAATACTGCGGGAAAAGAAACCTTAAAAGCAGTATATCTTATTAAGAATGAGCTTGATTGTCATACACTTTTAGGTGTTTCCAATGTTTCTTTTGGTCTTCCGCAAAGGGAGATAATAAACAGCAATTTCTTTTCTATTGCATTATGGCAAGGTTTATCGGCGGCTATTATGAATCCGTATTCTGATGAGATGATGAAAAGTTATCATGCTTTTAAGGTGCTTTCGGGTAAAGATGAAAATTGTAAGGAGTATATCTCTTTTTCTGAGTCTTTAGTAACTGAAGATAAAGTAATTAATGTTAATTCAGAAGATAAATTAAATCTTAACAGGGCTATAATAAAAGGACTCAAAGAAGATGCTTCTTTGATTACAAAGGAATTGCTTAAAACTAATGAACCTTTAGAAATTATTTCAAAAATGATTATTCCTGCTTTAGATGAAGTAGGAGTTGGATTTGAACAAAAAAAGGTCTATCTTCCTCAGCTTTTGATGAGCGCAGAGGCTGCTAAATCCGCATTTGAACATATAAAGGGAAGTATGGAAGTTAAAGCTTCTGATAAATGCACAGTAGTAATTGCTACTGTAAAAGGTGATATTCACGATATAGGAAAGAATATCGTGAAGCTTTTATTGCAAAATTATGGGTTCGATGTTTATGATTTGGGTAAAGATGTTGCACCGGAAGTTATTGTAGAAAAAGTTATAGATTTACATGCTCCGTTACTTGGATTAAGTGCTTTGATGACTACAACTGTGCCATATATGGAAGAAACTATTTCCCTTATAAAAAAAGATGCTCCCTGGTGTAAAGTCGTAGTAGGTGGTGCGGTTTTAAATAAAGAGTATGCGTCTTTAATAGGAGCAGATAAATATGCAAAGGATGCAATGGAAACAGTAAGATATGCAGAAACTATAGAGGGCTAAGATGAAAGGGAAAATTATATTATTTATTAAGTGGGTATTATTGACAGTTGTTTTGGGCGTGGGATGTGGATTTTCAGGGGCAATTTTTGCAAAATCGATTGAATTTGTAACAGATTTACGCGGACAAAACCCATGGATTATACTCTTATTACCATTAGGCGGAGTTTTAATAGTTTATCTTTATAAGTTATTAAAAGTAAAAGGTGTTGGAACACCACAAATATTTGAGGGAGCTTGCAGTGATAAAAAGGTCCCTTGCTTATTGACCCCTGCTGTTTTTATAGCTTCGGTTGTTACTCATTTGCTTGGTGGTTCTGCAGGAAGAGAAGGTGCTGCTTTACAGATGGGCGGTGGTCTTTCTGCGTTACTTTGTAGAATTTTTAAGCTCGATGAAAATTTAAGAAGAATTATGACTATATGTGGAATGGGTGCTTTTTTCTCGGCACTTTTCGGAACGCCATTGGGAGCTTGTGTTTTTGCAGTTGAGGTCATACATAAAAAAGAGTATTTTAAAGCAATTTTCCCGACTCTTTTAGCAAGTATTGTTGCATTTTTCACTTCTGTTTTTTTAGGTGTAAAACCTGAAAGATTTGCAGTAAGTGTTCTGCCTGATTTTAATTTCAGTATCCTTTTAAAAATGATATTGATAGCTTTTTGTTGTGGAGTTCTGAGCATATTTTTTTGCAGAACTATGCATTTATTCAAAAAGCTTTTTAAGAAAATTTTTGTAAATGATTTTATTTGTGCAATAATTGGCGGTGTGCTGATTGTATTTATGACTATTCTTGTAGGAAATATGGATTATAATGGAAGTGGTATGGAGCTTATTATAAGAGCATTTGAAGGAGCTGCAATAAGACCATGGGATTTTATTTTGAAAATTCTTTTTACTGCTGTAACCATTGCAGCAGGGTATAAGGGAGGAGAAATTATCCCGACATTTTGTGTTGGTGCTACTTTTGGCGCTGTAATTTCTGCTTTACTCGGAGTAAGCCCCGTTTTTGGTGCGGCAGTTGGAATGGCAGCACTTTTTGCAGGTGTTACAAATTGTCCTATTGCTACTGTGTTTTTATCTATTGAAATGTTTGGAGGAGTTGGATTAGGATATTTTATTCTTATAATAGCTGTATGCTTTTTCTTCTCAGGAAAAGATAATCTTTATAATAATGAAAAATTTAAATTTTCTGATTTGAGATTAATTAAAAAGGTTGGGATAAAAGATGGCACTCGCTAATTTGAAGTTTTATAGTGAATCACTCGGCATGCAGACGGAAATTTATATTGTCATACCGCAAAAAAGTACAACCGGTGAAATAGGTATAGAAAACAATGCTAAAAAAGAAAAATATAAATGTCTTTATTTGCTTCATGGATTAAGTGATGACCATTCTATATGGCTTCGCAGAACATCTATCGAAAGATATGCGACAGATTATGGAATTTGTGTTGTTATGCCCTGCGCTCATAAAAGTTTTTATACTGATATGAAGTATGGTATGAAGTATTATACTTATATTGCAAAAGAATTGCCAAAAATTGTAAGAGAGTTTTTTAATGTTTCTGATAAAAGAGAGGATAATTTTATAGCAGGACTTTCTATGGGTGGATATGGTGCTTTAAAAATTGCCTTGCGTGAAAATGAAACTTTTTGTGCAGCAGCCGGTATTTCATCTGTTACAAGGTTGGTACGCGATGACTTTAATGATGTATTGGTGCCTATTTTAGGAGAAAACCTTGAGATCCTTTCAGAAGATGATTTATTTTATCTTGCAGAAGAAACTGATAAAAAGAATATAAAGCCACGACTTTATATGGCAGTCGGCACAGAAGATTTCCTTTATGATGATAATCAAAAATTAAGGGAAAAAATTGAGTCTTTAAATTATGATTATACTTATATTGAATCGGAAGGTGCACATACCTGGGAATTCTGGGATGAGTATATTCAAAAAGTTTTAAAGTGGATGTTTAAATAAAAAAAGCCTGATAGCTTACAAGCTATCAGGCTTTTTATTATTTTTTCAACAAATCGCGAATTTCTGTAAGTAATTCTGCTTCTGTAGGCTTTGCAGGTTCTTCCTCTTTGACAGTTTCTTCTTCTTTTTTTCTTAATTTTTCAGATGTTTTGGTTATAAAACGGATAGCGAAGAAAATAGAAAGTGCGATGATTAAGAAATCCACTATATTCTGAATGAAATTACCGTATAAAATAGCGGCTTCAGGTTTAATTACAGTATCGTTTTCGATTACTGCGGGACTTAAAACGAATTTCAGAGCTTTAAACTCCATACCTGCAGTTAAAAAACCGAAAAGTGGCATAATGATATCATTTACAAGTGATGTTACGATTTTTCCGAAAGCACCACCGATAATAACACCGACTGCCATGTCAAAAATATTTCCTTTAAGTGCGAATTCTTTAAACTCTTTCCACATATTAAAAACTCCTTTCATTTAACATTATAGCTTTTAAAAAGACAATTTTCAACCTTTTTTAAAAATTAAGAATTATTATTTCTTAAAAAAATAATTTTAGTTCACTGTTAATTAATATTCCAGAATTTTTTCCATATCGGTGTAGTGATAAAGCTAAAAATCAAACCAATTAAAGCTAATACTCCCCAGGAGATTACAGTGACATTCCAGCCAAAGTTTTCGGCTGTATAACCATATAAAATATTTGCGATAACACCGGAAAAAGTGGCAAATGCATTGATTATTCCGGCAACCATACCAGCTTTGTTATATTTTGTATATGCAGCAGGGATTTCTACTGCTGAAAATTGGTGGATAGAATTTTTAAATGTGTTGATTAAGGTAATTAATATTACTACTAAAATAAGCGGGATGTGTCCTATGAATGAAAGGATAATTAAGAGTGGGAGTGAGAATAAAAATAATATTCCTACCATTGTTGTTGGTAATTTGAATATTTTTGGATACAGTAAAACTACCCATAATACTGCTGCAAGATTAGCACAAGTTGAAAGTGCAGTTAATGTGCTGGAGAATCCGGAAGATACATTATAACTTTCCATAATCATTGTGGGCATCCAGCTGTTTATTCCTGCGTTTATAAGACTTTTTGCAACTGTTGGAATTATCAGAAGAATTGCACCACTTGATATCATAAGTTTAAAGAGACCAATATTATCAGAGCTGTTTTGTGTAGTGGTTTTTTTGGTTTCATTTGTTACCACCGGCAATTTATCAACAGCTTTTTTATTTGAGAAAAATACAATTACTATAAATGCAATAATGGATATTGCTAACAGTATATAAGAAAGTGCAAACAAATCACGCCAGTTATTTACAAGGGCTGCTATGAGATAACTTACAATATTACCACAGGTTATGCCTAAAGGCATTATGTACATCCATTTTCTTCTATAAGAATCGTTGACATATTCGGCAACTATTTTTAAAAGTGATGGCCATATGCCAAATTGAGCTATACCGCACAGGCCTCTTGCAATAAATATAACCCAGAAAGTTGGGGATATTGACATAGCAATATTTGCAAAAATTGTCACTATTACTCCTGCAGAGATAATCTTAAAAGGGGATATTTTATCTACGAAATAACTGCCTATGATTTGTGATAAACAGTAGGTGATATTAAAGCTTGACATAATAATTCCTGAGTCAACCTTTGTGAAATAACCTTCCTCGACAATCCCTGCAATAGCCGCAGCATATGCGTTTCTTGTAAATCCTATAATTGTATAAGTGGCAAAAGAAATTATGAGTAAGATTAAACTCATTTTTTTATCTTCCAGATGTTTATTCATTTTGAATTATCCTTCTTTTTTAGTTGATTTTATTATAAAAGACTCTGCCAAAATTAAAAAATTTTGGCAGAGTATTTTTATTAACCATAAATAGATTTTCTTGCACCTTCAATGATTTCAACTGCATTATTATACATAATATCTTCGATATCCTGTTTTGTGAGATTTAATTCCTCTGCAGCGCGTTTGAAAGCAAGTAATTCTTCGTAAGCAAAGAAGGTAATCTTTTCAGCTTCTTCAGCTGATACTTCTCTCAAATGAGGATCCTGATTGGGATCACCATATAATCCGGGAGGAATGAGATTTATATATGTGTTGTTTTCTTCAATTCTTCTGCAACGCATACGTAAAATAGGCATATCTGTACCAAACATTACGTGTTTTGGTCCAGCGTGTTTAATTACTTCACGGATAGCTGTTACAGATGAGTTTGCACTGAAGTCAAACATAAGGTCAGGAACTTCTTTAAGTACATCGAAAGCATTTCCGATATCATTGTCTGTATAAGCTCTACCAACGTGAGCGACAATAAGACGAACATTGGGGAATTCTTTTTTGATTTCAACAATCTGAGCTAAATTTACAGGCTCTTTTAAACGACCGTCTCTTGGAATATGAAGCATCACAATTCCGCCCATTTCATCCATTCTCTTAAGCTGATGTTTGGGGAAGAAATCGAGAATTCTGATTTCATTTTTGGGAAGATAAGCAGGAGCTTTATCCAAATAGGATTTTAATCCAAGGAATCCGCCTTCGCGTACTTTCTTTTCAATTTCGTCTGCACTTTCTGTAGGGCAGCTGTAGTAAAGTGCAGGGAAGTCATATTTCTTTGATTCTTCTGATACATAAACGTTGTTTTTATAAGATCCTCCGCCACCTGAGAAAATCAAAGCTTTTACATCTTTGCCCGGGAACATAAGCTGATATGTTTCCTGTAAATCAGCAACACTGTTTTCAGGTGCAACAAGGCTGGGCCAGGTAACAGTTATTTTTTTTCTTTCCGGATTTGGTGCTTCTTTAAAATCTTTGCGCCATACATGTGTATGTATGTCAATTATTTTTTCAGGAAGAAAGTCTTTTAATTCTTCTTCATATACTTTTTTGTCATACGCTGTAACTTCAAATAAAGCCATAATATTTACCTCACTTTTTTATTTTAATAATTTTGCTTTTTCCTTATAATCTGCCAATATCGGGGCAAATTGAGCTGTTTTTTGTGTGTCAGGATATAAAATTTTCTCTTTTACAGCGAGTTTATTATATCCTTCGTTTACATCGCTATATATCTTTGCACCGGCACCTGCTAAAATTGCAGCTCCTACACAAGCCAGGTCTGCAACAGCAGGTATTCTCACAGGAAGCCCTGATATATCGGATAAAAGTTGTGACCACGCGGGGCTTTTAGATGCTCCGCCCGAGAGAATAATGCCATTTTCTGACGGCTTGGTTTTAAAGTCTTCCATCATCCATAAAACCTGGAAGACAACGCCTTCCATTACAGCTAATGCCATATTGATTTTATTATGTGATAAATCAAGTCCTATGAAACTTGCTCTTGTAAGTCTTTGCTGGTCTCCGCATTTACCTGCAAAGGGATAAAAATATAATCCCTCTGTAGCAGCATTGACATTTAAAACTTCGCTGTCGATAACATTATAAGGTAATAAATCTTCAGAAGAAACCGATTTTCTTAACCAGTCAAGACATACTCCGCCTGATGAAAGGGATTGTAAAGAACCCCATTTATCTTTTACCGCTGAGATAGACTGGCTGAGTTTTGATTCAAAATCAGGTTCATTACCGATAGCTGTTACAACCCAACAAGTACCGGAACCTATCATAATGTCACCATCGTTAATTGCACCGGCACCTAATGCTACTGCATATTGGTCATGTGCACCTGATACTAAAACAGCATCAGGTGATATATTCAGTTCTTTAGCTGCTTTTTCGGTAAGTTTTCCGATCTTTTCTCCTGAAGGAACGAGTTTTGCAAGTTTTGTTTCATCAATCCCTGCAAATTCAAGTAATTTTTTATCATATGTTTTGAGTTTAATGTTACAAAGCTGATTGATCCCTGCATTTGATAAATCAACTGCGGGAATACCTGTCATCTTCATTGATACATAATCAGGAACACTCAAAAACATATTTGTTTTTGAAAAGGTTTCGGGCTCATTTTCTTTAAGCCAGCGAATTATGATGGCGGGTAATTTATTACAGAGATGCCATCCGGTTAACCCGTACATCACATCATCATCGCCAACTTCTTTTAAAAAGGCTTCTTTTTCTTTTGTACCACGAGTGTCATTCCAGACAATGGCAGGTCTTAAAGCATTGTTGTTTTCATCAACCGGAACGATTGTCCCTCCCTGAGTTGAGAGGGAAATCGCTGCAATATTATCAGAAATCTCTTTTTTGTTACAAGTTTCTCTGACGGTCTCGACAATTGCGTTCCACCAATCTTCGGAATTTTGCTCGCTGAAACCTACTTTAGGTGTACTGAGCGGATATCCGCGATATGCATGTGCGATGAGGTTTCCGTCTTCTGAAAACAAGAGCGTTTTAGTTCCGGTTGTACCTACATCAATTCCTAATAGATATTTTTTCATTATTTATTATCCACCATGAGTTCGCCTTCTAAAAATACTTTTTCGATGCGAATCATATCATCCATAATAATAAGGTTTGCTTTTTTTCCTGCTTCAATAGAACCTACTTTATCGTCAATTCCCAAAAGTTTAGCCGGATTTGCAGTAGCCATTCTTATAGCGTGACAAATTCCATGACCTGTATGTACCATAAGATTGCGGCACGCACTATCAAGTGTCATACGGCTTCCTGCTAATCTGCCTTCGTCGTCGTAGTTTAAATCAGGTCCGTAGAAGATACCTAATTCTTCGTTATTCTTATAATTTCCTGTACTCATCATAGAGTCAGAAATAAGAATCATTTTTTCGACACCTTTAGTTTTTACGATAAGTTTTACTTTGTCAGGAACAACGTGGATTCCAACTTCATCAACAATGAGTTCAGCATACATATCAGGATTATAGAGTGTGTAATCATCACAGCCTGCTCCCAAGCTTCCCTGACAACGTCCCGGGGTGCTACCTGCATTGGTGTGATGAGTTTGCACTTTTACGCCATATTTGGCAACACGTCGGCATTGCTCAGAATTAGCATTTGAATGTCCCAAAGCGAAAATAGCTTCCGGGTGAGTTTCATGAACATAAGCCATAAACTCATCAATTCCTTCCATTGAAGGAGAAATTGCCCATATTCTTACCAAATCGCCTAAGGAGGTTACAAGACGCTCATAATCTTCTTTTTTGATTTCACCGGACCATTTGCAGGAATTGCGGAAACTACCGCCACCTCCCATATAAGGGCCTTCCATATACAGTCCGTCCATAATACGGCCTGCACCTGTTTTACTTGCTTTAAGTACATTTTCTGCTCCCTCAATCATTTCATCAAGGGATACATTCATATAAAATGTAGGAAGTATGGTAGTAACTCCGTGTTTTATAAAAAATTCAGAACACTCTGTGGGGCATTCATAAAATGAATAGGAACCAACTCCGTGACAGTGAATATCTACAAGACCGGGAGCAGTGTATTTTCCTTTTGCATCTATAATTTCAGCATTTTCAGGAATTGTTACATTTTTAGCATCGTCTGCTTTTAAAATTTTACCCTTGTCAAATAAAACTACACCGTCGAAAATAATTCCATCTACTAAAACAATTTTGGTGTTTATAATAGCTTTCATAAATTTTCTCCTATAATTAGAATGCGATTAAATCCAAAGGTTCAATAGGTTGTGCCATAGCTTCACTAACATAGATTGTACCTTTTGTGAGCTGGAAAATAGAAGCGGGAACATCTTTAGATACAGGACCGTAAAGCTGAAGTCTTGAAATCATACGCTCCCAGGAATTGTAACCGCCTACATTTCCTAAATCGTGACGTTCAAGGTGGTCACGAGCGTGCATTACATCGCGAGGACCGATTGTAACTGAATATCTTGGAGTCTGGAAATAGTCTCCGGAACCATGTCCTCCTGAGTTCTGGATAATAGTGAGACGATGGTTGTCACAGAAACCTGCTTTAAGCTCTAAAAATTCTTCTAAAGTTTCAGCAGAGAAAGCTTTTGTTTTGGGGTCGATGAATGCGGTATGACCTATCCAGCCTGTAGCGGAAACGATCAAGTCAGCACCACCATTACCTTCTTCTTCGATAAGGTCAGAATAATAACTGATGTTTTCATTTGTATAATAGTGCATCTGCTCAAGTTTGGGACGAAGGTCTTCTCTGAATTTTAAATAGAATTCGCTTAAGAAAGAACCACCAAGTGAAGCAGAATAAGAGATAGGTGCTACATTTCCGTCTTCGTCTGCATATTCGTCCATACAGAAAGCGTGGATGTTTCTTGCACTGATATTGTTCTGGTTACACATTTCTGCAACAGCTGTATAGATGTTTCTCCAGGAGTTGGGGAAAATAATAACTGTCTTTTTGTCCTCAACATCGGATTTGTAAATTCTTTCGAAAAGTTCAAGTGCACAGCAGCTTGAGGGATGGGGAACAACTTTAATGCTGTAACCATTTTCGTTTGTGATTTCCATTTCTTCTCTGCGGATATTACGGCAGTATTCAAGAACTGCTTTATCCTGAGTAGGCCACCATTGTGAAGGTGTAAAGTCAAATAAAGATCTGTTCATATTATTTACCTCCCATTTCTTTTTCTCTGATTCTGTCGATTTCTTCTTTAATCCAATCTCTTTCGGGTTTGTATAATGATGGTGAAGCAACTGCTTCAGATACATAGCAAACACCGGGATAGAGTCTCATCATAGAAGAAGGATTTTTGGGAGATACAGGTCCAAATAATGCTATTTTCAAAACAGGTTTCTGGTGTGTAGGAGTACCGCCACAGCTTTCAAGATATTCAACGTGAACTCTGTCTTTTGCTGCTGCGATATCTTTAGGACCTACTGTTACTGCACAGGGAGGAACGCTTGAAATATCTCCAGAGCAACCAAACATACCTCTCAATGAATCGTGTGCGATCATTTCGGGCATGGGTGTTACATAATTTGAACCTTTTTGTAAAAATTCTTCCATTGTTTCGGAAGCATAGCTTTCAGCATCGATAGCACCGATACCACCTGACCAGCTGATAGCGGTGTAAGCTACATCTGCGCCGCCTTCTGCTGCAATTAAATCAGAATAGTTTTTCCAGTTTTCAGTTGTAAAGAAGTGAATTTGTTCCATAGGCATTCTCAAATCTGCATCGAGACGGTCATAGAAATAACGCATAAAGTGTCCTGAACGGCTGTAAGGACTCTGCCAGGGAGCTACTTCACCTTTTTCGTTTGCGTATTCATATAAGAAAAATACATGAACATTTCTACAGCTTATACGGAATTTGTTAAGTGCGGTAGCAGTAGAGATGAAAACTGCATTTTCGGGAGAGGGCAAGATGATTACTAATTTTTTGTCTTCAATATCTGACATACGGATTCTTTGCATCAAGTCGATTGAAAAATAGTTATGTACATCATGAACTACTTTTAACTCGAAATCAGGATTTTCGAAATTTTTACCTTGATGGGCATAAAAATCTTCCACACCGACACGGTCGAGAATTTCTGAATCCCTGATAGGGAGCCATTCTGCAGGTGCAAAATTAAAGTTTGTGTTAATTGACATAAAAAATCCTCCTTTTATTATCCTATAACCATTACCTGAACTGTACGTTGTCTGGCTCTGGTGTTATCAAAATCTATGAAATGAATAAAACCAAATTCGCCTAAATCCATTTCACCGTCTTCAATTACGATAGTTTCGCTTCTGCCGATAATTGAAGAACGAAGATGAGCATCTGTGTTGTGACAACCCCAAGCGTCTTCATCATGCTCTTCGGCGAATTTTAATGCCTTGGGTCCGGGGTGGAGATACATTCCCTCATATCTGCATTCAGGAATAATTTTTTCCATAACATTTACAAGGTCCTGCTGTAAGGTTTCAAGTCCGGTCATCGACATATCAAATGCACATTCCTGAGTGATTACACAACAGGTTGTGTGATGTGAATAAACAACTGCGATACCTTCTTTGATACCTGATCTTTTTACAATTTCCTTTGCCTTAGCGGTTACATCGTGGAAGGTGTAAGCGCGGTCTTTGGATTGTACTTTAAAAGATTCTCTGTAAACCATTTTTAAACCACCTTTATTATTTTTTTAAATCATCAGCTGCACGACGTGTAGCTGCAATCATTTCGTCAATCATAGCAAGCGGATCTTTTGCATTCATAATACCTGAAGCAGCACCTGCAGCTTCACTTCCTGCCATAATGAAATCATAAACCTGCTGGCCGTTTGTGATACCTGCTGCCTGTTCAATAAGGATATTTTCATCAATTTTTCTGATTTCACGGATAACTTCCATTACATATCCCATATCACTTACACCGTTTGCAGTTCCGCCGATCAATTCAGAGGGTTCCGGATTGATGATGTCAGGGTGAAGTTCTGCAATTGCTCTTGTCTCTGCAACTGTATCAGCACAGGCAAAAACGAGCATATCGAGTTCATTTGCTCTGTCAATTGTAGCTTTAATCTGAGGAAGTGACATTGGCTTTTCACAGTGGTTGACAACCACGCCTTCTGCACCTGCTGCTTTTAAAGCTTCAGGGAGGATATCAGCCATACCTCTTCCGGGACGGAGAGTATCCATATACGGAGCAAGTACGATAAGGTTTTTGGTATTTTCCTTAACTCTTCTGATTTCTACTGCGGGGCAGATGAAAAGTACGTCAATGTCGTATTTTTCGGAAGCTTTATCAGCAGCAATAGCATATTCCAAAAGCTTGTCTCCATATACGTAGTTTTTGGTTCCTATTTCAAAATATGGGGTACGAATTTTTCTTTTCATAATAATCCTTCCTTATTCTATAGTTTATGTCTTGATTCTATCACATATATGATATATAATATAGTTAAATTCAATTTAAAAATATATAAATTTGTCCGAACAATTAAAATATAAATTGGAGATGTTTTTGGTGATTTTAAGTATTTATTCTAATGAGCTTAACAGCCTGCTTGAAAATTTTCATAAGGTTACCGGTTTCAGAATAGTGGTTTATGACAGTAATTTTATAAAACTTGCTGCTTACCCTAAAAAAAACGGGGCGTTTTGCTCAATGATAAAAAAGAATCCTTTTTTATATAAGCGTTGTGAACAATGCGATTTTAATGCGTTTGATTATACAAGGGAGAATGGAAAAATACATATATATAATTGTCACTGTGGGCTAACAGAGGTTGTTTCTCCGCTTAAAATCAATGGTGCAATTGTAGGTTATATGATGTTTGGTGAAATTATAAATCCTTTAAAGCGTGTTGAAAATAAGAAAAAGGTTTTAAAATATTGTTCCGATTATATTGATGATATAGATGCTTTGTCGAAAAATTATGACGAGTTGATCTGTAAAGATACAGGTCAGATTAAATCCTGTGCAAAGCTTATGGAGGTTATTGCTTCTTATCTGTGTATGAGTAATATAATAAATGCGGAAAAAAATGACATTGCGCAACAGATTTCAATGTATATACATAAAAATATTTCAACTGATATTTCTGTTAATTCAATTTGTGAAAATTTTGGAATAGGTAAAAGTAAACTTTTTGAACTTTCAAAGAGATATTTTGGCGTCAGCATAATACGATATGTAAAACAGATGAGGATAAGCGTTGCAAAAACGCTTTTAACTACTGATAATTCCCTCGGAATTGCAGAGGTATCGACTATGTGTGGCTTTTCAAATTATAATTATTTTTCTAATGTTTTTAAAAAGGAAACGGGTATTTCACCATTAAAATATAAGCATAATTATATTAAAACCAAAAATCGTTATTAGTCACTTTTATTATACTTCGATACATTCAAAATTTCAATGTTTAGTTAAAAAAATAGTGTTTAAAAACCAAAAAAGTTTTTAAACACTATTTTTTAATCTTTTACAATCTGTACTTTACTGCCATTTTTAAGTCCTGCGGCATTTGCATCATCAGTATCAAGATGCATTTCAAGACGGAATTTGTCACTTACTCTTACCTGAACATCAAAAAAACGTGTTTTCCGTTCAGAAAAAGCATCAATAGTAACATAATCGTTATCTTTCAAACCGTATTTTTTGCCGTCCTCAAGGCTCATATGTATATGACGGTTGGCTATGATACAACCTTCTTTTAAGCTGACAACGCCTTTTGGGCCTATAATTGAAATAGGAGCAGAGTTTGAAATTTTACCGCTTTCTCTCACGGGAGGATTGAGCTTTAAAGTGTATGAATCAGTACGTGATATTTCAACTTGTGATTCCGGCCTTTCAGGGCCTAAAACACGGACATTTTCTATAGCCTTAAGTGAAGGTCCTATAATAGTTAAAACTTCTTTGCAGGCATACTGTCCCGGTTGTGATAAATCTTTAATAGGTGTAAGTTTGTATCCTTTTCCAAAAAGAATATCAATATCTTCGCGTTTTAAATGGATATGGCGGTTTGATATACCTACAGGAATGCCATCAGAATCAGCCATATTATCATTTTGTAATGCTTTTAAAACTGCATCTGCAACCGCAGAAACGTTTATATTCATAAAGAAATCTCCTCTGATTAAATTATACGGAAACTGTCCGCCATAACGCAACGACGTTTTCTTGTGAAACTACGTGCTGAGGTTAAACCTTCGCCGGTAGGGCCTGCAATTGTAAAGGTTGTGTGGCCTTCTCCGCCAAAACCTATACCTGCATAAGAAGGTGCATTTTTAACAAATATTGTAGTTTCAACTGCTGAAGCAAATTTCGATAAGTTGTCGATATTTTTTGAGTGCATATGTGCGGTATGGCGATATTGATGCTCAGCCTTAACTGCCAATTCAATAGCTTCATCGATGTCGGAAACTGCGACAATCGGCAAAATCGGCATCATAAGTTCTTCCTGAACAAAGGGGTGGTTAAAATCAGTTTCACAAATTATGCAACGAACATCGTCACCTACAGTTATGCCGATTTTTCCAAGTAAAACTTTAGCATCGCGACCTACACAATCGCGGTTAATTGTCTTTTTGGTTTCATTTGTTTTCTTATCAACAACATCTACCAATACAAGATTTTTTAAGCTTTCTATCTGTGCACCTGAAATTTTATATGCACCATTTTTTTGCATTTCTGAAATGAGGCGGTCTTTGATATTTGAAAAAGCAAACACTTCTTTTTCTGCAATACAAGGGAGGTTATTATCAAATGTGCAACCATCGATAATATCTTTTCCTGCTTTTATGATATCAGCTGTATCATCTACTATAACCGGAGGATTTCCTGCACCTGCTCCGATTGCTTTTTTACCTGATGAAAGAACTGAACGAACAACACCGGGACCACCTGTGCAAACAAGTAATTTGATATCTTTGTGTGTCTGCATTATTTTTGCAGAATCCATAGTTGGTTTGTCCATGGAAACAACTAAAACTTCGGGACCGCCTGCCATTTTTGAAGCACGGTTTACAAGGTCAACTGCATAGTTGGAAGTACAGATAGCGCCGGGGTGTGGGTTAAATACAACACTGTTACCTGCGGCAATCATCCCCATACTGTTGCAGATGATGGTTTCACTTGGATTTGTACTTGGGGTAATAGCCCCAACAACTCCGAAAGGAGCCATTTCCACTAAGGTAAGACCAGAGTCGCCTGTTTTTGCTTCACTTATAATATCTTCGGTGCCGGGAGTTTTTTCAGCGACAAGAAGGTGTTTTAATTTTTTATGGTCGCGTCTTCCCATTTTTGTTTCATCAACACCTAAATTTCCCATTATTTCAGCTTCTTCAATTGTGAGTTTGCGGATTGCTGAAATAATCTGTTCACGTTTTTCAACACTCATAGCACGAATAGTTTTGTAAGCTTCACAGGAAGCTGCAATAGCATCATTCATATCGGAAAAAATACCGATTAATTTTCTGCCGTTATAATGAGTGCTTGTGTAATCAGAGCACTTTGCAGTTTGAGATTCCAAAGCGCCTATAACTTTTTTAACTACAAGCTCAATTTCTGCTTTGCTGTATCCGGACATTTTCATTCCTCCGTAAAATTATTTTACAAATTCTGATGCATCTCTTGCAATCATAAGTTCTTCGTTAGTTGGGATGATGAAAATTCTGACTTTGGAATTTTCAGCACTGATTTCAAATTCCTCTCCGCGAGGGGCATTATTATTTTTATCTTCATCAAGGATAATTCCGAGAGCATCAAGCTCGTTGCAGGATAACCTTCTTATTTCGTTGTCATATTCTCCTAAGCCTGCGGTAAATACAAGTATATCAAGACCATTTAATTCAGCAAAATATGTACCGATGAGTTTTTTTACGCTGTTTCCGACAATTTTTTGTGCTAAAATTGCACGTTTATTGCCTTTTTTTGCTTCATCATCTATATTTCTTGCATCATTTGAAATACCACTTATACCGAGTAAGCCTGATTGTTTATTTATAAGATCATCAGCCTGGTCGGGAGTGAGGTTTTCAGTTTTCATAATATATGTTAGAACTGATGGGTCAAAGCTTCCTGAACGTGTACCCATAACAACACCTTCTTGTGGTGTGAATCCCATTGAGGTATCGATAGCCACTCCGTTTTTAATTGCAGTTACTGATGAACCATTACCTAAATGGCAAGTGATAATTTTAAGATTATTTATATCTTCTTTAACAACTTCTGAAACTCTTTTTGCTACATATCTGTGTGAAGTTCCATGAAATCCGTAACGACGTATATGATTATTTTCATAATACTTATAGGGAAGGGGGTATATATATCTGAAGTCTTCTATTTCGGAATAAAATGATGTATCAAAAACACCGATTTGCGGGATCGAATTCATCTGAAGCATACAAGCGCGGATTCCGAGAATAGCAGGGGGCCCATGTAATGGATTCAAAGGAACAATTTCTTCAAGATAGTTTAAAACTTCGTCATCAATGATGGTAGATTTTTTATATTTTTCGCCGCCATGTGCAATTCTGTGTCCAACAGCATCAATTTCGTCAATGGAAGAAATTACACCGAGTTTTTTGTCGGTCAACAAAGAAAGCACCAAAGCAATTGCTTCATTGTGTGTTGGCATCGGATAATCTGAAGAATATACTTCTTTACCCGGGATTTTGTGAGTGATATGACCGCTTGTACCTATGCGTTCACATAAGCCCTTTACAACTACACTTTCATTTTCCATATCGATTAACTGATATTTTAAAGATGAACTTCCGGCATTAATTACAAGTATTTTCATATTATTACTTCCTATTTTTCATTATAAAATATTAATTCCGCTCCGGCATTTTCTATAGCTTCACGCCATTTTTCGCCGGGGTTTTTATCGGTTACTATTGTATCTATATCTTTTACATTACAAACTTCAATGAAGGAAGTTTTATCAAATTTAGAAGAATCTATCGCAAGAACTTTACGACTTGCAGAATTGAATAAAGCTTTTTTCATTTCTGCATCATGGTCGTTTGAATCGGTTATTCTGAGGTTTTCATCTAATCCTTTACAAGAACAAATTGCAAGATCTACATGATAGTTAGATATCATACGTTCAGCCTGATGCCCTAAAAGTGAAAGTGAACCTTCTTTAAGGGTACCTCCGGTTGAAATAATAGTCCAGTCAGGTTTATTGCAAAGCTCTATCAGAATTTTAATTGAATTTGTGATTAAATTGATTCTTTTGCGGTCAAGTATGCTCTGAACAACCTGAAGGGCTGTTGTACTTGAATCCAGCATAATATAATCGCCGTCGTGAATCATTTCACTTATGACTGAAGCAATTTTACATTTACTTTCAACATTGGCTTGATTTCTCACATGGAAAGGAAGGTCAATATTGTAGCTTTCAATTTTTACCGCTCCGCCATAGGTTTTTCGCGCCAATCCGTCTTTATCGAGCTTTTCTAAATCCCGACGGATAGTTTCTTCGGTGACATCGAATTCACGACTTAATTCATTTACTACTACTTTACCATTTATGGAAAGTTTTGATAAAATTGCATTTCTTCGTTCTATAGCCAGCATAATAACTTCTCCTTTGAATGCATTTTATAAGATGCTTTGCCAAAGTTTATTATCAGGTCTTGGAATAATTGAACTGTCAAGTAACATACCTCTTGATGAAGCTTCTTCTTTCGCACGTTCAACAGCAGCGGTAACAGAAGAAACTGTGCCTGTAAATAAAATGTAAGATTTACCGCACATCCCTCTTGCCAAACGAAGTTCTATAAGTTTTATAAGAGCAGTTTTAGCGGCTGTATCAGCGGCAACTATTGCGGTGGCTGCTGAGAAAGTTTCTACAATACCTAATGCTTCAACGTCCTCAGGAGGAGTAGCACCATAAATAGCTGGGAAAATATCCTCATGTGGATTTCCAAGTACAAAACTGTCAATAACGTGATGTGTGTCTTTGGATTTGGCAGCTTCAACGGAAGCTTTGACTGCACTTAATTCTCCACTTATGATGACGATATATTTTCCGGGACAAACAGTAGCACATTCAATTATTTCTATTTCAGCGGTTTTTATCATTGTATCAGCGCCGGACATACCGGCGGATACAGTGACAAATTCAACCATACCGATTGATTTGCCCATAAAAGTTCTCCTTTATGCTTTGATTATTATCTGACTCTTTGTAACTTCGGTTATTGTGCCTTTAATCGGGCTGTGCATAGCTACACTCAAGGAATCGTTATGGCTATTTGCTATCACATCACCAAAGTTTACTTTGTCTCCTTTTTTAACGCAAGGAACTGCGGGTACACCGATGTGCTGTGAAAGAAGAATTTTAACAGATTTTGGGTTATATTCTTTTTCATCAAGCAAAGCGGGAGAGTTATATTTAGTTAATCCGAGTCTTGAGAGCAGACGGGATTTTAAGACGTATCTTCCTTTTCGATTTGGCTTTAAAGGTGCTGATGAAACTTCGGGCACCTGAACGCCATTTTTTTTAAGTTTATTCTTGACTTCTTCAATTAATGTTTTAGGTGATAACCCCTGAAAACAAGAATACATTTCACAAAGTCCGCAGGACGAACAGAAAAAAGTGCCAAGATATGAGTCGGAATCAGAAGATACACCACTTGAAAGTGAGCGCATAAATTTATGCGGTTGTATTGGATGCCCTAATAAATTACGGGGACAAATATCGGTACACATTCTGCACTGACAACAAGCCGACATAGCTCTTTTTAAGGATATAGTCGGATTGGCATTGCGTTTTAAAACGATATAAGCGTCATTTGGCATAACAAGTATAGCGTTAGTTGTTTTGGTGATAACATTACTTTCGCTTACTATTTTGCCTGTCATAGGGCCACCGTTTATGAGGGTGTATTCATCTGTTGTTGTACCACCGGCAAGTTTTAAAACTTCCTTTATAGTTATTCCTAAAGGCAGACGTAAAGTAACGGGATTTTTTACTTCGCCGATTACAGTTACGTATTTATGTGTGACACCTCTGTTTTCTGTAACAGTATAATAAATGTTAAGCATAGTCTCTACATTAAATACCGTTACACCGACAGATATAGGAAGTTTACCGGGGGGCACAACGCGTCCGGTGGTTTCGTATATAGTTACGACCTCATCACCTGCCGGATAAATTTCCGGTAAAAGGCCGATTTTTATCATATTGAAATCGTCAAGGTTAGCTTTTATTGCTTCCAAAGCTTTTTTATAAGACGGCTTAATTGCAATAATGCCTTCCTTTGCACCGATAGCTTCACAGACAATTTGCATTGCTGTCATAATTTCTCTGGGATATTCAGAGATAACCTGGCGATGGAGCTTAAGTAAAGGCTCACATTCCGAACAGTTTAAAATTATGGTATCGGCTTTTTCATTTAATTTTGCATAAGAAGGGAAGCCTGCACCGCCGGCACCTACAATACCTGCTTTTTGCAAAGCTTCTTTTAAAGATGTAATATTCATATTATTAATCCATCAAACCGACAGAATCATCAATGATTCCAACAATTGCCGCGTCAACAGGTGCATTTTCCATATCGCAACCTATTCTTGCAGCACTTCCTGTGGATACTAAGACAATCTCACCGATGCCTGCACCTACATTGTCAATTGCTACAAGACGACCATTCACAGTCATATTCTGAATGGGCTCAATAATCATAAATTTAGAGCCTACTAAGCGTTCATTTTTTCGTGTGGCAACCACACTTCCAACTACTTTTCCTACTATCATAAGTATAACCCTTTCTTAAATAAAGGTATTTGGGAGATTGTAGGGCTTTGTTTTTCACAAAGCCCTATTAACTTTAAAACGGATTACTTTAAAGAAGGTAAAATCTTTTCAACATCAGCATGAGGTCTGGGGATTACATGTACTGCAACAAGCTCACCGAGCTTGGAAGCAGCAGTAGAACCAGCTTCAGTAGCAGCTTTAACTGCGCCAACGTCACCTCTTACCATAACAGATACA
>JAZRIW010000014.1:0-6178 GCA_045645505.1 Fumia sp.
TTGCTTTTTAAATTAAAACATGCTATCATCTAATAAACAGTAGGTGAAATAAAAAGCAAGGTTTTTCAACCGAAAAACCTTGCCATGGCGGAGTGGGTGGGATTCGAACCCACGTCCCTCAGGGGGCATCATGATTTCGAGCTGTTAGACAGTCTTTTTAGATAGACGAAATAAGCGGAAGTTATAGGAACTTACAAAGCGATAAAAACCGCATAAAATCAAGGCTTTGAGGGGTTAAAAACCTTCAAAGCCTTTGCTTTTCTCGCAAATTTCGTATTGCCACTTTTAGATAGCTTTTTTTGGTTTTCGCTAGAAAAGTGCTAGAAAAATGTTAGATAAAAATTAAGAGAAGTGGCTCATATTTTGCACACGGCTGGCTTTTATAAGTATCATATAAGTTTTACCAAACACAAGCGAAATAACTGCAATAAAAATACGGAAAACCAACAGCAATAGACTATTTTTCAAAATATTTTTAAATTATCCGTAGAAAAAATACAGGAAAGTATTGACATTTAATAAAAGCTGTGGTAAAATACATTTAGAAAGGGGTTTTGGACATGCTTAAAAAGTTTCAAGTTGAAAATTATAGAGGATTTAAAGACGCTCTTTTGTGGGACTTATCAGACACTCGCGATTACGGATTTCGTAAAAATTTAGTTGAAAATAAAATCGCCAAAAAATCTGTTGTTTTTGGTAAAAATGGCTCGGGCAAATCAAGTCTGTGCACTGCTATTGTTGATATAACCGCCCATCTTCTTGATGCAGAAAAAGATAATGTCCCGGGACACTTATACACATATGTAGGAAATAATAAAAAATTTGCAACATTTACATATGTTTTTCAATTTGGCAAGGATGAGGTTACATATACATATTGCAAGGCTAATTTAACAACCCTGCTACTTGAAGCAGTTGCAATTAATGGGAAAGAAGTTCTTCTTCATAATTTTGTTGATGAAAAAGATAATTATATAAACATCCCTGGGGCAGAAAATTTAAGGACAAAAGGATTGCAAAAGCAATTATCTGTTGTTAAATATATATACAACAATACTATTCAAGATGAAAATTCTGTTATAACAAAAATAATGAATTTTGTCAGCGGTATGCTATATTTTAGAAGTCTTAAGGATGCCAATAAATATATTGGATACCAATTAGGTAGTGAAAAACTTGATGATATTATTTTAAGTAACAACAGGTTAGATGATTTTAATAAATTTATAAACGATATGGGACTTAATTACACTTTAGTGCCATTAAAACTCGTTAGCGGTGCATTGACTATTGGGGCAAAATTCGAAAATGACAATGTTGTTCAATTCAGTTCAATTGCTTCTTCTGGAACGATGACACTTATGCTGTTTTATTGTTGGTTTATTGAGTTTTCAAACCTTACATTTCTTGTAATAGATGAATTTGATGCATATTATCATCATGAACTTTCTGAAAAAATTCTTTCAATAATTCAGAGCTTTGAAAATATGCAGTCCATGGTTACAACTCACACAGTATCATTATTACATACAGAATGTACAAGACCGGACTGTGCTTTTATGATTGGTGAAGGTTATATCAAGAATTTATGTAATCTTACTGACAGAGAATTAAGAGAGGCACACAACATAGAGAAACTCTATCGTGCCAATGAATTTGTAAAAGTCGAAGAATAATAAAAAACTTTTGTAAAGGAGTGATGTAAGTTGATTGTTTTAAGCAAAAAGAAAAAACACATTAGAAAAACTGTTGGCGCAGTTTAACAATGTGTTCTTTACGGGTATGCTGAACGCATACTGTGTTGTTAAGTATAGTTTAGCATATCCGTAAACAAAAATCAAGAGTTTGGAGGAAATTTTTATGATTTCTACGATTTTTAATGTTTACGGAGGTAATAAACTTTATGACAAATGTACAATTTAATAACAATTATGATGTTTTCCATGCATTCTTGGTAGAAAATGCTGACTATGATGGTTATTTTGAGTTGCCTGTCATCAGGACAAGCGACAAGCTCCCTGATAAGGTCATAACATTTTCAAAGGCAATGTCTAAAACATGGGACGATTTTGACTGTTGGGTGGTCTTTTACGAGCATGACAGGGATTTTGAAAGGCTTTGGAACAAGCCAAGACAATATCTCGATAAGTTGAAAAAGTTCAAGGGTATCATATCCCCCGACTTTAGTCTTTATCGAAATATGCCTTTTATCATGCAAATGTGGAATACATATCGCAGCAGGGCTATTGCCGTTTGGTTGCAGAATAACGGCGTTGAAGTCATCCCAAATGTAAGATTCGGGGATGAAAGAACCTTCTCTTTCTGCTTTGACGGGATAGAAGAAAATAAAACTGTCGCAGTAGGCACACATGGATGCATTAAGCGCAAAGAGGATAAAATTTTCTTCAAAATAGGTCTTGCCCGAATGGTACAAAGGCTGTCACCTAAAACCATAATAGTATATGGTAGTGCACCTGACAGCATATTCAAGCCCTATAAGGATATGGGTATCAATATCATAGCTTTTGAAAGTGAATTTTCAAAGTCCAGAAAGCAGGTGACTGCTTAATGGGTGGAGGAGTAAGAGGAAATTTTGGAAACACTCAAGGGAGTCGCGAGTATGACTGGAGAAGTGTTTTAGACAGTGTGAGTAATGTTCTAACTGGCGCATCGCTTATTCCGGGACTTGATACTTTTACAAACTTAGCATCAATACCTGTTGACCTTGCAAGAGGCGATTTTGTTTCTGCGGGACTTAGTGCACTTGGTGTTGTCCCAGTAGTTGGAGAAATTGGGGATGCAGCAAAACTTGCTAAAATGGCAGACAAGGCTGTAGATATAAGTAGAGCTACTAAAACGGCTACTAATTTTAAAAGTTTTCCAAAAAAAATTCATATAGGAAAACAAGGGAAACACATATTGGGGCATAACAACTATCAAAAGGGTAAAAGTATTCTTAATATTTCGACAGGAGATGCACAAAAACTAATAAACAAATATACTGGAAAAGGTCGAAAAATTGGAACAAATAGAGAGATTGTTAATTTTAAGAAAGTAATAGGAAAATATGTTGACCCAACGACGGGGAAAGCGTATGACACCACTGTTGGGACAATACATTATTCCAAATCTGGAACACATCTTGTGCCAGATAAACCTATTAATTGGAGGAAATGAAAATGTATTTTTGGAATGACAAGGAAGAAAAAATTATAGGAAAATTTATTAATAACATTGATAGATATGAAGAAGAAGAACTAATATTAAAATGGAAAGATGGAAGCGAAGTTCATGCGATATTTGATACTTATATTGAGGATGAGTCTGATTGCGATATGGACGAAGAGGAATATGAGGAATTTTGGTCTTTTGTTTTCAAAGGTATTAGCGTACTCGGTGAACCGCCTATAAGTATAACTGAAGATGATTATTTTATGGTGAATTACCTAAACTTTCCTAAAGAAATACTTGTTGGCAACACGAAAATTAATTAAAGTTGTGCCTTGTCACCTGCTTTCAAAGTCCAGAAAGCAGGTGACTGCTTAATGGGTGCAGGGAAATCAGGAAATTTTGGTAATACAAAAGGCAATAGTCTAGATGCCTTAAGCAATCTTTTGACCGCTGCCTCACTTATTCCTGGGTTGGATACTTTCACAAATTTGGCATCAATACCTGTTGACCTTGCAAGAGGCGATTTTCTTTCTGCAGGACTTAGTGCTATTGGTGCAATTCCAGTTGTCGGTGAGGTTGCAGATGTGGCCAAGTATGCAGATAAAGGAATTGATATCGCTAAAACAGTGGATAAAGCGAGCGACACCGCTAAAGCAGCTAAGAAAGCTTCAAAGATTACAAGTGTATCTGATAATGCTAAAAGTGTTGCAAAGAAATATAATCTTGGCAAAAACGGCTATTTTGGAACAAAAGGGAAAAACACTAGAGTATTCAAAAGTAATGATCCTATAAAATCTTCCGCCGATTTTTACAAAAAAATCAGTAAAGGTGGAAGTGTAAGAATTTTGCCAAATGGTAAGGGTGTACAAACAACATTTTCCGATAAATCAAGTGTTGTTTATAGAGTAATAACAAAGACTCCCAACAGCCCTGCGGTAGAAATAACAGTTAAAACCCCCGGCAAAATTAAGCCACAAAAAATTCATTTTATAAAGTAAAGGAGTGAGGTTGAGTGATATATGTAACTTTGAATAATAATATGGAAGAAATGTTAAGAAATATAAAAGAATCCAAATTTATTTCATACGAGTGTGGAAAAGTTTTTGGCAACGCATATGGAAACTTGAGAATAAATACAGATAAATCATCAGTTGAGATCACTAATCTTCAAAAAACAACCCCGTTCTTTGATACCGAAGAAGAGGTGGCTGGATTTAAATGCAAAATGGTAGAATCTGATAGTACATTTAAACCTTATTGTGAAGAACCATTTGAGGCATTTGAAGTAGGCGAATCTATTAAAGATATAGAGATAGTAAATGATTCGATTTGTATAAATGACGGTGAATTTGAAATTTCATTTGATCAGGCAATTATCATAAGAACTGAAAGCAAATTAATAATGTTTTCGCGAGACATATGGTTCTCAGAGGATATAACCATTTCTGAACATGATGATTATAATTCCATATTCCCTATATCACAGGTTGTTGATTCGTGGTCTGACGATGGTGAAAACAAAGTGAATGTAATCAGGACTAGTAGAAAATTATAGGACCGAGCACCTGCTTTCTAAAAATGTAGGAAGCAGGTGATTGTTTAATCAGCAAAGTTTATTAAAGGTTGTGGTAACTAATGACAAGTAAAGAGCTTAATTTAAAATTAATAGAATCTTTCCCAGAAATCAAAGATGTTTATTATGAGGAAACATCTTGGCAGGACGGAGATGAAACAGGATCGCATGTCGTTTATGCAGATATATTTGTGCCTTTTATAAAGGCACAAATATCTGATGGCAAAGAACAAGTAATAGCTGATGCATTTCATTATATTGAAAAATTGCTTGAATTAAATGATGAATATGCAAATGAGGTAATAGCTTTGAGTGTTCTTGAATCATTACTTTTTGATGAAGATGTAGATAATGCGTTTTTTATCGAATCTGCCAAACCAAAAACTTTAGAATTAATTCAAGAAATTATACAAAGTTTAGAAGAATAATTTAAAACAAGCTATTTTTTTATACATAGAGGAATGTAAAATGATATATATTACAGGCGATACACATATTCCAGTCGATATTGGGAAACTTTCAACAAAGCGTTTCCCTGAGCAAAAAGAAATGACCAAAAATGATTATGTGATCATATGTGGTGATTTTGGTGGCGTGTGGGACGGCAGCAATGAAGAAAAATATTGGATAAAGTGGTTGGAAAGAAAAAATTTCACAACACTTTTTATTGATGGCAATCACGAAAACTTTGAGATGCTTTATAATCTGCCAACGGTAGATTTTGGTGATAGTATTGCACACAAAGTTGATGATGGCATATATCATTTAATCAGGGGCGAAGTATATAATATTGACGGAAAGAAGTTCTTCGTATTTGGTGGGGCAAGCTCGCACGACAAAGAACATCGAACCGAAGGCAAAAACTGGTGGAAAGATGAAATGCCAAGCGAAAAAGAGTATAGTACTGCAGAAGAAAATCTCAAGAAGAATAATTCTGAATTTGATTATGTGATAACCCATTCTGCCCCGACATCTCTTCAAGATAAAATTGCTCCAACATATGAAATCAATCAACTTACAGATTTTCTGGAAAAGATAAAAAAAGTGTGGCATGTAAAAAATGGTTTTTTGGTCATTACCATAAAGATACTGAAGTTGATGAAAAGTTTACTGCGGTATTTGACAAGATTTATAAGATTTGATTCAAAATGTTGATAGCCAATGCGATTTTGCATTGGCTTTCTCTTTTAAGGCGAAAAACAACTTTACCTTAAAAACAAATAATAAATAAGGGAAAATTTACTTAAAACATTGATAATTCCCTTAATATGTGATAATATTTAAGGGAAAGAAAAGGGGCTGACACAAAAACAAGTTGCCGACAAGTTGGGTATTGTGCCAAAGACAGTTTCAAAATGGGAGACGGGACACGGATTCCCTGATGTATCGACAGTATCAGCTTTGGCTGATATTCTTGGCGTGAGCGAGAAAACC
>JAZRIW010000015.1:0-35603 GCA_045645505.1 Fumia sp.
GGAGCAGTTGGTAGCTCGTCGGGCTCATAACCCGAAGGTCGTTGGTTCAAGTCCAGCCTCCGCAACCAAAAAATCTCTTCGTTCCTTTTGGAACGGAGAGATTTTTCTTGTTATGAGATAAAGTTTAAAACCTGCGGCCGACGGGTTCCCGGAGTGAGGTTGCGAGCGCGCCCGGTGGGCGAAGAAGCGAGCAAAACGAAGCGCCGCGGTCAAAATTTTCGAGTGCGCCACGCGAACGCGAAGAAAATTTTGTAAACCGCAATGGGCGCGAAGCGATAACCCGAAGGTCGCAGGTATCAAGGTCTCGGCTGCCGCCTCGGTCGGTGCTTCTGTGCATAGCACAGAGGTGTCCACCGGACACCCGCACCCTTCTCCCGCAACCAACAATGCGAACCGATTTAAGCTTCGGCGCAGAAAAGTCCGAAACCACAACGGGTTCGGACTTTTTCTTTGCGTTTTTTAGTGGTTGAATTTTATAGATATCCTATCCGTTTTTTATCATCCAGGGAGGAATTGAACTGATTTATATTGTAGTTAGAATGTAATTTTTTAATTCTGAAACTCACTTTTTATACTCCGACGGGAGCTTGCCGATATATTTTTTAAACGTCTTGGTAAAAAAAGAAAGATTATCAAAACCGCAAAGTTCTGCTGCCTTGGCAACAGTATATCCTTCGTTCAACAAACACATTGCATTTATGCAACGGTAATTATTCAAATTTTCGATGATTGTTTGACCTGTTAATCGTTTAAATTCTCTGCACAAAGCATATTTATCGCACAAAACCGCCTTGGATATTTCGTCTAAGGTGATTTTTTTATTATAGTTTTCTCTAATATACGTGATAACTGATTTTACAGTCTCGAAATTTTTCATATTTGAATTAGGACTTGTTTTTATAATGTGATTATCTGCTAATTCAATCAATATTTTTAATATGATTTCATTTAATTTTGCAATTTGAAAAGGAGTTTCAGGATTTATATAAATCTTTATTAGTTTACAAAATTGGTCGGTAATATTTTGATTTTTTACCTTTGGATAAAAGTTAAGTTTTCGTGGATCAATACCAATTTTTTGACAAAAGTCATTGCTGACGATAATACAACTGTAGGTAAGATTTGTATCTGTACCTGTATAGTGAATAACATTTGAATTAACAACTATAATATCATCCTTTTGAAAGTCGTATTTTTCACCATCCAAAAGCACAGTTCCGTTGCCTTGTGTGCAGAGTTGAATTTCTAAATCTTCGTGCCAGTTACTTTCTGCGCTCCGATTAAAATATGTTCTTTTTAAATCAGTGTTCAAAACAAACGGCAGGTTATTGTATCTATAATCATCGTGACGGGTAGCGACCATTTTAACGCCTCCTTCTGCAAGATAGTGTTAATTATATCCAATATAATTCCTTGGATTACGATATTTTTACCAATATAATGATTATATCATCAAATCTTGGAGATTGCAACAATATGAAAATAATTGCACAGATTTTTGGTCTTTTCGCAATGCTTTCTTTGTTTCTGATTTATCAACAGAAAAGCCGAAAAAAGATAATAATTGCAAAACTTTCTGCTGACATTTTTTGGGTGGCGCATTATTTGTGTCTTGGCGGCATAGCGGGGATTATACCTAATGCGGTTGGAATATTCAGAGAGCTCATTTTTATAAATCGCAAGGATAAAGCGTGGGCAAATAAAAAGATATGGCCAATTTTGTTTATTGCAATAAATTTCGGCTTAGGAATGACTACATTTCATTCTTTTTATAACATACTGCCTATCACAGCATCTGCTTTTGTAACTGTATCACTTTGGATAGATAATCCACGGCTTACCAAACTTATTACCGTACCTGTTTGTTTAGCATTTATGATATATGATTTTTATGTAAAATCTTATATTGGAATGATAAACGAAACCATATCCATATTATCCATTATAATATTTTTTATTAAAGAAAGGAAGAAGACAGATGAACAATAACGTTTTCTCAAATGACTGTCAAACTTCGAAGGAACTTAAAATAACCGGGGGCGCTCCTATTGCAGATATAGCAAAGACGATTGTCGCCGGTGAAACCGAAAATGGTAAGGCCTTCGCCAATGAAATTACCGATTGCTTCGTTTCCGATTTTGAAAAGCCGGGCGATAAGATGGCTCATGTATCAACTTTTATTGTGGTTGACAGTATGGTTTATATGACCTATTACGCCAACACGAAAGAGCCCTCTGAAGATCCAAAAAATCAGACCGCTCGATTGGTTTATGCACCCATCGATGATATAGACAAAAAAACCTTTATTGATCTGCAAACTACCGGCGATATGGTCGGCGGCAAGGCCATTGATATGGTTTATGATACCATTCTTATGCAAAAAGATGATGACACCATATATGCAATGTGGACGGCTCGCACCGCTGAAGGTAATTATTATCGTTTTTATTGTCCGTTTGTTCTTTCAACAAAAACATTAGGAAAAATAGGTGTAAACCGATTCAAAGTCGGCAATACCGTAAATGATTTTTCTGTAAGCGGTATAAAGTCTGCTCTTGCCGAAAACGATATTCCTTGCAAAAAAATGTATTCGGATATAGGCATTATGCAAAAGCTTTCAAGTAGAGTAGAAAACGGCGAAACATACTATTACTCAGGTACATATAGCGGTGATTTTACTGCAATTATTAAAAGTAAAGACTTAATAACCTGGGAATATGTTTCGCAACCCGACTTTATTAACGATTCTAAATGGGAAAACGCCACTTACGTATTAGGTAACAAAGTATATTACTTTGTACGTCAGCAAGATACCAATAAATGCGGATTCTTAACCGTGTATAATCTTCTTACAAACACCTGGGAAAAGGCGGTTGAAATTGAAGACTGTCAATCAAGAGGCGACTTTATTTTTTATCAAAACAATCTTTATCTTTTCCACGCACCAATCGATCGTGAACATATCGGAATTGTTAAAATAGATACAGAGAACATAGCAAACAGTCAGGTTGTTTTGCAAGCAAAGATGCATACTAGCTGTTTTTATCCTTTTGTTCAGTATTATAAAGGAAACGAACTTGCTATGTCATATACCATAGCAAGAAAGCATATACGACTCGCTCAATTCACACTTAGCAAGTACTTATAAAAACGATATCTAAATCGGTGCAACTTGCCAAAAAATCTCTTCGTTCCTTTTGGAACGGAGAGATTTTTCTTGTTATGAGATAAAGTTTAAAACCTGCGGCCGACGGGTTCCCGGAGTGAGGTTGCGAGCGCGCCCGGTGGGCGGAGAAGCGAGCAAAACGAAGCGCCGCGGGCAAAAGTTGCCCGTGATACCTAAGCGGAAAGCAACTTTTGGGCACCGCAAGAGTGCAAGCAAACGCAAGGCGTTTGTGCGATAACAGGTGGGAGGTCTCGGCTGCCGGCTTGGTCGGTGCTTCTGTGCTTTGCACAGAGGTGTCCGTCGGACACCCGCACCCTGTCCCCGCAACCAACATTGCGAACCGAAAAAGATATCGGTTCGGAAAACCCCGAAACCACAGCGGGTTCGGGGTTTTGTTATGCCATTTTTCAAGGTGGAATTCAAAAGATATCATTTCCCCGAAACAACCTTTGGGGAGGACTTGAACTATATGCCAGAACAATATTGGGTGGAAAAAGCGATAATTATATGATATAATCAGTTCGATACCCAAATAATAAATTCGAGAGGAAAGGTCGATTTATGGATTATCTGCAAAAATTGTGTTATCACTATAAACCTAAAAAGGGCTGGGTCAATGACCCGAACGGTTTAGTCTATTTTAAAGGTTATTACCATATTTTTTACCAGCACGCGCCCAATTTTGAAACTCCGTGGAAAGAGCCGATGCATTGGGGACACGCCAGAACAAAGAACTTTATCGATTGGGAAGAATTGCCCGTCGCACTATTTCCGGACAGAGACTATGACAACAATGGTTGCTGGTCAGGTACGGCAACGGTGAAAGATGATGTCCTCTACCTTTTCTACGCTTCGATCAAAGGAAAAGAAAAAACTCAAACCGTCAGTGTGGCATATTCGACCGACGGGATTCATTTTGAAAAGTACAAAGGCAACCCTGTGATTGAGCATTATCCTAACGATGGCGGTCCTGATTTCCGCGACCCCGCAGTTTGTTATATCGACGGACAGTATTACTGTGTTATGGCAACGGGCAACCCCGAAAGTAAGACAGGACGACTTTTGTTGTATAAAAGTGATGAGCTATTCAATTGGGAATATGAAGGAATTATGTGTGAGTGGGAAGGCTGTAAGTATACGGAGTGCCCGTCATTTATGTCGGCAGAAAACGACCTATATCTACTCACAGCATCGGTCTGCCCGATTGAAAAAAGGCACTTCTTTTCGGTAATGTACGGAGAATTTATAAATAAAAAATTCAACATTAAACATACTGCCGAAATAGATAAAGGACCTGACCAATATGCAGGTCAGGTGTTCCGCGACCATTTAGGCAGAAACATTTTAATTAGTTGGATTCCCGGATGGAGCTATGCCGGTTTTGCCGAAAAAGATGTTGGTTGTATGTCTGTTCCGAGAGAGTTAAAATTAAAGGGTGGAAAAATAACTGCCTTCCCTATAAAAGAATTACAACACTTGCTAAAAGATGAAGATGAGTGTTTAGAACGAACAGAAAACGGCTTCATTGTTAAAAGAAACGGTCGTGAGCCAATTACATATGTAGGAGATATTAAGGATATTAAAATTCTTCGTGATGCTTACATCGTTGAAATTTTTGTAAACGGCGGAGAGGAAATTTATTCTGCGTTGTTATGATATCTTTTTCGGTGCAACTTGCCATAAAAGAAACGGAACGCATTAGCGTTCCGTTTCTTTTTGTACTCTTATCTTTTCACTTTTCTCTCTTCACTCTTCTCTAAAAATTGTCGTTTCCAAAGAATAGAGAAGAAAAATGGGGGCTTTGCTTACGCAAAGTTTATTTTTATATACATCTAAACCGTTTAGTTTTTATATTAAAAGCTCTGTATCATAGCTATTAAAAATACGAAAAACCACTTAAATAGTCAAATTCAATAAGGCAAGATATCCAAAAAGAAGATAGTTGTTTTGTAATATTTGTAGAAAAATCAAAAGAAACTTTGAAATTTTAAGATTTTATGATATAATAAACTAACTGTGATGTTGCAAAATTTCAATGCAGCATTTAAAGTAACAAAATAAGGAGATTATTATTATGAAAAATGCATTAAAGAAAATCTTAGCAGGATTACTTTGTGTTGCTATGACAGCTGGATTTGCTTCTTGTGGTAACACAGCAGGTACTTCAATGACTATGGGAACAGGCGGAACAGCCGGTACATATTATGGTTACGGCGGAGTTTTAGGCCAATACATTCAGAACAACACAGATATTAATGTCACAGTTGTTTCTACTGACGGTTCAAAAGCTAACATTCAGGGAATTGATGCAGGCAACTATCAGTTAGGTACAGTTCAGTCCGACGTTATGTCCTATGCATGGGCAGGAACACGTTCTTTTGAAAATGAAGGTAAAATTGATTCTTTTAGAACAGTAGCAGGTCTTTATGCAGAATCAGTTCAGCTTGTAACAATGGATCCTTCCATTAAAAGTGTAGCTGACCTTAAAGGCAAGAGCGTTTCAATCGGCGCTCCCGGTTCCGGTGTATATTTCAACGCTATGGACGTTTTGACAGCTGCAGGTCTTACAGAAGACGATATTAAAGCTCAGTATCAGTCCTTCGCTGACAGTGCTGACGCACTTAAAGACAAGAAAATTGATGCTGCATTCATCGTTGCAGGTGCTCCTACACCCGCTATCACAGAGCTTTGCACAACAAACGATGCATACTTAGTACCTATCGATGGTGCAATTGCTGAAAAACTTATTGCTGATTGTCCTTTCTACACAACCTATAAAATCCCAGCAAATACATACAATGGCCAGGCTGAAGATGTAACAACAGTTACAGTTAAAGCTACATTGATTGTAAATGCAGATGCAAGTGAAGACGATGTTTATCAATTAACATCAGCAATTTTTGAAAATATTGAAGCAATAACAAGCGAAAATGCAAAGGGAGCAGAACTCAGCATTGAAAATGCTACAAGTGGTATGACAGTTCCTTTCCACGCAGGTGCTGCAAAATATTTTGCAGAAAAAGGCGTTACAGTAGCAGTTGAATAGTTTTTAAAATTTAAGCTGCGACGATTTAATCGCCGCAGCTTTTTTAGTTAGGAGTGTAAATAATGTTTTTTAAAAAGTCAAAAACTCCTTCAACTGCTGAACCAATGGATTTAGATTCAGTAATGAAAAAATTTGACCGAGAGTCAAATACAAGGATCTGGGAAGGAAAACCAAAAATTTTCATTGACACGATACTAACATTCTTTTCTCTTTTTTGCATATATGTAACTTTATTTGCAAGCTGGCTTGAAGAAATTCGTCTTACCACCTTTGTTGCCTTTATCATTTTAATAGGCTACTTGGTTTACCCCATTAAAAAGGGTACACAAAAAGTTAATTCAATGCCCTGGTATGACATTATTTTTATGCTCTGTGGCACCGGTGCATTTTTATATTTTACAACCAACGCTATTACAATAATTCAGCAGGGAAGTAAGTTTGAATGGTATCAGATAACAATAGGTATTATCGGTATTCTGTCTTTAGCTGAGCTTTGCAGAAGAAGTGTCGGATTACCAATAGTTATAGTTGCAGGTGCATTTTTAATCTATGCATTTATCTGGGGACTCCGTAACCCTACTTTCTGGGGAAAAATCACCTATATCGTACATTACCTTTTCTATGGAAAAGAAGGTATTTTATCAACCCCTATCAATGTTTGTTCAAAATTCATCGTGGTCTTTATCATATTCGGTGCATTTCTGGAAAGAACCGGTATTGCGGATTTCTTTATTAAAATAAGTAACTCTATTGTAGGCGGCTTCTCAGGCGGACCTGCAAAAGTTGCTGTAGTAGTTAGTGCATTAGAGGGGATGGTTTCGGGATCATCTGTTGCAAACACTGTAGGTTCCGGCTCAGTTACTATTCCTTTGATGAAAAAAACAGGCTACAAACCTGAATTCGCAGCTGCATCCGAAGCGGCTGCATCAACCGGAGGACAGATAATGCCTCCTATTATGGGTGCTGCAGCATTTTTAATGGCTGATTACCTGGCAATTCCATACAGTAACATAACCTTAAGAGCAATATTACCCGCAATTTTATATTTTGCAGGTGTATTTATTGCAGTTCATCTTGAAGCTAAAAAAGAAGGGCTTAAAGGCCTCACAAGAGCTGAACTTCCCAGATTTTTACCACTTTTAAAACAATCTTATTTGCTTTTACCTTTGATAGTTTTAGTATATCTTGTGAGTACAAGTCAGCGTTCCATTCAATATGCAGCCGCAATATCAATCGTTGTGGCAATAGTGGTAGGCCTTTTTAATAAGGAAGACAGAATAACACCAAAGAAGATATTTGATGCTTTTGCGGCAGGTGGAAAGGGAATGATCTCCGTTGCTGCGGCATGTGGTGTTGCAGGCATTATTGCAGGTACAATTACAATGACAGGCCTTGCCAATATGGTATTTAACGGAATTGTTGCACTTGCAGGAAATCAGATTATAGTAGCATTATTCCTTACTATGGTTTGCTGTATCATTCTTGGTATGGGTGTTCCGACTACTGCTAATTACTGCATTATGGCGGCAACCTGTGCTCCAATTCTTGTTCGTATGGGCCTTCCCCCGATTGCAGCTCATTTCTTTGTATTCTATTTTGGAATAGTAGCAGATTTGACTCCGCCCGTCGCATTGGCGTCATACGCAGGTGCTGCTATTGCCCAGGCTAACCCTATGAAAACAGCTATAACTTCTACAAAACTTGCTATCGGAGCATTCATTGTTCCTTATATCTTTGCATTAAATCCCGCAATGCTCTTTATCGATACCTCTGTTTTAGAGGTTATACTGATAAGCATAACCTCATTGGTAGGCATGTACGCTGTAGCATCGTCTTTACAAGGATATATGCTTTGCAATATGTTGTGGATACAGAAAATATTAAGCTTAATCGGCGGTTTGTTCCTGATTTATCCGGGCTATATAACCGATTTAATAGGTCTTTCTATATTCTTACTGGTTGTTTTAACTCAATTTATAGAGAAAAAAAGAAAGTTAAAAGTCGTTTAAAAATATTTAAATTAGGTGGATTATTATGAAAAAAATATTTAAAAGATTATTAGCAGGAATGCTTTGCTTAGCTATTATGATAAGTTTTGCATCTTGTGTTCAAAACAAAAGTGAATTGGAAGCAGCTTACAATAATGCAGTTGAAGAATTCAACGAATTAGCTGAATTTGTGAATAAAAATCTTGATTATGTAGAACAGGAAACTGTTGATGAACTCAATAAAAAAGCTGATTTATTAGCACTTTACAAAAAACAAATCGAAAGTAATGAAAAAATTTCCGAGGAAACTGAAAACAATATGCTCACCTGGTTAAATAATGATTTTGCTAATTTCTGTGAAGAAGCTAAAACAGAACTTGAGAAAACTATTAATGAAGTGACAGAAGCTGAATAAAAAAAGGCTATGGCAAATTGCCATAGCCTTTTTTTAACCCAAAATCGCACAAGTCTGTACTTTTAAAGTCTGTTCAGAAGAATTGAGATATTCTACAGTATTTTTCTTCTCACCTTTTATGTCTTCAATAAAGTTATCAAGATAATCCTTATCACCTGAAACAGCATTTACATATTCCACCTCAGTGGCACCATTTATGTAAAGTGAAAGATTATCTGAAGAATTATCAAAAATCATATACCCCTTATTTCCTATAAGCTCAAATCTCCAGTAAGTAGGCATATTGTAATCAAAGCTATCGGGTGAAGCGTATGACACATCAGCAATAACTCCTGCACCATTTCCCATTTTAAGCATAAACTGTGCACTGTCTAAAAAATCAGGCTCCTTATCAGCATAGAAATTCCAGCAACGGGAACCAATAACTTTTTCGACATCACTTTTTGTAAATAATCTTGCAATATCAATTCCATGAATTGCAATATCGTTAATAACACCGCCGTGTTTTCCTTTTTCGAAATACCAGTCGGGACGAGTACCGTAATAAAGCGGATGTTGTCCTTCAAAATTTATGTTATTAACCTTTCCGATTTTGCCTTCGTTTAATAATTTAGCTGCAGTAACAACCTTGGGGTTATCACGCAAATCAAGCATAACACCTACTGCAAGATTTTTTTCTTTCGCAAGCTTTTTAATTTTTTTAAATTCCTTTAAAGAAGTGCAAAGTGGCTTATCAGCTATGACATGCTTGCCCGCTTTCAAAGCTTTGATAGCAAGTGCACCTCTATCACCATAACAAGCGCCAATCGCAACTGCATCGATACTATCATCTGCAATAAGTGCATCAAAAGTTTCGTGAGTCATAGTAACATTGTTTTTAATTGCAGCTTCTCTGGCAGCAGCATCTTCTTCACAACAAGCTACTATTTCAATACCTTCTTTTGTCTGTGCGCGATTATACACAGAAAAAATATGACCGTGTCTGAATCCTAAAACACCAAGACGAATATTTGACATAATAATCCTCCTATTTTCCCAAAACAAATACTTTTTCTATATTAATATCATCATCAAAAATTACAATATCAGCATCATAACCTTTTTTAAGGGCACCCGTATTTTTAAGCCCCATAACCCTTGCAGGATTTTCAGTTATCATCTTGACCGCTGAAATAAGTGGAATCTGAGCCTCTTTAATACATACTCTTAAAAGTCTGTCGGTAGTTGCTATACTACCTGCAAAAGCCGTTCTGTCAGGAAGTTTTGCAACTCCGTCTTCAACTATAAAGTTAAAGCCGATGGGGGCAGGGTATCCCTCATCACAACCTGCAGCGGCAATAGCATCCGTAACAAGACAAATTTCATCATCGCCCTTGATTTTATAAATCATCTTAATAAGGTCCGGTGGTAAATGCTTTCCGTCAGCAATAATTTCAACTACAATGTCATCATAAAGATAGGCAGTTTCAATAATCCCTAGTCGCCTGAAGCCATGATCCCTTGTGATAGTCGAAGTGCAGGAATAAAGATGAGTTATAAGTTTGCAGCCCTCATTATAAGCTTTCATACAGTCATCATAAATAGCATCTGAGTGCCCGATTGCGGAAACGATGCCTTTATCTTTCAAGTATCTGGAAAACTCCATATCCTCATCCAGTTCAGGAGCATAACTCCACCGAGAAATAAGTCCGTCAAAATCCCTCAAAATACTTTCATATTGTTCTTTTTTAGGAGGGGTTATAATATCAGCAGACTGAGCACCACATTGATTCAATGAAAAATAAGGGCCCTCCATATGAACGCCATTAAATCTAACCTTAGAAAGATTCTGCTTTTTAAAACTACGCAAATTTGAAAGCGATTTATAATATACCTCGGTGCTGTAAGAAGAAAGCGTAGGATAAATTGTAGTGGTACCATGTGATAAATGAAAATCAAGAATTTTTTTAATATCTTCAACATCAGCAGTAGAAAAATCCAATCCCGCACCACCATGGACATGAATGTCTATAAATCCGGGAGCAACAATTTTTTCACTGGCATCAATCTCCACATCAAACGGCAATTCATTATTTGTTATATCCTCAATTATACTGTCGTTTATATAAAGATACCCATCAAAAAAACTGTCATCTTTAATTATACGTTTACTTTTAATTCTTGTAATCATAGTTTAAGACCTCCTGCACTGTCAGCATCACAGTACATAATTGCATTATCGTGAAGTCTTAAAACAGTAGCAGGACAATGTTCATCAATTTTATCAGTTGTAATGGTTTCATTTACAGCCCATGCCTTTGTTTTGCAAGGAACACTGCAAAACATATATGTAGCACGGGTAAGTGCAGGTACTGTAAGGGTAAGTGCAAATTTCGGAACAGAATCAATATCAGGAAAACAACCATCATTCACCTGTTGATTTCTGCAAACCTCATCAAGCTGTGCGGGTTTCACCAACACCTTATCGTTAAAATCAGCAACGCCGGGGTCATTGAATGCGATATGTCCATTTTCACCAATGCCTAAAATTACAATATCAGTTTTATATTCTGTAAGTAAAGATGAATATCTTTCACATTCCTCTTTAATACTTTCAGCTTCACAATTAATATAATTTATACTTTTAAACGGTGCTAATTTAAAAATATGATCATTTAAGTATTCAGCAAATCTCGCAGGAGAAGATTTTGGAAGCCCTATATACTCATCCATATGAAAAGCGTTTATTTTTTCCCAGCTTATACCTTCTTCTTTAAGCAAGTGCTTTAAGGTATCATTTTGTGAAGGAGCTGCTGCAAAAATAATATTGATTTCATCTTTTTCTGTCTGAAGTTTTCTGATTGCATCAGCAATATCTTTTGCCGCAACCATACCCATTTCATCACGGGTATCAGAAATTTTTACAGTCAATTTATCTTTTTTAAGTATTTTCATATTTTTCTCCTTAATTTATAGTTACAACTTTTTCATCTTTTGAAGATGAATATATAGCATTGATAGTTCTAACTGATTTATAGCCTTCTGCTAAGGGAATAAATGGCTGAGTGCCATTTTTCAAAGCATCGATAAAATCCTGAATCTGCATAGCATGGCCGTCATTTGAAATAGCCTTCGGATCATTGAACCCAAAATTTCCATTAATTTCAGTTTTTGATTTGACAGTATAATTTTTATCCTCAAGGTCGCATCTTATTATAGCATCATCCTCTAAGGTAACTGTACCTTTTGTGCCTGAAATAGTAAGCATTCTGGGATATCCATTATAAACTGCAGTAGAACTTTGAACAACAGCCAAAGAACCATTTGTAAACTCTATTGTAGCAGTAGCAGTGTCTTCTGCTTCCATATCATGAGCAAGTGTATTAACAGTCCCGAAAACTCTCTTCACATCACCCATAAGGAACAAAAGAATATCAAGGCCATGAATTCCCTGGTTCATAAGTGAACCCCCGTCAAGCTCCCATCTTCCGCGCCAGCTGCTGGAATCATAATATTCCTGTGAACGATAATATTTCATCAGAAGATCCGCTGTTATTATTTTACCTAATTTTCCCTCAACGATTAATTTTTTTACCTCTCTTACTGAAGAAGAAAAACGCAGCTGTGAAACAACACCGGCACAGATTCCTTTTTCCTTTGCCATTTTTATAATTCTTTCACAATCTTCATTTTTAATTGCGAGAGGTTTTTCAATCAAAAGATGTTTGCCTGCCTCAATAGTCTTAATAGCGCAACTTGCGTGAAATCCACTGGGAGTACAGATACAAACCGCATCGATTTCATTGGAATTAAGCATTTCTTCAGGAGAAGCAAACGCTTTTATTTCATACTTTTCGGCAAAATTCTTTGCACTTTCGTAATTTACATCAGCGGCACCAACTAAACTTCCGCCATTCGACATTAAAATTGCCTTGGCATGCCAATCTGCGATAACTCCGCAACCTAAAACACCAAATCTTACAGTACTCATTTCTTATCTCCTTTTTAATTCTTTTTGTTTTTCATTAAGATAATTTTTAGGTGAAACACCTAAGGCTTTTTTAAAACATCTGCAAAAATATGCTTCCTCGGAAAATCCTACTTCCTCCGCAATTTGTCTTATCAAAAGGTCCGAGCTTTCAAGCAAAAAAAGCGCCTTATTGATTCTGAGACTATTTATATACGAAATTGGAGTTTCTTTCGTAAGTTCTTTGAAAACTCTGCAAAAATGTGATTCGCTCATAAAGCATTTTTCTGCAATAGTTTTTAATTTTATCTGCTCATTAAAATGTGAATGCATATATGAAAGTGCAATATTCATAATTTCCTTGTGACGGGAAACCTTACTGTTTGTCACAGATTTTGTCTTATTATGAGCGTAACTTTTTAAAACTGAAAAGAACGAAAAAAAAGCACCCAGTGAAAGTAATAAGTCCTCTTTCGGTAAGGCTAAGAATAATTCATCAGCATATTTTCTTATTAAATAGTCATTTTTTATCAGATTATTAAATTTCACAGTTAAATTTTCAGAAGAAAACAAACCATGTTTAAGAGTGGCATCATTAAAAATCCTCGATAAATCAATGCAAAGCAGATGATACTCCACACAACTATCAGACTCAAAGAGATTTGCATGATATTCATAAGGGTTTATCACCACAATATCCCCTTCTTCTGCCTTTAATATATGAGTGCCAAAATTTATCGACAACGAACCTGAAACAATGTATTTTATTTCCATCGATTCATGCCATGCCAAGTTATAAAAATCATTTTCGTTAACTTTTTTGTTCAGCGCATAAAAAAAAGGGGACCCGTCTTTAAAAGGAATATCTATTTCATGTTTGATTTCAGTGGGAAAAGACATATGATCACCATCCTTTTTAAAATACTCTCTTTCATTATATACTTATTTTTTCGTGTAATCAAGGACAATTTAGATAGTTTTTTTGGATAATTTTGATTTTTTTCAAATATTAAAAACAAAATCGCAAATAAAACTTATACAAATTTTTTAAAAATGTGCACAACCCATATTTTTATGATATAATTAAAACAACAGATTGATTTATTATAAATTTATTAATGCAAAAGAGGTTTTAAAATGAACATCAAAGAATTATCACTTAACAAACATCGCGAATGGAATGGAAAAATAGAAGTTATCTCCCGCACAAAAGTTGAAAACAGTAATGATTTATCAATCGCATATACTCCCGGTGTAGCAGAACCCTGTTTAGCCATCAAAGATGACGTTAATAAATCGTATGAGCTCACAAGACGTTCTAATTTAGTCGCTGTTATAACAGATGGTTCAGCGGTTTTAGGCCTTGGAGATATAGGTCCTGAGGCAGGTATGCCGGTTATGGAAGGGAAATGCGTTCTCTTTAAAGAATTTGCAGACGTAGATGCCTTTCCCCTTTGTATAAAAACTAAAGATGTTGATGAACTTGTTAAAACTATTTACAATATTTCGGGCAGTTTTGGTGGCATCAATCTCGAAGATATCGCTGCCCCGAGATGCTTTGAGGTGGAAAGAAGATTAAAGGATCTTTGTGATATTCCTGTTTTCCACGATGACCAGCATGGTACCGCAATTGTTGTGGCAGCAGCACTCTTAAATGCACTTAAAGTAGTTAAGAAAAAAATTGATGAAATCAAACTTGTTATAAATGGTGCAGGAAGTGCAGGAACTGCGATTGCAAGTCACCTTTTAAGACTGGGCGTTAAAAACCTGATTTTATGTGACAAATTCGGAATCATCTGTGAAGGTATGGAAAATTTAAGCGATGCACACAAAGAAATGAGCCTTAAAACCAATCCCGAAAAACTTATGGGTACTCTTTCCGATGCACTTCGTGGTGCCGATGTATTTATCGGTGTTTCTGCTCCTGATATTGTGTCAGCAGAAGATATAAAAGCTATGGCAATAAATCCGATTGTATTCCCGTTGGCAAATCCCGTACCTGAAATTTCTCCCGACGTGGCATTATCAGCAGGAGCTGCAGTTGTAGGAACAGGACGCTCAGATTTCCCGAATCAAATCAACAATGTTCTGGCTTTCCCCGGAATTTTCAGAGGTGCTCTTGATGTAAGAGCATCGGATATAAACGAGGAAATGAAAATGGCAGCTTCCTATGCTATCGCCTCTCTTGTTTCTCCTGAGGAATTAAATGCACAGTATATTTTACCAAAAGCTTTTGATAAAAGAGTGGGAAAAGCTGTTTCCGAGGCAGTTGCAAAAGCTGCAAAAGACAGTAACATCGCAAGAAAATAAAAAGTGTTGCATAAATCAATATATAAAGCCGATAATTTTGTAGGAAAAACACTATAAATATATAACTTTATTTAAAATTAAAGGAGATATAAAAATGTTAGATGTAGTTGCAATCGGAGAATTGCTTATAGATTTTGCTTCATTAAAAAAAGATGATGAGGGTTATCCCACTATGGCAGCTCATCCGGGCGGAGGACCAACAAATTTTTTAGCAACACTTGCAAAATTCGGTAAAAAAACAGCTTTACTTGCCAAAGTAGGAAACGATGCTTTCGGCAAACTATTAATTGATACTCTTAAAAACAGAAATATTTTAACTGATGGTATTGTAACCGACGACGATGTTTTCACAACACTTGCCTTTGTAACCTTTGATGAATCAGGAGACAGGGAATTTTCTTTTGCAAGAAAACCCGGTGCAGATACTAAACTTTGTTTTGATGAACTTAATTTAAAACTGATTGATGATGCAAAGATTTTCCATTTTGGGACTCTTTCCCTCACTGACGAACCTGCAAAAGAAGCCACTTATAAAGCTTTGGAATATGCAAAAAGCAAAGGAAAACTTATAACCTATGACCCTAATTTGCGTAAACCTTTGTGGAAAGATGAAAATGAATGTAAAAAACAGCTGATAAGGGGACTTGATTTTGCCGATATTGTAAAAATCAGCGACGAGGAAGTAGAATACCTTTTTAATCTCGGTGTTGAAGAAGGGGCAGAATATATTCTGAGTAACTTCGGAGTTAAGCTTGTTTTTGTTACTTGTGGCGCAAATGGATGTTTCTTTAAAAATAAAAATGCCCAGGGACATATTCCTGCATTAAAGGGATTAAAAGTAATTGACACCACGGGTGCCGGAGATATTTTTGGCGGAAGTGCGATTTATAAATTGCTCAATATCGAAAAAAATCCCGATGAATTATCAGAAAAAGAACTTATAGAAACAGTCAGATTTGCTTGTAAGAGTGCAGGACTTTCCACCACAAAACAAGGAGGAGTTTCCTCAATTTTCTCACTTGAAGAAATAGAAAATCAATAAAACAAAAAGGTTTACGGTATCCCGTAAACCTTTTTTATATATTCCTAATTTCAAAATTATTATTTTATCTCAACTATAAACGGCATTATGCCATTTTTCTCAACATCGATAATCCCATATGATGCCTTGGAATTTCTTGGCAAAGAGGTGCTTCCCGGATTTAAAAAATATATTTCATCGTCATAATGTGTGTCGCTTTGATGAGTATGGCCATATAATGCAATACGGCAATTCTCCTCTTTTGCTTTAGCTTTTAAATGCTCTAAAGAATATTTAACTGATAAATTATGTCCATGAGTGCAAAGAATCCTTATATCCTCCGCAAAAGTTACGGTGATTTCAGGCAGAAAACTGCCAAAATCGCAATTCCCCCTGACAGCAACAAAGCTAAGTTCAGGGAATAAATCCTTAATATCCTCCATTTCACGCTCACCATCGCCCAAATGGATAAAAAGATCAGCTTCATTCTGATGCTTTTTTACTATGTTATATAAAGTGTTAAAATCTCTATGCGTATCCGATACAACAATTATTCGCATAAAACTACCCTTTCCTTAATAAATTAGGATATTGCTTCATAAGTATAATATATATTGACTCTTTGGTCAAATTTAAAAAAGAAAGATAGGTGTTTATATGAATCAAAACAATCCAAACGTTGACAAATTAATCTCAATAATCGGAAAGAAACTCAATAAAGACCCGAATGTTTTAAAAAAACAACTTGAAGAAGGAAAATATGATAGTGTTTTGGGAAATTTAAACGATGCTGACAACAAAAAACTGCAAACTTTCTTAAAAAATCCAAAACTCGCACAACAAGTTATAAACACCCCCGGTGCACAACAAATGCTTAAAAACATACTTGGGGAATAACTGAAAGAAAGGGCGGATTTTGAGATGGAAGACTTAACTACTGCCCTTCAGAATTTTTTGGGCAGCGAGGAAGGGATGAAACAATTAGAGGATTTGTCAAAAATGTTCGGTATGGATTCTAAGCCAAATGATGAAAATACAAAGCCAAAAAATGAAGCTACCATCAGTCCCGATGATATTTTAAAAATTCAAAATCTTATTTCAGATTTTAATAAAGAAAACCCAAATACTACTTTACTGAAATCTTTAAAACCATTACTTAAAGAAGAAAGACGTCACAAAGTTGATGAAGCAGTACGAATAATGAAGCTTATTTCCTTGCTTCCCACCCTTCGCGAAAGCGGAATATTAAATAATTTATTAGAATAGGAAATAATTATGGCACAGTTTAACAGTGGATATTCCTCATCAGAAATTTTATCAATGCAGCGTGATGCTGCCAAAAGAGTAAAAGAAATGCAAAGAAAAGCGGCGGATAAGCTTAATAATACACTTAAAGAAGAAAAGGGAAACATGAAAATTAATCCCCCTACTGATTTGAAAAGCATAAATTTGGATAGAGATAAACTTATTCTCATCTGCCTTTTTTTACTGCTTTTAAATGAAGAAGCGGATTCGTTATTACTTTTAGCACTTGCATATATTTTTTTCTGATAATTAGTCGATGTTTGTATTTTTTTCGTTGTATTTGGCAATTTTATATGATATACTTATATATGTATATAAATTATCAGATGGGCGATGAATAAACAATGATAAAAAATAATGAAAAATTTTCAAGATCAACACAAGAAGCTTCTTATAATAACGTAGTTGCCGGACGCAATGCGGTTTTGGAAGCACTTAAAAGTGAAGATAAAATTGATACTATATATGTTGCAACCGGTCAGATAAACGGTACAATTTTAAAAATTATTTCTATTGCTAAACAATCAGGTTATCCTGTTAAGGAAATTTCTGCACAAAAATTATCTTCTATGGCCGGTGGTGTTAATCACCAGGGCGTGTTACTTACATTATCCACAGTTAAATATTATACTGTCGAAGATATTTTATCAAAAGCAGAAGCTTTAAACGAATCCCCTTTTATAATAATTGCTGATGAAATTGAAGACCCTCATAATCTGGGAGCTCTGATAAGAACTGCAGAAACTGCAGGCGCACATGGAATAATTATTCCTAAAAGGAGAAACGTCGGCCTGACACCGGCTGTTTATAAGGCATCTGCAGGTGCAGTGGCTCACCTTCCTGTTGCAAGGGTGTCCAACCTCGCTTCAACTGTGGACGAGCTTAAAACTAAAGGCATCTGGGTTTACGGTTGTGATATGAAAGGGGAAACCTGGTGCCAGACCGATTTCAGCGGAGGAGTTGCACTTATAGTAGGCTCTGAAGGAAACGGAATCGGCAGACTTTTAAAAGAAAAATGTGATGTCTTGGTAACTTTACCGATGAAAGGAAAAATCACTTCACTCAATGCTTCTGTTGCAGGAGGAATTATCATGTACGAAGTGGCAAGACAGCGCAGTAATCTCAAGGCAAAATAAAAAATGAGCAAGGAGTGAAACCGAATGAATGATAAAGAATTTTCTTTAGACGATATTTTAACTGAAGTCGGTTTTTCGTCGGCCTCAGATGAAAACGTCGATGTTGATACTTTGCTTAAGGATTTAAATCCTGAAAAAAAAGAGGAGATTTCAATAGAACCTCCCACTAAAGAATTTACTCCGGCAAAACAGCCATCTGAAAGCAAAATTGTTTATGAAGTAAAAAAAGTATTCAATAAAGCTGAAAATCCCCCTGCACAGCTTGAAAACAGCGGCCCTATTTCGATTGATGTAGATTCTATCAGAAAAGAACAAAAGCCTCTGAAACCTATACCTGTTGAGAAAGAAGATGAATCTTTAAACACACCTGAAATTCACTTTAATATGGCTAAGGAAGATCCCGATTTTGACAGACGTTTAGAGATTGCACCGACTTTTAAAAAGCTTGTGGATAAAATAAATCTCTCCTCTCCGGAAGAGTTTGAAAATATTATTGCACATGAAAAAAGCTCAAATTTATTAAGAGGAATTTTTCTTACCATACTTTCCTTAATTTCTCTTTTGATATCAATGCTTATTTATTCAAATGCAACATTGGAAATTGAAAAAATCCCATCACGTTTTTTCCTTTTAATTCCCGGAATAATAGGTGTGTTATCAGCAATTTTAGGACTTCCCACTTTTATAAGCGGATTTAAATCTATTAAAAAAATGGAGCCTGATCGCGATATTGTACCTACAGTTGCATTTTCTTTCTGTGTTCTACAGTATATAACACAATTTATATTTCCAAAAGGTCTTGTAAATGCAAATATACACCAATATCTCCCTGTTGGAATACTGATTCTGGCAATTTCGTTTTTTGCAAAAAACATGATCTGTAAAACTGCTCTTAACAACAGAAAAATTTTAAAAACTATCACGCAAAAAAATGAAGCACAGATTATATGGGATAATCGTGCTGCTACCGAATTTGCAAAAGGACTTACCGATGAAACTGCATATCCAGTTGTCAACAGAAAAGTGGAAGAGATTTCCGATTTTTCAGAACTTTCCTTTTCAATGGATGCAAGTGACCGATTAGGCAGAGATGTTACCCTCTTTGGTGCAGCTTTTTCCTTGGTGATTGCACTTTTTGTATTTCTTTTTACAATGCAGCAACACCTTGCATTAACTGTTATGACAGCTTTCATCTGCATTTTTGCATCAGTGCTAAATCTTTATAGTGTTTGCTATCCTCTTTTCAGATCCTCAAAAATCGCATCACTTTTTAACGCTTCTGTATGCGGAGAAAAAAGTGGAGTTGAATATGGTGATGTCAATGTTCTTGTAACAACTGCCGATAAACTTTTTACACCTGACGCAGTTGTTTTAAACGGAATTAAAACCTTTGAAGGTATGCGAATAGATGAGGCAATACTTGATGCTGCAAGTGTTTTGAATGGAGCTGACAGTATCCTTACAGGCACATTTTTAAAAATTATTGCAGGTAAAACAGAGCTCTTAAGTAAAGCTGAAAACCTGCATTATGAAGATGGAATGGGATTGTCGGCATGGATAGGTAACAGACGTATCCTGATAGGCAATCGCGAACTTATGTCGTCGCATAACATCCGTGTTCCCAGTCTTGATTATGAAAGCCGATTCAATTTAGAAGGAAGTGACTTGGTTTATCTTTCCGCACAAGGTGAATTGACTGCGGTATTTATTTTCAGTCTCCAACCCACCTATGCAACCGAAGAAGCAATTCGTATGCTCTATAACAGCGATATTGCGTTAACTATAAAAACCAGCGATTCAATCATTACAAAAGAAAGATTGTCGCAGCTTTTTGGAATTCACCCCGATTATTTCAAAATTTTACCTACTAAATTCAACAAGCTTTACAACGAATGCAGTCAGTTTGTTAAAATCCGTCCTGCAATTTCCATTAACGACGGAAGCTTTACTTCAATGTCTTGTGCTGTATCACTGGCAAAACGCATAAAAATTATGACAAAATTAGCATTTGTAGTAACTCTGTGTTCAGTTATATTAGGAGCATTGCTGATTGCTGTTTTCGGATTTTTAAATGCCACTAAACAATTAACTCCACTTTTAATGTTTTGTTACCCGATTATGTGGATTTTTATTCACTTTTTATTACAAAAAACAATTAGAATCTAAATAAGGAAAGGAATAAAAATGAAAAAAATATTTAGTATATTACTTATAACTATGTTGCTCCTTACAGGTTGTATGGGTAACAGTAAAATTGACCCCAATACAATCGATTACATTCAGCTTAAACCGCCGACAGAAGGTGACGATATAGCTGTTTTTGATACAAGTATGGGCGAAATTACAGTTTTGCTCTATACAAACGAAGTGCCTGAAATAGTCCAGAACTTCAAAGATTTAGTAAATGAAGGTTATTATGACGGACAGGTTATGTTCAGAGTAGAACCCGACTATAAACTTTCAGCATTCGGAAGTTCCGACAGATTTGGTAAAGAAGGAAAAACCAACGAAGATAAACCTAAAAAAGCAGAATTTTCTCAGAATTTATGGCCTTTTTCAGGAAGTCTTTTTACCATCACATATCAAAGCGGCACCGTCTTTAAAAGCCTTTGCTATGATTCCCGTTCATTCTTTTTAGGAGATATTCCCTTAACTGAAGAGGATCGCCAACGTATGATAGATTATTCATCATTCCCTGTAATGATGAGGAATGCTTTTGAAAAAGTAGGCGGAGTACCGGGATATTCCCAGTATCATTCAGTTTACGGTAAAGTTATAAAAGGTATGGACGTAGTGAATTCTATGTTACAAGTTGAAACAGTTGCAGAAGAACCTACGGAAAAAGAGATAAAAGCAGCTGAAAAACAGGGTATTGAATTGATACCTATAAGACGTCCTAAAGAAGATATTGTTATCAATAAGGTCACTTTAAAAACCTATAACCCTGACGATTTCGAAACACTTGACAACTGCTTAAGTGAAGAAGAATTTAATTCCTTAGTTGAAAAAAGTGAGAAAGAACAAGCTGAGCTTGATGCAATACTGGCAGGGGAAACTATAGAATAATTTTTTAAAAAGAGGAAATAATTATGATTAATTTCAGAGAAATAAAAAAAGATGATAAAATTGCAGTTTTAGAAACAAATATGGGCACTGTTGAAATTCTACTTTTTCCCGAAGTTGCTCCTAAAACTGTTGAAAATTTTACCTCATTAATTGAAAAAGGTTATTACAACGGAATAATTTTCCACCGTATTATAAAAGATTTTATGATTCAGGGTGGAGATCCTACAGGGACCGGAAGAGGCGGCGAAAGCATCTGGGGCCACTCTTTTGAAGATGAATTCAGTGATGAAGCAAGAAACTTTTGCGGTGCACTTTCTATGGCAAATGCAGGTCCCAACACAAACGGAAGTCAGTTTTTTATAGTTCAGGCAGGTCCCGAAACTATAGATGCAAGAATATTTGATATGCTTAAACGCCAAGGGAAAGTCTTTTCCGAAGACGTAATGGAAAAATATAAGGAAGTGGGCGGCACTCCTTGGCTTGACGGCGCACATACCGTTTTCGGACAGGTAGTTGAGGGTATGGATGTTGTAAATAAAATTGCCGGTTTACGTGTAGATTACAGCGATAAGCCCTATGAAGAAGTGGTAATTTTAAACGCAACTGTTAAAACTATATAAATTAATATTATTTGTAATTTAAATATTGATTTTTTAACAAATATAAGATAAAATAGTATTTGTGAAAAATTGGTAATTTAACATATCACGATTATTGAAAGGGGTAAAAAAATGCTTACCAATAATAAAAATGTATTAAAATGGGTAGATGAAATGGTTGCACTTTGCAAACCTGATAAAGTTATCTGGATTGACGGAAGTGATGAACAACTCAATGCTTTGCGCGATGAAGCTATTTCTACCGGTGAGATGATCAGATTAAATGACGAGAAACTTCCCGGATGCTTATATCACAGAACTCTCCCTAATGACGTTGCTCGTGTAGAAGATCGTACCTTCATCTGTTCTTTAAAAGAAGAAGATGCAGGTCCCACAAACCACTGGAAAGATCCTAAAGAAATGCATGCTATGCTCGACCCGATGTATGACGGAGTTATGAAGGGCAGAACAATGTATGTTATTCCTTATTCCATGGGACCTATCGGTTCTAAAATGTCAAAAGTAGGTGTTGAAGTTACAGATTCAATTTATGTAGTTCTCAACATGGATATTATGACTCGTATGGGAAAACAGGCTTTTGTGCAGTTGGGCGATACATCTGATGACTTTGTTCGTGGTTTGCACTCTAAAGCTGATATTGATCCTGAAAAACGTTATATTGTTCATTTCCCTGAAGAAAATACAATCTGCTCCATTAACTCCGCTTACGGTGGAAACGTATTACTTGGTAAAAAATGCTTTGCATTAAGAATTGCATCCTACCAAGGTAAAAATGAGGGCTGGATGGCTGAGCATATGCTCATCTTGGGTATTGAAAATCCTCATGGTGAAGTAAAATACATCTGTGCTGCATTCCCCTCTGCTTGCGGTAAAACAAACCTTGCTATGCTTATCCCACCTGAAGTTTATGCAAAAAAAGGTTATAAAGTCTGGACTGTAGGTGACGATATCGCTTGGTTGCGTAAAGGTGATGACGGACGTCTCTGGGCAATCAACCCTGAAAACGGATTTTTCGGTGTTGCTCCCGGTACTAACTTAAAATCTAATCCCAATGCACTTCACTCTACAGAAAAAGGCACAATCTTTACAAACGTTGCTATAAATAATGATGATAACACTGTTTGGTGGGAAGGTCTTGACAAGAATCCTCCTGTTAATGCAACAGAATGGAAAGGTGAAAAAGTTAACGGCCCTGAATTTATTGCAGATGGTAACAAACTTGCTCATCCTAACTCAAGATTTACTGCTCCCGCTAAAAACTGTCCTTGCATCAGTAAGGAATTTGACAATCCCAAAGGCGTTCCGATTTCCGCTATCGTATTTGGTGGTCGTCGTGCAAAAACAGCTCCTCTCGTATATCAGTCCTTCGACTGGGAACACGGTGTATTTGTAGGCTCTATTATGGCTTATGAAACTACCGCTGCTGCTGCAGGTGCTGTTGGTGTAGTTCGTCGTGACCCGATGGCTATGCTTCCTTTCTGTGGATACAATATGGGTGATTATTGGGCACATTGGCTCAAAATGGGTAAAGAATTAGGGGACAAAGCTCCTAAAATTTTCAACGTAAACTGGTTCAGAACTGACGATGAAGGTCACTTTATCTGGCCCGGATTCGGCGATAATATGCGTGTTCTTATGTGGATTTTGAGTCGTTGCGATGGCAAAGCGGATGCTTTAGAAACAGCAATCGGTTACGAACCTAAACCCGAAGATATCAATATCGAAGGTTTGGATATCACAGTTGACACAATCGCTGATTTATTAAGCGTTGACAAAGACCTCTGGCTTGAAGATGCTAAAGGAATCGAAGAGTTTTATGCAAAATTCGGCGACAAACTTCCAAAGGAAATGGAAAAACAGCTTAAAGATATGAAAGCAAGACTTGCTTAAAATTTAAAACAAAAACTGTGCGGGTTAAAAATACCCGCACAGTTTTTTTATCTATATCCAACCACATAATCATTATTAATATCAAATAACTCATCGACCATTTTCTTGATTTCATCCAAACTACATACTGCTGAGGTAAGCGGATCCATAGCGACAGCATGATAAATGCCCTCTTTACTCTTTCTCATTACCGATTCCACAACAAGATTTTCAATTCGTGCAGTAGTATTTACTAAAATCGCAAGATGATCAGGCAAAGGCCCCGCAATAGTCGTCTTAAAGCCCATACGATCTGCAACAACAGGGACTTCCACACAACTATCATATGGAAGATTGGGTATGGATCCGTTATTTATAACGTTTCCGTTAAAGATAAAAGGTTTACCGCTTCCAAGCCTCGCATCAAAAATATCCGCCGCATATTCAGAGCTTTTATTTACATCAATTTCCTTACTAATCCATTCTTCATACTGCTTTTTAGGATTTTTCTTTCTTTCCGTTCTTAAGTTCAGTGAAAAAGCATACTCGCCGGGATTCCAGTTTGTGCCGTGAGTACAATATTTCTCTATTAAATCAGGTCTTTTTCTGAACCATTGATTATATTCAGAATTATGTCCGCTTGACTCAGTCACATAATAACCTAATTTTAAAAACATTTCATTTCTGACCTGTTCCTTATTATAATATTCTTCATTATTAGCTACAAGTTCCTTAAGCTTCGGATATAAATCAATCCCCTTATGTTTAAGCTCAAGATAAAATGCCTGATGATTTACACCCTGACATTTATATACGATTTCATCGCAAGGCACATCTAACCATTCTGAAAGCATTTTAATAGTGCCCTGAACACTATGACAAATTCCGGTAACCTCAACATTTGAATATTTTTGCATAGCTTTACACAGCATAGACATAGGATTTGTATAATTTAAAAACACCGCATTTGGACAATATTTTTCAATATCCTTGCAGATTTCAAGCATAAGGGGAATATTTCTCACAGCCCTGAAAATCCCCGAAACACTTCTTGTGTCACCTATATTTATATCAACTCCATATTTTTTGGGAATTTCAATATCATATCTCCATATATCAATATCGCCATTAAAAACTGTGCATAAAACGCCATCAGCACCCTTTAGTGCCTCAATACGATTCATGGTTTTCGTTACCTTGCATTCAGGACAATTCATCGCCTCTTTTATTTTCAGACAAATATCATAAATATTGTTTAAATTTGCTTCATTATTATCCATTAATGCGATTTCGCAATCATGAAAACTTTCAAATGTCAGTAAATCACGCATACAACTTGATGTAAACTGCAAACTGCCTGCACCTATAAATGCAAATTTCATTTTAAAGCACCTCTTTTTATAATACTATCGAATGTCAAAATGGTTTTTATCATTTCGACATTCGATTATCTTTATAATTTCCTCCATTATAATAAAATTATATGGCTTTTTAAATGTATTTTTTTCGTATTTATATGGACAAAAGTGCTGTAATGTGTTATATTTTATCCGGAGGTAAAATTTATGAAAATATATAATGGGGACTTGAATGACAAGTATAATATAGAAAGCTATTCATATTTGCAACTCAACAACTGTGGGATTTCCAACAGTTCAGTTGATAATATGACTTTTCGAAAAAAAGGCAGAGATGATTACCATATTCTATATGTAAAAAATGGCTGTTGCAAGGCGGAATTCGAAAACAAAAAATACAATCTTTTTAAAGGAATGTTCATCCTTTATCCACCTGAAACTCCCCATAAATATGTATATTGTAAAGACTCTGAAGCATTGTGGATTCACTTTAACGGATTTAATGTACCTGAGATTCTTAATGAAGCCAAACTTTTACCCGGAGTGCATTTGGTGACAGTCCCTCACCTTATCGAGAAAACACTGCTTGATTTAATTGCAGAACACAATTTACAAACAGAAATTTCAGAAGAAAAAGGAATATTGCTTTCTTTTCTTTATAAACTTGGAAAATACACAAATAAAAATGAAAAGACTTCAGATGTCATTAAAAAATGCATTTCTTATGTGACTACAAATTATAACAAGGAGATAACTTCTAAAGAACTTTCCACGCTTTGTAACCTTAGCACCAGCAGATTTTTGCACCTTTTTAAAGAATATGCAGGAATATCTCCAAAGGCATATCAACAATCTCTTCGCATAAATTTCAGTAAATCATTACTTGTTTCAACCAACCTTACTATTTCAGAAATAAGTCTTTCGGTAGGATATGCAGACGCTTTATATTTTAGCAAAATTTTCAAAAATACTGTTAAAATGTCACCTACTGAATACAGAAAAAAATATAATGATAAATAAAAACGCCTTTTTATAGACTTTGCCATAAAAAATGGTATAATAATGATAAAGAAACACAATTTTTATTTTTTATTAAAAATTGTGCAAGACCGATTATCATTATAATCATAGGAGGAGATAAAAGTGTCAATAAACAGAATTTTAGAAATCTTCAGCGATATAAGTGCTGTGCCGAGGGGCTCGGGAAACACCGGTAAAATCGCTGAATTTTGTGTTGCATTTGCAGAAAAAAACTCTCTTAAATACTTAAGAGATGCTTCTGATAATATAATAATTTTTAAAAATGGTACAAAAGGGTACGAAAATTCCGATCCTGTTATTTTACAAGGACATCTTGATATGGTCTGTCAAAAGGAGCCATCTTGCAAAATAAATTTTGAAACTGACAAAATTACACTTTTGCGTGACGGGGATTTACTTTCCGCAAAAGGTACTACTTTAGGAGCAGACAACGGAATAGCTGTCGCTATGATAATGGCAATTCTCGAAAGTGACAATATCCCTCATCCACCAATTGAAGCAGTATTTACAAGCGACGAAGAAATCGGTATGATCGGTGCTTTAGCACTTGATATGAGCTTATTAAAATCTAAAAAAATGATAAACCTCGACGGCGAAGAAGCTGATACTGTAATAGTTTCTTGTGCAGGTGGCAGGGATGTAGTTTTAAAAACTCCTGTTATACGTGAAAAAGCAGAAGGATATATCGCTGAAATTGATATAAAAGGATTAAAAGGCGGACATTCAGGGGTTGAAATTAATAGTGGCAGAGTCAATGCCAATATTTTGGCAGGAAGATTTTTAAACCATATTTCTTCTCCTTTTGAAATCATTTCGTTAAATGGCGGAGATAAAAGTAACGCTATCCCGAATAGTTGTGAAATTAAGCTTTGTATTGAACAAAAAGAGGAATTTTTAAAAGAAGCTAAAAATTACCTTGAAACGATAAAACTCGAAATTTCAGACAGAGAACCTGATTTTTCTCCTGAAATCACTATATCCGACAAATCCGAGTGTCTGGTGCTTAAAAAAGACTTAAAAGAAAAATTAATCTATATAATGGCAACGACCTTTAATGGCGTAATAGATTTCAGCGTAACTATAAAAGGGCTTGTCGAAACTTCTTTGAATTTTGGAATACTGAAAACAGATGAAAATGAGTTGGAAATAGTTTTTTCTTTAAGAAGTAACAAAGAAACTGCTATGGAAGCTTTAACTGAGCGACTTGTAACATTTTTATCCTACCTTTCCGATAACATAAAAGTAAGCGGTTACTATCCCCCTTGGGAATATAATCGAAACTCCAAACTTCAGGAACAATACAAAGAAATTTACAAAAGAAAATTCAAAGAATATCCAAAAATAGAAGCTATCCACGCAGGGCTCGAATGCGGAGTTTTCGCTTCTTCAATAGAAAATTTAGATTGCATTGCAATAGGGCCCAATATGTGGGAAGTCCATACATTCAACGAAAAATTAAGCATCTCTTCAACTGAAATGATATTTGAATTACTTTGCGAAATTTTAAATGAAAATAAATGATTTTTATTGCAAAAAATGAAAAAATATAGTATAATAATTTAAATTATTTAAGATTGGAGATTTTTATGGAAAACAAGACTGAATTTAAACCTTACATCCCGGCGGAAAAGATAACTCCGGAACTTACAGTAACATCTATTATAATAGGTATTTTGTTATCTGTAATATTTGGCGCTGCAAACGCTTATCTCGGACTCAGAGTAGGTATGACTGTTTCAGCATCAATACCGGCAGCAGTAATTGCTATGGGTGTTATCCGCATTATTATGCGTAAAAATTCTATACTCGAATGTAATATTGTGCAAACTGCCGGCTCTGCAGGTGAATCACTTGCGGCAGGTGCTATTTTCACATTGCCTGCACTTTTTCTCTGGGCTGCTGAAGGCAAAATGGACAAGCCCGGCATAGTAGAAATTACTATTATTGCACTTTTAGGCGGACTTTTGGGTGTATTCTTTATGGTACCTCTCCGCAATGCTCTTATAGTAAGAGAACACGGTATTTTACCTTATCCTGAGGGAAAAGCCTGTGCAGAAGTTTTACTTGCAGGTGAAGAAGGTGGCGCAAACGCTTCCACAGTTTTCTTAGGTATGGGATTCGCCGCTTTGTTTAAATTTATCATTGACGGATTTAAAGTAGTTTCAAGTGAAATTTCTGCTCATGTAAAAGGTTTCGCAGGAGAAATCGGAACACAAATTTATCCCGCTGTGATGAGTGTTGGATACATCTGTGGTGCAAGAATTTCCTCGTATATGTTCTCAGGCGGTATGTTAAGCTGGCTTGTAATTATTCCTCTTATCGTTTTATTCGGGGGTGACAGTATTCTCTCACCCGGAACAGCTTCTATATCTGACATTTATGCAAATGGTGGTGCCAGCGGAATCTGGGGAACATATATCAGATATATCGGTGCAGGTGCTTTGGCAGCCGGAGGTATTATCAGTCTTATTAAGTCCTTCCCTTTGATTATCAGAACCTTCACAGATGCTCTCAAAGGAATGAAAGGTACTAAAAATACTTCCACCAAACGCACTGAAATTGATATGAACTTTAAAGTTGTTATCAGTGCTATTGCGATTTTAACTTTACTCGTGTGGTTAGTTCCGGCAATCCCCGTATCTTTACTTGGTGCAGTTATCGTAGTTGTATTCGGATTTTTCTTCGCAACTGTATCATCCAGAATGGTAGGGCTTGTAGGAAGCAGTAACAACCCCGTTTCAGGTATGGCTATTGCTACTTTACTTATTGCTACCCTTATTTTAAAGCTTACAGGTACAGTAGGTATCATGGGTATGAGTAGCGCAATTGCAATCGGATCTATCATCTGTATAGTAGCCGCTATCGCAGGTGACACTTCTCAGGATTTAAAAACAGGTTATCTTTTAGGTGCTACACCTAAAAAACAGCAATATGGCGAAATTATCGGTGTTATCGTGGCAGCATTCGCTATAGGCGGTACACTTTATCTTTTAGACAGTGCATGGGGCTTTGGAACAAGCGAGCTTGCTGCTCCGCAGGCAACTTTGATGAAACTTATTATTGAAGGTGTAATGGAAGGAAATCTTCCCTGGGGACTTGTTTTTACAGGCGTATTTATTGCAGTTGTAGTAGAAGTTATCGGCATTCCGGTACTTCCCTTTGCAATCGGTGTATATCTCCCGATACAGCTCAACGCTTGTATTATGGTAGGCGGACTTGTAAGACTTGCGCTCGATAAATTAAAACGCAAAGAAAAAGATGAAATCGTAAATGACGGTATCTTATTCTGCTCAGGTATGATTGCCGGAGAAGGCCTTGTTGGTATTATCCTCGCTTTACTTGCAGTATTTGGATTTGACAAGCTCATAGATTTAAGCGGATATGTTCCTCTGCCAATAAGAAATTTAGGTGGCCTTTTACTCTTTGCAGTTATAATTTTAGTTTTACTCAAATTTACAGTTTGGAGAAAGCGTAATAAAAAAGCATGAAAAAAAATGTGATTTCAGAAAATTATCTTGAAAAGGTACCTGTGCGCAATGAAGGTATTACTTTTAGTGTTAAAGAAAACCTTGTCACATTAGAAATTCAGAATAAAGGTTTCTTTAACAAAATAGCGCAGATTCTTTTCAAAAAACCTAAAATAAGTTATGTGCATCTTGATAAGATGGGAAGCTTCATATGGCCTTTACTCGATGGGGAAAAAAATATACTCGAGATTGGAAATTATGTTGAAGAGGAATTTAAAGAAGAAGCGCACCCTCTTTATGAAAGACTTGCGAAATATTTTCAGATTTTAAAAAGCTATAATTTTATAACGTTTAAGTAATAAAAGAGAATGTTTAAAAACCTTTTCGTTTTTAAACATTCTCTTTTTTCTTGATTTTAAAAAACAGTTATGATATACTTATTTTATAAAACAAGAAGGGAAATGTGAATTATGACAAATCAAGAAATATTAGACAGAATTAAAGGTAAACTTATTGTTTCCTGTCAGGCTTTGCCGGATGAACCCTTACATGGTTCTGAATTTATGGCAAAAATGGCTTTCGCTGCAAAAGAAGGTGGCGCTGCAGGTATCCGTTGTAACACAGTTTCTGATATCCACGCGATAAAACAAGCAGTTGACTTGCCCACTATCGGTATTATTAAAGCAGTATATGACAATTCCGACGTTTACATCACTCCCACTATGAAGGAAGTTGACGCTCTCGTAGAAGAAGGCGTATCAATCATAGCAATTGATGCTACCGACAGAATTCGTCCTGACGGAAGATATATAGAAGAATTCTTTAAAGAAGTTCGTGCAAAATATCCAAACCAGCTCTTTATGGCTGACGCTTCTTCTTACGAAGAAGGCATCAAAGCTGCAAAAATGGGATTTGACTTAGTTGGTACTACAATGCACGGTTACACTCCTTATACAAAGGGTGTTACCCTCCCTGACTATGATTTGATCCGCAAACTTTCAAACGAACTTGATGTTCCGATCATTGCAGAAGGCGGAATCTGGGCTCCTGAGCAACTTAAAGAAGCTCTTAATGCAGGTGCTTTCTCTGCTGTTGTAGGTACTGCTATCACAAGACCACGTGATATAACAAAGCGTTTCGTTGCTGCTATAAAGGACTAATATATGAAAATACTCACATTAGATGTAGGCGGTACAGCGATAAAATCTGCCTTAATGAATAACGGTGAAATGGAAAATCCATATGAAATTCCATCGGAAGCTAAAAAAGGTGCTCCATTTTTACTTAAAAATATCAAAAAGATTATAGACGATTGTAAAGAATATGATGCAATCGGAATTTCCACTGCCGGTCAGGTTGACAGCGATAAGGGGAGTATTATTTTCGCAAATGAAAATATCCCTGAATATACAGGCACAAAACTTAAAGAAATGCTTGAAGCTAAATATAAAAAACCTGTTTTCGTTGAAAATGATGTTAATGCGGCAGCAATCGGTGAGGCTTATTATGGTGCTGCAAAAGGAGTAGGCAATTTCCTCTGTCTTACTTATGGGACAGGAATAGGTGGTGCCATCATTATAGACAATAAAGTCTATGGTGGTTCCGGTGGTGTTGCGGGTGAAATGGGACACATTTTAACTCACCCCGACGGAAAAGAATGTGCATGCGGTCAAAAGGGTTGTTATGAACAATATGCATCTTGTACTGCACTTGTAAAAAACTCTTTCGAGATTAATCCTAAATGGGGAAGTGGCAGAATAATTTTCAAAGAATTTTATTCAGGTCAGGAAAAAGCAAAAAAAGTCATCGATTCCTGGATTGATGAAATCATTTTAGGACTTGTAACACTTGTCCATATTTTCAATCCGTCATGTATCGTTTTGGGCGGCGGAATCATGAATGAGCAATATATCATTGACAGAATCAATGAACTTCTACCCCAAAAAATTATGCCCAGTTACCGAAACGTTGAGATAAAACACGCAAAACTCGGTAATAACGCAGGACTTTATGGTATGCTCGCTACCGTTGAAAGAAAAATGAAATAATTATCCTTTTGGATAAAAATTAAAAAGCACAGCAATAATTTGCTGTGCTTTTTATAATGCTTAAAATTATTTATTTAACTTAATCAAGAGGCTTCATTGTTGGGATTTGGGTCCCGAAATTCACATAACTCACCATAACTCTGCATATCCCTTTATACAAGGCATTTTCAAAATACAAACTTTGACATAAGTATTCATAAGTCTATATATTATGTGCACAAAATGGTGTAGTAATTTGGTGTAGTTGGTGTAGTGGATAAATTGAATAATATAAAACTGTCTCGTTGTGTTAGATGCCAAATCTATATCTAATCAAATTTTATTACTAAATGGCAAGGATTTTATATATTCTTCCATAAATTCATAATCAGGTTCACCTTTTTCATTTACTGGTAAGTATAATTTGGTTGTTTTTATTAAATCTTTTGTAAATGCTCTGCCAAAAACTGGATATCTATATTTCTCCATATTAAGCAAAGAAATAATAAAAGTTGCAGTATATATATTTAACCAATCTGCACGAACTACAATTATATGTGGTCCTGTTATAAAATCATGTTCCTGAAAAAAGATGGTTGCTGTTGTATCTCCAATAGTTATTGCACCTGCTTTTTCAAGGCCATCATAATCCATTACTTGAGCACACATAGAAACTCCATTGTTTTGCTCGGTTCTAGTAATGTATAAAACATAGTCCTCAGAATCTGAATTAATTAAATCAGCATTATTGTACGACTTGCCATTATAAATATTTTCTTCTTTAATTATCTCATTTATAACAAAAGTTTCCCATTTTCTATCATCAAGATGAATATGCTTTTTGTTTTTTGCAGGAGAATATTGCTGTTCAAAATCTGTATAATTGTCTAAAAGCCAAATAAATTTCTTAGAATCTTTTAAATCCAATACTGACTTTGAATCCATATATTTATATAATGCATACTTTCTAACAATGTTTTTAAACTGAATATCATCTATTAAACTATAGTCAGTTTTAACATATGCTTCTGGCAGAGCTTCTCCTTGATGATTAATTTTTTGTTTCACCCATACTGTTTCATCCGTAACGGCACTTCCATCTAACTGATCTATCCATTCTTGTCTGATATTTTCCCATGTTCCGGTATTCTTTCTTCCGTTATGTGGTATTACAGCAAAGCCATCATCCTTCCAAATTCCAAAGAATACGGACTTCGATTCGTTGTGAGGTATATGTGCTTTAAAAACCATTATACAAGTAGCAGCCCCTACATGGCTATCAAAAAACAATTGTGCAGGCATTGTCATACATGCCAACAAAGTATGATATTTAAGTAATTCTTCTCTTAATTTAGAACCACTACTTCCAGCACAAGACATAGGAACAATAGCAATACCTATTCCACCAACTTTAAGGTAGTGTAGCATCGATGCTATAAAATCCAATTCATCCTGCCCTTTTTGAATAATCACCTCATTCATTCCAGTATTGGTTAATTCTTCTTCATGTCTTAAAATCTCGTCATTGTTTTTCTCTATAGTTTTTTCTGTAGTTTCGATTTCGGATAAAACGGCTTTTGTTTTATCTTTTTTCTTTAATTCTTTAAGCTTTTTGGAAAGTTTAGAATTTTTATCCTTCAATTCGTGAATTTTTTGCATAATTGGATATTCCCTAATAACAGAACTATCTTTTTTGTCCAAGGAATATGGAGGATTTATCATTCCAACATCTATACTACCAAAACTACGCAAAGCTTCATGTAAAGGTATCTTTGTTTCGTTTAGATATGTCTTTCCACTATCATCAACTGGGGCATAAGAATCTATTAACAATGAAGAACAATTAAACAAATTAGATTTGCCATCTCCGTGAAAACGCATATTGGCATACGCGAGGGCATACATAGAAGCATCACGTTCCACACCAATCAAACTATTAGCTTGTGCATCTTCATATTTCTTTTGTTTTTCAGTTTCACTAATTGACAAAGTCGAAATGTTTTCCTTTATCTTACCTAATGCCGAAATTAAAAATGCTCCTGTTCCGCAACATGTATCAATTATTTTTGTATTTTCATCAAATTTGTTGTCAGAAAAATATTCTGCTATATCACAGAACAATTCTGTAATATGTTTAGGAGTAAGAACAATGCCTTTTTCCTTAGCATTTCCTTTGGTGAACCTAAGAAATGTTGTATAAAATTCGCCCATTACATCTATTCCGCTATATTTTTCTAACACCTCAATAACATTTTCGTATAGCGAATAAATACAGCAAGAAAGAACTGTATCGCCATCAATAAAATATTTGTTATCCTTTCCTTTAGGCGCTTGAATTAATTCATCCTTTGAAAGTAGTCCGTCGTAAAAAGTTTTTAACGCCTTTCTTTTTCCACGAGGGATTTTATCTATATCCCAAATTCCGCGTATATAGTCAGGATCATACTCGTTTCCATCTCCATATAATGATGCTTTTAACATTTTCACAGAATTTCTAGAAATGGAATCAGACAACATTTTCTTGGCTTTAGATGCCTTTTTCTTATCTATAGCGTTTTTTGTATCAACATAAAGTTTAGATTCGTGATTTGTTAACCCCAATATAACAGCTGAAACAAATCCCGCTTTAGAATTATCCTCTATTCCATTGGAACGAAGAAAGTTAGCACAAGAAAGGGTGTAACGTCTAAGTTCTTTTCTGATCTGTTCTTCTGTACTTGCAAAACGTCCTAAAGCTATTTCGATATCTTTTTCGTATTTACTAATAGAAATGAGTGCATCGGTTAAATAATCGTCCTCTAACACTTCAATATCTGATATGTTACCACCTTTCGGCCATACAAAAGAAGTAACACGACATGTGCTTTCAAGTTGACCAGAAACTCCAATTGCTATAACATCGTAATTATCACACAAGAAAGATGCATACCATAAAGCACCATTAACTGCAAAAGTTTCAGTTTCTGTTGCAGCTCCATACCCGTGTATTTTATATTCTTCCGGAGATGCCAACGATAAATGATTCTTAACATCTCCTTTACACTCAATAATTACAATGGTTTCTGAACTGTCTTTAGTAACTATAAAGTCGGGTGTCCCTTTACTTTTTAAGGTTTGTTTTTTAGAAGCTTTTGAAAATACTCCTGCCAACCAATCATAAGCAGTTCCTTTGTAACTATCCTCTTTGAACCACGTGATTCCATCCACCTTGGTATTTTGTGCAGACGGATAACCTGAAATATTTTTTAACTTTTCGGCAACTAAACCTTTCGTTGTTTCTTCACTAATTTTAGACATTTTATTTACCCTCCAAATCACTTATTATCAATTCTGTCAGGTATTCGTTTATACTGTAACCTCGTTTAGCGTCCTTCTTTTGATTAACTTTGTCCCTTAATTTCTTATACAATTCTGGCGGAAGTCTTAAGGGCAACATTGTTTTTTCAACAGTTGGAATCTTCGAACTATTCATAACAACCTCCAAATGATATCATAATATTATGAGATTATGATATCATTTTAGATAACAGATGTCAATAATTTTCAACAAAAAAAGACTACAGAATTATTTCCGTAGTCTTCAACCATTAGCGCCTTTTTTCAACTTTTTACACAAATTGGTGTAGTGATACACCTGAAGCCTTGTTATTTCAATATTATTTGTCAAGTGGCTTCATTGTTGGGAAGAGTAAAACGTCACGGATTGCGGCAGAATCAGTAAGAAGCATAGTCATACGGTCAATACCAAATCCGATACCACCCGTAGGAGGCATACCGATTTCCAAAGCATTTAAAAAGTCTTCATCAGTATGATTTGCTTCC
>JAZRIW010000016.1:0-61530 GCA_045645505.1 Fumia sp.
TTGGGTAGCACTGATAAGTTTTTCTGTCCTCAATATAGACGAGATAGAAATATATCAGCCGTGCGATAGGATTTAAATTCAGCTGCATAATGGAATTGGGAAGTATAAAACAATTCCCGAATTTATTTTGCTGATTATATAAATATCTCATCGCCATCCTCCTTTCGGAAGCTGTCAGCAATTCCGTCATCTCCATATTCCATTTTCACAATTTCATCTGCCGTATAACGCAAGGCATTATATAGAGCATTTATTATATATGAAACAGGTTTTCTGACTTGAAGTTCGACCTTGCCGTTAACAATTTTCCTTGGCATATTATTATCGACATAGACGATATGTTCATAGCTGATATTTTCTAATCGTCTGCGAACAATTTCACGGGGAATAATTTCGCCACCAACCGAAATTGATTCTGAATTAAACATAATTTCAAGTGCCGATTCATAATTCTTTTTTCCCAGACCTTCGAGGTAATATGTTTCTGCACGATCCATCAAATCTTCTATTGATGATAGATGGTTATTAATAAAATAATTATTATTTATATTTGAGTATTTATTGCAGCCGTCCGACACACAACCTTGTTCTTCTTGTACACTAGCGGGTAGGTCGTCTTGCACACAAGAGGTAGTATCTTCTGCGACCTCATCAACCTTAACGGTAGTTTTCTCACACACCACATAGAGATTAGAACTTGCGCTGCCATCAGCCTTCTTTCTTTTCTCTTTCTTGATGAGTCCAAGGTCAATAAGTTTCTTTATTGAATCCTTAGCTTTCGTTTCGCTTATGCCAATTCTATCTGCAATCGTTTTATATGACGGATAACAAGCACCCTCATCATCTGACAGCATTAAGAGGTAGCACATCACTCGAAACTCGTATGTATCAATTTCTTTATTAGTGATGTGTTTATTCAGTAAAATAGTGAAGTTTTCAGTATATATTTTCATAAAAAATACACCTCCGATGAAGAATTTTATTTCTTCACCGAGGTGTATCAAGCATTAGGATCTAGTGTCCACGATGTGCAGGTTCAAGTCCTGTCACCCGCACCAAAAATTCCAAGGACTTAAAGTCCTTGGAATTTTCACTTATTACCTCTTCACTCTTCACTAAAACAGTCCTTGGAATTTTGAAGTAATAAGTAAGAGGTAACAGTAAAGAAATTCGACGATCTCCTCACGTTTAAACCTGATTATAAACACTCACACCATAAAAAGCCACAAAGCCCTACACTACGGGCTTTGTGGCTTTTTACAATTCAACTAACAAAATAAACAATTTATAATTATAAAAAACAAGATAAGAAATTCCTGCCATGCTTTTATAATCACAACATTCACCTATTTTAATTTAGATATTATAAAATCATAATTATCCGCTTTATGAGGGAGAGTGCAATCAGAGCAATCTTTCACACCTTTATCAGTAAAACTGTAATTACCGCCACAATCTCTTAAATGATACAACGGACAATAGCAAAATAAACAATTAAAATTATTGGTATCCGCTACCTTATGACACGGAAATTTATCACATTTGAAATTTCTAAAAAACGATGAACTGTTTTCCATTAATAACACTTTCCTTTCTTATTTATTCTACCAATCCGTATTTTACCTTAATTCTATCCATTTTCTCAAGCATTGGCTCTGCCGCTAACATTATGAAAAGTGCAGTTCCGAAAGCATGAATTAAATCCATTGGAAGTCCCGTTACATAATAAGCAAACAAAGTCTTCATATTTACACTTTCCGGAGATATCATAAAAGCGGCAGCAGGATTCATAATACCACCATAAATTATTACTGCAGCAAACGCGCCGAACACTGCAAGAGAAGCTCGTGTTCTGCGAAGCCATCCTTTTTTAAAAAGCACTCCTGCGAGAAAACCTATAATACCCATACTGAACATCTGCCAGGGAGTCCACGGTCCCTGTGAAAACAACATATTTGAAGTCAGCATGGTAGTAGCTCCCACTAAGAAACCCGCTTCACCGCCAAAAGCAACACCTGAGATAATAGTTAATGCAAGTACAGGTTTAAACTGCGGAAGCATAAAAAATAAACTTCTTCCCGCAATGCCAATAGCACAAAGCACAGCTATTGTAACAAGTTCTCTTGCTTTTGGCTTTCTGCTCTCAAAGACGAGAATAAACGGCAACATACACTCAAAAAGTATGAGCAAAGCCACAATATTATACTGCCTATCGTTCATATAGAAAATTCCCGCAAAAATAGTAAGCGGTATAAAAAGTAATATGCTGACAGTTGCCATTATCGTTCTTTTACTAAGGTTTCTTTTTTCTTTTGGAGTCTGAACGTGAAGCATAGGTTCACTTCGTCGCCCGATAGCAAAAAGGAACACCGTTAGTGCAACAAATAAAATAAGATAAAGTAATAACTGTTCTTTACCCTCTGCACTTATTCCCGAAGAATTGACAAGTGCCGACAAATCGCTGATACCCGTTGCATAAAGAAATACTCCGAATGCTGAAAAGGCAGAAATAACTGCCAAAATCTTTCTCCAAAGTTTAAGTGGTGCCGGCTTGAAATTAACACTTCTCGGAATTGGATCAGGCAAAGGAAAAACTTCAGATTCACATTCAGTTTTTATTATCGTCCCATCAAAAGAAGTTATAATATCTTCCACTGTTACAGCATCAGGAATCAAGTGACGTGCCATACGATTAGCAGGAGTAGTATAAAAACTATTACCTGAGAAAAACTCACGGGGACTACCTTCTGCCACGATATTTCCATCAAAGAACATTCCGCATCTGTGAGCATATTCTGCACAAAAAGACACATCATGACTCACCATTAAAACTGTGACACCCTGTTTTATCAATTTATCAATAATATCAGCAAAAATAACTTTAAATTCTGCATCAAAGCCCTTTGTCGGCTCATCCAGAAGAAGAATATCAGGAGATGTCAGCATAACCTTTGCAAGAGCAGTTCTTTGCTGCTCACCGCCGGAAATATCATAAGGATGACAATCAAGAACATTATAAAGTGAACAAAGAGATACTACACGGGCAACTCGGTTTTCTTTTTCTTCTTTTGAGAATTTAAAACCTCGTAAAGCCTCATACAAATCCTCGCGCACCGTTCTTTTAACAAAAAGTGCCTGTGGATTTTGTGGAAGCATTCCGATCTTACCATTAACCTGTACTGTTCCGCGATAGGCTGTGCGCAATCCTGAAATTACTTTAAGTGAAGTAGTTTTACCTGCACCATTCCCACCAAGAATAGCATAAAACTCACCTTTATGTAAAGTAAGTGAAAATCCTTTTACTACATCGGGCGAATTTTTATCATAACGAAACCAAATTTCATCGCATTGTAAGGCTACATCCTGATTATAAATGTGATTTTGTTTTGGAGCAAGAGGTAAGATTTCTTTTTCTTTATTTAGTATTGTTAAAAAATCACTGCCGTCACGTACAGTAATCGGGCACCCGATATTTGTCTGAATTCCTGCCCAAACACGCATAGCAGCGGGCATAGCAAGAAACATTCCGCTATCTTTTTCTTTAAGGTGAAGACCAACTTTCTTAGGTTCATCATCACATATAATTCTACCCTTTTCCATAACAATAACTCTTGTTGCAAAAGGAAACGCTTCTTCCAGACGATGCTCAGTCAAAATAACAGTAACGCCTAATTCACGATTAATTTTACCTAACAAAGCCAAAAAATCAGAAGCGGCAATCGGATCAAGCTGAGCAGTAGGCTCATCAAGCACTAAAATTTTTGGATTCATCACCATTACAGATGCAAGGCTTAAAAGTTGCTTCTGACCTCCTGAAAGGTCGGTAACATTTTTATAAAACCAATTTTCAATTCCAAAAAATGCAGCAACCTCTGCCACACGACGACGGATAGTTTGCGAATCAAAGCCAAGGCTCTCTAAGCCAAAAGCCAACTCGTGCCACACCTTATCGGTAATCACCTGGTTTTCAGGAGATTGCAATACAAAACCAATTTCCTGTGACTGTGTCCGCTCGTCAATGTCGCTAAGCAGTTTATCGCCGAACAATATTTCACCTGTTAATGTACCATGCGGCGTAAGACAAGTTTTTAAATGCCTTAAAAGTGTAGATTTACCACACCCCGATGGACCACAAATAATTAAAAACTCACCTTGATTAACCTTGCAAGAGATGTTACTGAGTGCTTTGTTTTCCCTTTCAGGATAAGCAAAACTCACATTTTTAAAAGTAAAGTTTTCCATTTTATCTCCTCCCTTGCATTTAATAGTACGGGTGTGATACATAAAGCAAAATATACACAAAAAAACGGTATAGTGGTTATATCAAGCACTACACAGCGGATATTTGGAAAATAGCGAAATCCAAAAGCCATTAACATAGTACCACTTATCAAAAAAAGTCCGCAAAAAGCAAACCAAATAAGAGTATATTTATCCCGTTCATCAAAGCGATAAATAGAAAATGCTGTTCTGCCTTTAAGCCCGTATCCACGGCTTTTCATACTATCTGCCGTTTCAATGGCATTTTCAAGAGACCAGGTAATCATAATAGAAAAAATTAAAACAGCATTCTTTGCTCTTTGCCAAATACTTCCATTTGATACATCCCGGCCAATACTGCGTTGTGCTTCTATTACAATTGCCATTTGCGACTTGAATTTAGGAACAAATCTTAAGGACATACTTAGCACAAGCGATAATACCGGAATCACTTTACCAAACAGATAAATAAACTTATCTGAAGTCATAACGCGGTTAAAAGAAGAAAACCAAAGCAACAGCGTTACAAGCATTACACCCGCTGAAATTCCATATAAAATACTCTCTGAAGTAAGCGGATTACCATTTGAAAAGTATAATAAAATCGTTGTTCCTTCATGGTTAAAAGCAGGATTAATAAAGGCAGTTAAAGCCACCATAGGAAAACAGTATTTCAACATAAATAATATGCTTTTTTTACCATCTGTACTGATAACATAAGCAGCTGCACAAACGAAAGATATACCTTGAGCCAACGGATGTAAAAGCACAAGCGAAAAGCCTATCGTCAGAGCAAAATATATTAAATTTATAAAAGGATGAAAATCCGCAAAACTATCTCTCCTCATTATGACCCCGCCAACCAATCGCATCCTACGTCTTTACCAAGATCACAGGTGTAACGCCATTCTACTTTTTCGCCATCTTTAAGCTGATAACGGGAACAACCGTAATTTGGATACCAACCATCCACACGATACATCCAGCCCGATAACTCACCGCAATCAAACTCATACAAATTATGAATTCCTTCAATATATGCACTGTTATAAATTGGTGTCCAGGAAGACTCCATATGAATACCTCTTTCCCTGCATACACGCTTAAGCACATCAAATACTGATTCTCCTGCATAAAAAGTTACCTTTACGGGTGCCAGAATCACACCATTTGAGGGAACCAGTTCTCTTTTATCAGGGTCAAGATCTTTAAGATTATTAAGTATGGTAGAGCACTCAATAGAGAATGTACAGGTATATGCCTGTTTTTTGTCAATTTCCTGATCCTCAGGTTCAACCGGCATAGGCTTACCTGCAGGTACGGGATCTGTCTCATACTTATCCTTAAGTGTACTTTTACCGTCGGAATAAACGCGGACATCTTTATCTTTTACATCGGAAAGATATTCTTCTTTCTGATTATTTTCATTTGTTTTATCATAATGACTTGATAGTGTTTTATCAGATATCTTTGTACCACCATAATACACGCGACCATCTTTATCTTTTACCTCTGAAAGATAATTATCTTTTAAATCTGATTTATCCGTTACTTCTTCCTTTATTTCCCTGTCAGCATGCAAATTCACGTCGATTGGCTTTATACCATCAGGAAGAATCAGACATTCCGAAACAAAACTGTTGATCGAAATATTTAAAATACTCATTTTACTTCCAGTTACAGAAACCGAATAAACCGCTCTTTCCCCCTCAAAAGCAGTTGCACTATCCGTTTCCCATTTTTTATTCAAATGAATCGAGAGTAAAGCAAAAAATCCCAACTCTTCAGTCTCATTAAAAGTAACATTAACACCATCATTATTATCAATAATAAAAACAGAAAGATTAACATCCCTTGTATCGGTAATATCACTTCCGAAAACTGTCCATTCGTATTTTATATCACCCGATTCACCTGTAAAAACAGCAATAGCATTTTCATTTTTCACTTTATCGAATACACTTTTTTCAATAATGCCATTTTCGGGAATGATAATCGGCTCTTTCAGATCAACTCTTGCAAAATTACCGCCACACGCTGTAAATGACAATAATAAAATAAGTGTCAATAACAAACTAAGTATTCGCTTCATCTTTATTCTCCTATCACAATCTTGCTGTCTCTTACCCTCAGGGTATTAGTCGTCATGGCAAGACTTTTGGTTTCATCTGATGCTGCAAATACCGCATCATTAAAAATAAGATCACAAACATCTCCTTTTCTTACGCTTCCTCTCAAACGGAATTTAAGCCGGAGTACAACATTATCCTCTTTAGAAAGAAGTTCTTTACTGAAAGAGTTTTTGCCACCTGTAATATCAAGATACATAATATTGATTTTACCTGACTTATTACATTGTTCAGGATTACAGTTCCAATCAGGAAGTTTTTGCGTAACATCACCACCAAAATTGTGAACAAATACATTACCTTCTTCTATACCAACAAATTCAAGACGGGAAGGATCAAAAGAAATACTCATACTGGCAGCAGGATAGATTTCTTTCCCAAAAGATGAAATAGTAACATCAAGTGTAAATTCTTCCGTTACAGATTTACTGATTTTTTGAGGTGTTTCAATAGCAAGTACAGGTGTTTTGCCAACAATATTCCAATTTATAATAAGTATCAGAAAAATCATCAATACACAAAAACCGATACCTGTAACTAACTTCTTTTTAAAATTAAAGTTAACCCGTCTTTTTTCCATAATAATTCTCCTTAAAAAAAGCGGTTTAAGAGGTGAGAACGCCCTCCCACCTCTTAAACTATTCACTTAATTGTTTGTACTTAGTGTAGTTGCTTTGTTGACAATAAGATATTCACTGTTATTGACAAACGCTTCAACAATACCCAAGGCATCAAAGGTATTGATACGACTGTCGCTGTTTACATTTAATGCCAGAATTTCATCATCGGTAGGTGCATTACTTTTACGAAGCCAGGCGTCAACAGCATGAAGAGCATCCTGTGCATTGATAACACCATCAAAATTAGAATCTCCAAAGGTAATCTCACTTGCTTTATCGTCTGTAAAAACAAAATTGGTCTTATTTACAAACTGATCCATTTCAATAGAAGCGTCCACCAAGGCAATATAAGTATCAACACCTGTTTTTTCGGATATTTCAGGGCTGTATTTAAATTCATATTTATTTGTTGTGTCATTATATGTAAGCTTGGTAACGTCCTCAATACCAACCACAGAAACAGCTATAGCCTTTTTAGAGGAAGAAATAAGGTCAATATCATCACCGGTATAAAGACAAACTGCACTGTAAGAAACATCTTTTATTACATTAACATTACCGTTAGCATTAGAAATATCTACAACCACCATAGCGTTCTCATCAGTAGAATCTGAAGTAAGTTTGATAGACATTCCCCCGAGATTTATACCTAATCTGTCTCTTATATCAGCTGTATCAACCTTAAAACTTACAGTAAAACACAGTACGGGGAAAGCATTCCCACCTTCACTATCGGTGATAGTAATATCACTATAATTATTAGCGTCAAAATAAACTACACGAAGTTTATTTGTTTCAGATTCCTGATGATAATTTACAGTACCACCACAAAGGCGATTACCGGCTGTAACGCCTGTGACACTGAGTCCTTTAGGAACATTCATCACAAAGTCAATAAGCTTATACCCTGCATTGTTGTCCCACTGATCAATATAGATAGTTGCATTAAAGGTTTTACCGGCATCACCAAAAATCTGAGACGGAAGTCCAAGTGTTGCTTTAGGTTTACCGATAACAACTTCACTTTCATCAAAATTCACGTCGCTGTAATCATAAAGTGCAGGTTTATTGTTTATAAAACGATTGTAAGCAACAAGTGCATAACAAGCCTGATCGGTCGCCATAGCATTTGACTCTGTTCCTTGATGAGCAAACATTCTGTCAGACTCTATATAATAAGACAACAGATTGTCCACAGCAGATTTTCCATTTTTAATAAAGCGTGTGTCAGTATCGGGATTGATTCCCCAGGTAGTTAATGCAACAATTGCCCATGCACAGCTTTCAGAAGTTTCACTGTTTCCATAAGGGAATCCACCTGTGGACAATTGAACATCTGATAACCACTCAATTGCTTCTTCACAAGCTTCATAAACTGCAGGTTGATTGCGATAAGAATATAATGCCGTTAAAGCCATACAAGTAATATCCACATTAGAAGGTTGTGATTTTGTTGTTATCAAAGACCAGCCCCCGTCATCATGACGGGCATCTAAAATTGCATCAACACACTGTTGACGAATAGTAGTATCAGAAGTAGCATAATTATTTGAATCCAGAGCAATCAACGTCCAAATGGTACCATTCAGGCCTTGCTTTTTAATCCAATTAATTCCGTTTGCGCTATACGCCTCAACTAAGTTCCAATTACCAACACTTGTCGCATCCTTACCAATAGCAGAAAGAGCAACAATAAGTCGGGAATTCTCGGTAGATTTGTTTTTATCAAGAGCGCCACCCAAATTAACACTTAAAGCCATTTCATTAACAGTTTCTACAATGCGATTATAGTAATTTGTAAAATAAAGATTATCCTTATCAAAATACTCACCACGTGCAAGGCTGAATACTGTCCATTCCCCTGCACTCGTACCAAATGCAGGTGCTGTAACGGTATTTGCAAGCTGTGACATTGTAGCATTTAGCACTGCACTTACATTTTGTTGTTGACGAGGTGTTTCAGATGCGTTTTCACCTTTAATTACAAGTTTTGCATAGGCAGGTGCAGAAACGATACAAGGCTCACCATTTGCAAAATAATAGTCACAACTACCGTGTGTACCATCATCGGATCCGTTTGCGCCATAACACCACAGATAATAATTTCCCGGTTCATCAATAGTAATATCAACATTACCATCGCTATCAGTAATAAGGGTTCCTTCGGCAACACCATAGGTTTTACCATAATACACTTCATAATCAGCAGCACCATAAATATAAGCTGATCCCATCATCAAGTCACAGAAAGAGTGCATCAATTTAACAGAAAGAGTTTCCCCGCTTTCAGCTGAAAAATCGTGACTAAGATTTTCTTCGGAATCTGCAAAAAAGTGAAAACCACCAAGTTGATCCCAAAGGAAACTAAAACATTCAAAACTTGCAACATCAAGAAAATCGCCCGCTTTTAAAACAATTCTGTCTGAGGTTGCACCAACAGTCATCCATTCACTCGATTGTGATTCATCAACAGGGAAATCGCCATTATGGAAATACATAAGATTTTCAGTAAAGCCGAAAATCCCTCCCTTAAAATACGAGCTTCCGGGAAGCGCATCGAAATTCACATCGCCCCAATCTCCACCGTAAATGGTTTCATGAGCATAAATAAGAAGTTGCAACGCAGTAGTTTCATATTTGCCATCATCATCTGCATCATATAACATATTTTCAAGACCATATTCAGCTAAATCGACTGATTTAATATCCTCGAGTGCCACGGGCATATAAATGACAGGATTACTATTTTTATCATTTATATATTGTCCGTCATAACTAATTGAAAGATATACGTATTCACCTCTTGCTGTTACTGACAAAGGCATCGTCGTAAACAACATAACAAGAGTGATCATAACACTCAGAGCTCTTTTAATGATAATTTTCATTTAAAACTTTCCTTTCTTAGTTACTTGTTTTCTTTAGGTTGTTTTAACCCCGCAGACTCCAATGCACGTGGCCATGGTCCAAGATAAGCCTTGATCCGGGCGCAAGTTGTACTATCGAAATCTTTCTTTAACGGCAGTCTTCCTAACTCTCTGCACTTACTACGCAAAAGCTCCTCCGCCCAGGCCTTTTTTTCTTCAAGTGTCACTTGCATCCCTCCTTTATAGTTTTATGAATCCTCACAGACAAAAAAGTGTAACCCGTCTGCCTTTAATTTTAGACAAACAAGGTTACACTCTCCTGTCAAAGCGTGATAAACCCTAACAATAAGCAAGGCTTTCTGACTTATGGCAATGCCAAACACAGCAATGGACGGTTGTTCCGGTTTCACACCGGATCACCTTAACTTATCGCATCAGCAATATTCCTTTTTTAGAGAAACAAAAAACTGCGGCAACTCAATTTTGAGTCGCCGCAGCCGTTTTTCTGCAACAAAAAAATCACAAAATCCGTACTTGCAGATCTGTGTGTTTCCCTCATTTAAGCAGTTCTCCTGACTTACGCATCATAAGTTTTGCATAGCCTTCTCAGGAAAATCCCAATGACCGGCTTTCGCCTCATGCAAAACCTCCACGCATACAGTGGCGGTACCGTCCGGGAATTGCACCCGGTTCCCTATTCTCCTGTGAGGCTATTACCACTCTCACAGGCACTTAAACGAAATATTAACTTACACAGTTATTATACACAATATCATTTATAAAGTCAATAAAGAAAAATAAACATTTCTCTTAAAACAGCTTTGATTTTATTTTACACCCTTAAGCACATATTCAGCTTTCATTTTCTTATTAGTGTTTATAATAACACCTGATACAATAATAGTCATTATTATAATCGCAATAAGGCCACCAATAGTAGCCCCAATATGGAGAGAACCGCCAAGGATAAGTGTTCCTATGGTATAAACAAAGTATGCTATGGTGTAACCAACTGCAAGTTGAAGACCAATACCTCCCCAAAGCCATCTCACACTCTTCATTTCAGCATTCATTGCACCAATAGCGGCAAAGCAAGGAGGAGTATAGAGATTAAACATCAAATATGCAAGAGCTGCGACCTTGGTAATTGCCATAATACCGGCAACCTCTGCGCCTGCACCTTCCATTATTGCAAGTTCTTCGGTATCAATAAGATTTTCAAGACCTACAAAACAAACAGCAAGTGTACCAACAACGTTTTCCTTTGCAATAAAACCGGTAATTGCTGCTGCCGCCAACTGCCAGGAAAGTACGCCAACAATAGGAACAAGCAGATATGCAAAAGGAGAAGCAACAAAAGCTAAAATAGAAGAATCTGCACTTTCAGCAACCGTAAAGTTCAAAGTGAATGTCTGCATCAGTTGAACCACCATATTGCAAAGAAGAATAATTGTAGCAGCTTTAACTACATACGCCCGTCCACGACTGCACATTGACTTAAATGCACTCAACAAAGAAGGATTTTTGTATTCAGGAAGCTCAATGATAAAGAAGGATTTTCTCGCCTTATATCCGGTGATAGCATTAATAAGCAAAGCCCCCAGTAAAATAAGAATAATCCCTGCGAAATACATAAGTGCACTAACCCACCAGGCATCTTCAAAGAATGCACCGGCAAAAAGGGCAATAACCGGAATCTTTGCACCGCAAGGCATAAATGGAGCGAGCATTACGGTTGCCCTGCGTTCACGTTCATTTCGGATAGTGCGACTCGCCATTATACCGGGAACAGCACAACCAACAGCAATAACAAAAGGAATAACCGACTTACCTGAAAGACCTACCTTTTTAAAGATAGGATCAAGCACAACTGCTGCGCGTGACATATATCCGCAATCCTCTAAAAGAGCAATAAGAAAGTACATAACCATGACAAGAGGCAAAAATCCTACTACAGCAACCACACCGCCAATAACACCATCAACAAGGATAGCTGAAAGCAGAGGGTTGGCATTTTCAAGAAGTCCTCCTACCCAACCCTGAAACATTTCAAGTAATGAAACTAATCCGGGAATATAGGTATTACCAATTTGAACACCATCTGCAATCCAGGTACCGAGGGTAGTCTGAGAAATATAAAACACCAAAAACATTACAATAGTAAAAATAGGAATACCAAGCCACTTATTTGTAAGAATAGTATCAATCTTATCTCCTATATTTTTATCATTGGTGAAAACCTTACGGATTTCAACTTCTTTTACAATTCTGCTTACAAACTCAAAACGCTTGCGGTCTGCTGCTTCAACCTGCACTTTATCAGTCAAATCTATATCTTCTTGTATGTAAGGAGCCGCTTGCTCTTTACCTGCCTTTTCTATAGTGGATTCAATCAGAGTCTTTAATCCGTCAGCTGAAGTGGAAATGGTTTTCACAACAGGGCAACCAAGTTTTACAGAAAGTGTATCTGCATCAATCTTATTTCCTTTTTTCTTACCAATATCACTCTTATTCAAAGCTACAACAACCGGGATGCCAAGTTCCAAAAGCTGAGTAGTAAAGAAAAGGCTTCGACTTAAGTTATCTGCATCTACGATATTAATAATAACATCGGGATTTTCATTTTTCACATAAGAACTTGTAATACTCTCCTCAGCGGTAAATGGTGACATTGAATATGCACCGGGAAGATCAACTGCTATAATCTGTTCATCACCCGCATATACTTTCTTAATCAGATGTTCTTTCTTATCCACGGTAACACCTGCCCAATTGCCAACCTTTTCATTGCGTCCGGTTAAAGCATTATACATTGTAGTCTTACCTGAATTTGGGTTGCCTGTCAAAGCAATTTTCATAAATTTCATCCTCCTATTTAAAGTTTATAATACGAGTTAGCCACAGCTAACCGCTAAGCTAAAAAAATAAGCCTTAGCTTATTTTTTGTTATACTATAATAGCTTTTGCCAATTGCGTATCGATATTATAGCGACTGTCTTTAATTAAAACAGTACATCCACCCTTACGTTTTGAAATTACAGTAATAGCTTCACCACTATAACAACCAAGAGAAAACAAAAATGCATTCAGCTCTTCATCATCTGTATTAATCTGTTTAATAATATATTCTTTTCCTTCTTCTATTTCTCTTAAATTCATATATATTACCACCATATTATATCAGTTAGCGACAGCTAACTGATAGTCTTAAAATATGGTTAGCCGCCGCTAACCATATTTTAGTATAACTGCATTTTTTTATTTTGTCAAGACATTTTTAGAAAAAATCTCCTTTTCCAGACCTTTGTAAATTCCATAACAAGATTATATTTGATTTTTTCTTTTGTTTGTGGTATCCTAACAAAGGAAATACAAATGGATTTGGAGCGTTGATTATGGCATTAAAACCTTCAGGCGAAATGTATCTTGAAACAATTTATGTCCTTCATCAAAAAAAGTCTGCTGTCCGTTCTATTGACATAGCAGAATATATGAATTATAGCAAACCCAGCGTCAGCCGTGCAGTAGGACGTCTGAAGTCAGAAGGATATATTACCATTGATGACAATGGTTATATCACTCTTACCGCTGAGGGTTCTTGTGAAGCAAAAAAGATTTATGAAAGACACACAATATTGACCAAGGTTCTTATGATGCTCGGTATTGATAAAGAAACTGCTACTGAGGATGCCTGCAAGATTGAGCACATTATCAGCAATAAATCCTTTGAAACAATAAAAAAACATATGGAAGATAACAGCTAAATATTTTACTGAGAAAAGGTGTGACAAAGTCACACCTTTTCTTAATTTAACATTTTTAAATTTCTTAATCCTTACTTAGCACTTTTTTCTGCCAGGATTTTTTGCCACACTTGGAGCATTTCATCTTTCTTGTCCTGCACATATGCGATGCTAAAAATACTGCCTTATACGTCGGAACATATCTGTGTCCGCACTCCCGACATTCGTAATAACCTGCCACCTGCTCGATTTTCAAAGCATAATAAAAACCGATCAACGCAATAATAATGCAACCCAAAATAAGAAGTATTCTTTGCCATTCTTTAATCGGCATATATGCCGCCATAAATATTGGAGCAATCAAAACAACACAAGATAATATACCAACAACCCATTCAAGAGTCAATAAATGCTTATCCGCTGTTTCTTTTTCCTTTTTCAACTCAACGATTTTGCCTTCTAATTCTTTAATATAATTATCCATTTAAATACCTCCTTACAAGACTATCTGTTATCGCTTATCATTTTCTTTTTAAAAATTATCACCGAAATAACAAAAACAGAAATCGTATAAACTATAAATACAATAACATTTCTCACCTTTATACTTTCTAAGTTATTATTCATTATACCTTTTAGTATTGATAAAGAAGACTCAAAAGGTAAATATTCACAAATAACCCCAAAAACTTCTCCAAGTATTTCTTTTTCAAAATACATTCCACTTGTAAAGCACACGAGCTGAACTATTATACTTGATATACCTGATGCTGACTTTTCAGAAGAAATACTTCCTATTATAATTCCTGTTGCGATAAATAAAACTGATATTATTATTGACGCAAAAATTGCCCATATTATATTTACACTGAAACTTAATCCCAATATAATCGCTAAAATAAAAAACAAAACATTCTGAACCAATATAATCGGAATAACCGAAAATATATACCCCAATATATATTCCATCGGTTTCATTGGACTGATTCCCAGTCTTATTAACAGAGAGGTTGTTCTGTCTTTGCTTATCAGCACCGATGTAAACATTGTTATAAAAGAAAAGCCGAAAACTACAATTCCGGGAGTGAAATTTTTAAGCTCATAACTTGCACTTGGTATATCAAATTGCTGAAATACAAAAAGCAAAAACAAAGGTAATATAACAGCGAAAATTAAACTTAAGGGATCCCTTATAATTTCTTTAAAATTCCTTTTTGCAAAGTTTAATGTTCTCATATTACAGTTCACCCCCTGTTGATATTTTCACAAATGCATCCTCAAAATTTTGGGCATCAGCTTTTTTAATCAGTTCATCGGGAGTCCCTGTGGCTACTAATTTTCCTTTTGACATTATTCCTATTCTGTCTGATAAAGTTTCTGCCTCATTCATATAATGAGTTGTCAATATTATTGTTATTTTCCCTTTTAAGTTTTCAATAACCTTCCATAACTCTTTTCTTGCAATCACATCAAGTCCCAGTGTCGGCTCGTCCAAAAACAATATTTGAGGCTCATTTATAAGTGAAATTGCTATTGATACTTTTCTTTGCCATCCGCCTGATAAAGTTTTGGCTTTCTGATTTAATACTTCATCTAATTTAAAAATTTTAATAAGTTCATTTATTTTTTCTTTTTCATCAGAAATCTTATATACTCTTGCCATAAATTCCAGATTCTCTTTTACCGAAAGATTTGGAGCAATAGCAGTTTCCTGCGGAGATACATTAAGTATCTCTTTTATTTTTTGTCTGTCTTTAACAATATCAAAACCCTTGATTTTAATTTCGCCTTCAGTTGGCAGAATCAATGTTGACAGCATTTTAATTGTTGTTGTCTTTCCGGCACCGTTTGTGCCAAGTAAAGCAAATAATTCACCTTGTTTTATAGTTAAATTTATTCCATCTACTGCTGTTTTTTCTTTATATCTTTTTGTTAAATTTTTTGTTTCAATTGCTGACATTACCGATTCCCTCCCGGCATAAAAAATTTATCTTATTTTATTCTTCTATATCACTGAAAACTTTTTTGATAAAGTCCTGCTGTTTCGCTTTAGGCAAAATTGCTATTCCTCTTTTCTTATCGCCAAGCACTAAAATTTCATCACCCGGCTTAAAATTATATAATTCTCTTGCTTCTTTAGGAATAACAAATTGTCCCTTTTCACCGATTTTTACCATCCACGCATATTTGCCAACAGGTATATTCATATTCGCTTCTCCTTAGTATGATTAGTATGAATAATCATACCACAATTTTATATAAATGTCAACTACACCAAAAATAAACACTATAAATATCTGATTGTTATTTACCTATATCAAAAAAGACAGAACTTAAAAAAGTTCTGTCTTTTTAGTTTTCTATAATATAATTCTGAATTTTGTTCCCCCATCAACACTGCTTTTCACAGTAATTTCTCCGCCATGCAATTCAATTATACTTTTCACCATAGAAAGTCCAAGTCCGCTACTGCCATATTCATCATTACGAACGTTATCAACTCTGTAAAAACGAGTCCATATCTTATCAATATGTTCTTCAGATATCCCGACTCCATTATCCTCAATGATAATTTCTGTTTTATCATCAATTTTTGATGCTGATACAGAAACATGGCCGGATTTATTACCATATTTAATACCATTGCTTATAAGGTTTGTAACCACAGAAAGAAGCAAAGATTCATCCGCATCAACTATGGTTCCCTCAGCTACATCTGAAAAAATCAAAATTTCTTTTTGTGCTGCCAATTCTTTCATACTATCCACCGCAACATCAATAATAACACTGAGATCAACTTTTTCCTTATTTAATTTATATCTGTTTCCATCAATTCTCGCAAGAAGCAAAAGTCTCGATATAAGCTTGGAAACCTGTTTTGATTTATCGACTATAGTCTGCACAAGTTCCCTTTCTTTCTCATCTTTTGCAATATCAAGTAGATATTCTCCCTGAGCAAGAATAACACTGACAGGTGTTCTGAGTTCATGAGAAACATCTGATGTGAACTGTTTTTCCTTAATAATCAGATTTTCAATTTTATCAAGCATTCTGTTGAGCGTTACCGACAAATGATGAAGCTCGTCCTCTTTTGCATCAGGCAATATTTCAATCCTTCTGCTTATATCTTTCTGATAAGAAATATCATTCGCAGTTTTTACTATGTTTTTTATAGGGCTGAAAACTCTTCCTGTAATATAATATCCGCCAAGTGCCGTCAAAAACAAAATAATCGGAATTAAAATCAGCATAATAATTATAGCAGACCTTCCAAAAAGCATTGTGGAATTAACTGACTCAACACCCCTTATCCAGAAACCGCCACGCATTCCGGGAGGGTTCAAGGCTTTTGTATCATAAACGACATATTCTTTTCCATCGATAGTTTCTCTGCGTGGAACTCCCTCCTTGAAAGGAATATTCACAACATCATAAATATACTGTCCCACGATATATTTACCATCTGCTTCATATATTGACACGTTCTTAAATTCTTCTTCACTCTGAACCAAATCAAAAACTTCTCTTTGCATTTTAGATAGTTTTTCTGTCACCTGAGTAACCTGTAAAATCACATCTTTTTCTACACTATCTATTGAGAGCTGATAAGAAAGTCCCCCAACCAACGACAATACAACAAATATAAGTAAAAACATAAGTGACGTGTACCATATTGTTATACGTATTTTGATAGAAGCGTTTTTTTTCATTTTAATCTTCCTTTATCACATAACCTACATTTTTGATTGTGTGAAGTAATTTTTTGTCAAATTTATCATCAATTTTTTTACGAAGGTGATGTATATACACCTTTACAACATCGCTTGAGCATTCATATTCATAGTTCCATATATTTTCTTCAATTTTTTCCTTTGATACGATAATCCCTTTATTTCTCATAAGATATTCAAGTACCGAATACTCCTTTGACGAAAGTTCAATTACCGTATCTTTACGCTTTACAACCCTTTTGTTTGTATCAACACTTAAATCTGCAATCTCAAGTATATTTCCCGTTACATTCTCTTTCACACGGAGCATAGCTCTTACTCTTGCGCAAAGAATATCAAAAGAAAATGGTTTTGTAAGATAATCATTTGCTCCTGTATCAAGTCCTTTTATTATATCTTCATCTGAATCCTTTGCTGTAAGCATCAAAACCGGAGTCAAAATCTTCTTCTCACGCATAATTCTGAGAACGGTAAATCCATTTATTTTTGGCATCATAACATCAAGTATAATCCCATCATACTGTGCATTCTCTACATAATATAAAGCATCTTCACCATCAAAACAATTATCAACCGTATAACCGATTTTTGTAAGTCTTTCAGTCAACGTCTTATTAAGATTCTTTTCATCTTCAACCACCAAAAGTCGCATAAAATCACCCCTTTTGTTCATCTGATCCCATAATATTATAACTCAAATCACAAAAAATGTAAAACTTCATATATAACATTCAGGGTGTGACAACTATAGCCACACCCTATTAAATCGCCATTTTAATTGTTTATGACTTTCCTCCGAATGGTTGACGTACACCGTCACCTTTGTCACCACCGAAACCACCCATCATAAACTGTCCCAAGTCAGTAAGATTTAAATGTGATGCATCAACAAGTTTTGATGAATCCGCTTTTTGACCTTCTGAGGTTGAAGGAATTATTCCATCGAGCTGACCTTTAATACTCTCTGCGCGGAGCATCACAGCATTATATAAAACCTCTGTACCTTTTTTGTATTCTTCATAGGTGTACATACTGTTAGGATCAGTTTTCATAAGCTCGTCTATCTGTGTGGTAATTCTGTTATAAGTTTCATTAAAAACACCGCCATACAGATATTCGTTCACAAGCTTATTATAATATTCGTGATAACGGGCTTTGTATTCTTCATTTTCCAAAACAAAATCAAATAACCTTGTTCCCTGCCATAAATCATCAACAGGCTCGTTGATAACATCTGAACTTTCACCGCGGTGCATTCCACCAAAAGAAAGGTTATAATCCCACGGTAAAATACTTATCTGACCATTCTCTTCATAAAGATAATAATTATGCGACATAGAACCGCTTAAACTATCATCATTAACAGAAAAATTATGAACAGCCATATATTTAAGCACTTGATCCACATCAATATACTTTTCAATATTCGTTTTACCATGCACATTTTCTAAAGCTTCAACAACTCTTTTATAGTCAGATTCTTTACCATCAGTAATCTCGCTATTCCATATTGTCTGATAACTATCTAAATTATCATCAGAATAATTTAAGTTACTGCCACCACCTTTACCGCCTAAATCACCAAGTCTGCCACGCTCGGCACCATCGAGGTTTTCCATATCAAATGACTTCATTTTATCCCTGAAATCCTCATCGTCAAAATCACCGTTAAATTCTGAAGGGAAGGGCATATTTTTAAAATCATCAGGAATTTCAAACTGACCTTCCGGCGGTGTCGGGAAATTATTTAAAGCAGAATTTTTATCACCTTTATTTCCTCCGCCACCCATATTGTCAGGCTTATACAGATAACCCTTTTTGATACCATAATTTCTTAACATAAAACTGTCTTCAATAGCTTCAAGTGCAAGATACACACCAAAATATTCATCATTAACAGAAATTTTCGCATAATTATATAAAGAAGCATCTGCATCTAAAAACTTAAACATATCATAAATGATAGCTTCTTTCATATTGGTAGTATCGGCATAACTATTATTCAGTGTCAGTTTATCTAGCCCAAAACAAGTTTGTCCGTCAACAAATTGGTCAAATTCGAGTTTGAAACTATATCTGTTATTATCAGGATCACTTGCAATAGAAGAAAGACTTGTGTTACCTTTAGGTCTTATACCAACCTGCTTGAATGTAGTACCGTTTATAACAATATCACATTCATAATATTGTTCATTTATCGCATTCTGAAGCATTTCGTTCCACTTAGCATCATCTATAACAATATTTATATCAAGAATATTACTTGTATCAAATAACTTTTCCTCATATTCCACACTATAGCCCGTATTATTAACTAAAGGCAAAAGCTTATCATAAAAAGCCATAGCAAGAACACATAAAACTAATGTAACAGATATAAGTGCAATAGTTATTTTAGTTATATATTTGCTTGATAACATATAAGTCCTCCTTTTCATTAAAATTTAATTATAATAAATATTTTAATAATTCTTTCTTCTGTAAAAAACAACAAAAACAAATGCCAATGCCAAAAGGATTACAGAAGTTATCGGAGTAGAATATGTTTTAACAAATCCTGAAAAACCTAAGGGTTCTTCTTTAACAGCATTCTGACCATTTTGCATATTACCGGGAAATCTGTCTGCACCTTCAGGCATCTTATCACCAAAAGGTGAGTTTTTATTTTGTGTATCAGTTGATTCTTCAGTATTTTCAGACGGCTTTTGATTTTCTTCAGTTACACCCGTATCTGGTTTAGAAGCAGATACTTCTGTATCAGTGTTTCGTTCAGGTGGCATAAATTCACCTTCATTTTGAGGCTTAGTGAATTCTCCCTCCATAGGTGTAAAATCATCAGGAGGCATTTGTCCCTTATCAGGACGCTCACCCATACTCTGCTGTTTATTTGGTGCCACTTCATTAACTGCACTTAAAGTCATCATATTCACACTGAATATCAGGCAAAACACAAAAACTATTGCGATTACTTTTTTAAGCATTTTATGTCCCCCTCTTTATTACGACATATATTCGCCGTTATAGGAAACCAAAACTGCATTTACTACACCATCAACTTCAGAAATTTTATTTATAAAACCTGTATTATCGTCTTTAATCCTGACTTCATAAGTAAGCTCTATGCCTAATTTATTTACTGATTTTGATTTTAAAAGACTCTTTTTCGCTTCTTCCTTAATAAGTTTATAAGCTTTATTTTCTGTTTCTTCATCTTTACAACTTACAACAAGTATATACGGAGTATCGCCAAGCTTTCTTGTTGAAAAAATAACGATAATAACACCAATTATAACAGAACCAATAATTGCAAGAGGAAGAAGTCCTGCACCGAGAACAATACCTACTGCGATTGCCCAGAATAAAAACGCTATATCCATAGGCTCTTTTATTGCTGTCCTGAAACGAACAATAGAAAGCGCACCAACCATACCAAGTGACAATACAACATTAGATGTTACTGCAATAATAACAAGGCTTGTAATCATTGAGATAGCAATTAAAGAAACTCCGAATGAATCTGAATACATAACACCCTGATATACCTTTTTATAGATTAAAAATATAAAAAGGCCTATTACAAAAGAAAGCGAAAGTGCCAAAAGCACGTCAAGTGTTGAAAAAGAATTGATGTTTGATAAAAAACTTGATTTAAATATGTCTGAAAAAGTCATAAAGTTTTCATCCTTTCAAAAATTATTATATTCTTATTGCTGCATATTTTGAAAAAGCAGCGCTTCTTCTTGATCTGACCTGAACTAAATCTCTGATAACCTGCGGTAAATATTCATCCCATTTCACCTCTAAAATTATATTATGATAAGTCTGTAAAAAAGGCAAATCAGGATTTAAAAACTCTTTTACATTATTACTGCCGCAGATGTTCATATCAAAAGTTACCCTGACATTCCCCCTTGGATACACAAAACATTCGCGCGTATATCCCACAATACATTTCGGACGAAGTAATTGATACTTCATTTTTGAATATAATTCACGCATCAGTTCATGTTTGCCGTCCATCATAAACTGAATATCTCCATCGATAATCTTCTGACATTCCTCTTTGGTAATTCTGCAGGTTACCTTATTGCATAATCCATTTATTTTACTTTTCTTTTCAAGTTTTATAAATGAAGTATCCGTTCCATAATACCTTATACGAAATTTTTCCCGCTTATTCACTCCGTCAATTTTCTCGCGAAGTGCCTTATCCATATAATTATCAAAATACAAGCTCTTTACAAAATATGTCCCGTCCGACTCACAATTCAAATCATGCTTTGCGACAGCAGAAAGTCTTTGTCTGAGCGAATAAACATCTCCTAAATTTATCTGATGTTTATATTCATTTCTGAAATTCACTCATTATCACCTCCAAAACAGGTAAACTAAAAGTATTTTTCTACTTTCAAAATAATCATAAAAGCATAAAGTTAAACCAAAGTTAAAGATAATTTATTTTATCAGAATATATTAAAAAACATAATAAAAAATATTAAAATTTTATAAAAAAACTCCCTTAATATGTGTTAATACACAATTAAAGGAGTTTTTATTAACTTATACAGGGTAGTTGTTTTTATTCATAATCCACAACGTTAACCCATGAATGTAAAAATTCACGTTCCTTTTCATTGCCCTTAACAGACTGTGAAGCAGCAACAATCGGCATCCATTTCTGTACATACTGTTTTGCGGTATTGCTCTTTTTACAGAAGATATCAAGATATTTCTTAGCACCTTCATTGTCACCGTTAAGTGAGAATAAAAGATAAGTTCTTGCTACGTCTGCTGAAGCATTACCCTGAGTTGCATGAGACCAGTCGATAATATAAGCTTTATTGTCAGGAGTGATAATTATGTTTGAAAAGTTAAAATCGCCATGACAAACCTTATTATGCTTAGGCATACCCTCTAAACGGGTATGAAGCTCATATCTTGTAGTTGCATCAAAATCAGAAAGACTGATTTTTCTGTTCATCTTATCTTTAAGCTTTGTGAGTAAAGGACTTTTCTTAGAATGAACTGTAAGCTGTAAATCAACAAGCATTTCGATGTACTCGTCTTTTTTCTCGGGATTTTCTTTAATAAGCTCAGCTAAAGTTTTGCCCTCAATATACTCTAAAACTATTGCCCATTTTCCGTCAATCTTTGTTACTTCTAAGATTTTGGGAATATTAAGCTCTGTTTCTTCTATTCTTGCCTGATTTAAAGCCTCATTTAAAACATCAGCCTTTGAATAGCATTCATCAAAAACCTTTATACATCTGTCTCCGTCGCGGTAAATAGTTTTATTTAATCTTTTTACTATTACGTTCATTTATATTCCTCCTCAAATTAAGCCTTGGGCATTTCTTTTTCAGTGAAATGTTTGCCGTAGTATGCATTGAGATACATCTGTTTAATTTCACTCATAAGAGGATAACGGGGGTTAGCACCTGTGCACTGGTCATCAAATGCCTGTTCAACCATATCATCAAGTTTATCGAGGAATTCCTTTTCATCAACCCCATAATCCTTGATTGTCTCTTTAATTCCAACTTTTGCCTTAAGCTCTCTGATAGCCTTGATGAGATTTTCAAATTTAGCCTTATCAGTTTTACCGCCAAGTCCCAAATAATCAGCAACTTCAGCGTATCTGCTGAGAGTATGCGGATGGTCATACTGAGAGAATGTACCCATTTTTGCAGGAGCTTCAGAAGAGTTAAAACGCAAAACTTCTTCTATCATAAGTGCATTTGCAACACCGTGTGGCAAGTGATAGAAAGCACCCAATTTATGTGCCATGGAGTGACATACACCAAGAAACGCATTTGCAAATGCCATACCTGCCATTGTTGCTGCATTTGCCATTTTTTCTCTTGCCACAATATCTGTCTGTCCGTCTTCATATGCACGTGGCAAATACTCAAATATTGTCTTTAACGCTTTAAGGGCAAGACCATCTGTATAATCTGTAGCAAGCATAGCAGCGTATGCTTCCAATGCATGAGTTACAGCGTCAATACCTGATGCTGCTGTAAGACCTTTCGGTGCAGACATATGGAAATCTGTATCAATAATTGCCATATTGGGAAGAAGCTCATAATCAGCAAGAGGATATTTAACACCTGTATTTTCATCAGTAATTACCGCAAAAGGTGTAACCTCACTTCCTGTACCTGCAGAGGTAGGAACTGCGATGAAATATGCTTTTTCGCCCATTTTCGGGAAAGTATAAACACGTTTTCTGATATCGATAAAGCGCATTGCCATATCCATAAAATCAGCTTCGGGATGTTCATATAAAACCCACATAATCTTAGCGGCATCCATTGCAGAACCACCGCCCAAAGCGATAATTGTATCAGGCTTAAATGCCATCATCTGCTCTGCACCGTCTTTAGCATTTTTCAAAGTCGGATCAGGTTGCACGTTGAAGAAAGTGGTATGAGCAATTCCCATTTCTTCAAGTTTATCGGTAATCGGTTTTGTATAACCATTTTCATAAAGGAAATTATCTGTAACAATAAATGCTTTCTTAGCATTTCTCACTGTCTTAAGCTCATCTAAAGCAACAGGCAGACAACCCTTTTTAATATAAACCTTTTCAGGTGCTCTGAACCAAAGCATATTTTCCCTTCTTTCAGCAACTGTTTTAATGTTAAGTAAATGTTTTACTCCCACATTATCGGACACCGAGTTACCTCCCCAGGAACCGCAACCAAGTGTCAAAGAGGGTGCTAATTTAAAGTTATATAAATCTCCGATACCACCATGAGAAGATGGAGTATTTACCAAAATACGACAAGTTTTCATTCTGCTTGTGAATTTGCTTAATTTCTCGCCTTCTGTAATTTCATTAAGATATATAGAAGAGGTATGACCATATCCACCGTCAGCAACAAGCTGTTCAGCTTTATCGAGTGCGTCATTAAAGTTTTTAGCCTTATACATTGCAAGTACGGGAGACAATTTTTCATGTGCAAATTCTTCGGAAAGCTCTACACTTTCAACCTCACCGATGAGGATTTTAGTACCTTCAGGTACCTTTACACCGGCAAGTTCTGCAATTTTATAAGCAGGCTGTCCTACGATTTTTGCATTCAAAGCACCATTTATAATTATAGTTTTTCTGACTTTTTCAATTTCATCATCTTTAAGGAAATAACAGCCACGGGTTAAAAATTCAGTCTTAACTTTATCATAAATTTTATTTAAAACTATCACAGACTGTTCAGATGCACAAATCATTCCGTTATCAAAAGTTTTAGAATGAATGATAGAGTTAACTGCCAGAAGAATGTCTGCACTGTCATCAATAATTGCAGGAGTATTTCCCGCACCTACACCGAGTGCAGGTTTACCGCTTGAATATGCAGCTTTTACCATTCCGGGACCACCGGTTGCGAGAATTATATCAGCTTCCTTCATAACCATATTGGTCATCTCAAGACTCGGCACATCAATCCAATCAATAATTCCTTCCGGAGCACCTGCTTTAACTGCTGCTTCAAGCACAAGCTTTGCTGCAGCAATAGTGCTGTTTTTAGCTCTGGGATGAGGAGAAATTATAATTGCATTTCTTGTTTTAAGTGCGAGTAAACATTTAAAAATTGCTGTTGAAGTGGGATTTGTGGTAGGAATAACTGCAGCAACTACACCGATAGGTTCTGCTATTTTTTTGATTCCAAAAGCCTTATCCTCTTCAATAACACCACAGGTTTTTGTATCCTTATATGCATTATAGATATATTCGGAAGCATAGTTATTCTTTATAACTTTATCTTCAACTATACCCATATTTGTCTCTTCTACTGCCATTTTAGCAAGAGTGATTCTCGCTTTAGTTGCAGCAGAAGCAGCAGCTAAGAATATTTTATCCACTTCTTTTTGAGTATAAAGTGCAAATTTCTTTTGTGCTTCCTTCATTCGCTTCATAGCTTCTTCAAGCTTTTCCACGTTGTCTATAATTTCGTAATTCATTTATAACTCCTCCTTATTATATTGTCTTGTTATTATTTTAACAAACTTTTTTAATGTTGTAAAGTCTAAATCGTTTTATCTTATGTTTTTTTAAGAAATATTATAGAAAATCATAAAAAGTATTACTTAAGTCTTAAAAAAACAATATATTTTTCACAAAAGAAAAAAGTCATTCCGAATATATAAGCATATCCGAAATGACTTTTAAACTATCATTATGAGGTTATTTTAAAAATTATTCTTCTGAAAATTGGTCTTTCCCTACTCCGCAAAGAGGACATACATAATCTTCAGGTACATCTTCCCATTTTGTGCCCGGAGCAATACCGTTATCAGGGTCACCCAAAACTTCATCATATACATAACCACAAACATCACAAACGTATTTCATATTATCACCTCCTGTTTTTATCATAACCAATAATATTTAATATGCTTTAACATAATAAATTTTATCCTAAAACCACATCAAATATAAGCATTAAGCAAAATCCAAAAATCAAAGAATAAGTAGCCCCTCTCTCACTTCCGTGAGAATGAGTTTCCGGAATCATCTCATCGCTTATCACATAAAGCATTGTACCACCTGCAAAAGCAAGTGCGAATGGTAAAATTGCAGTACTTATGCTTACTGCAAAATATCCAAGTAAAGTACCAAAAACTTCAACAATACCTGTAGCAACTGCTATCAAAAAAGTTCTTTTATAACTTATTCCCGTTGCGAGCATCGGAGATATTATAACCATACCCTCAGGTATATTCTGTAATGCAATTCCCCCTGCTACAGTAAAAGCTTCTGCAATATTTCCCGTTCCAAAGCTGACTCCGGCGGCGATTCCTTCAGGAAGATTATGTATTGCAATAGCAATTACAAAAAGCATAACCTTATCAAGTTGTTCGTTACTTTTGGGATGATTTTCTTCCCTGTTTATTCCCGTCACACTATGTAAGTGTGGTACTATTTTATCAATTAAGTTTACACAAAAAGCACCGCAGAATATTCCTGAAACACAAGTCAAAATTTTAAACTTACCACCATATTCAAGTGACGGAAGAATAAGTCCTATAACAGCAGCAGCAAGCATAACCCCTGCAGCAAAAGAAAGTACAATGTCACTGAATTTATGACTTGCCTTTTTAAAAATAAAACCTAAAACTGCTCCTATGACAGAAGCACCACCTACCCCCAGGGCAGTAAATAATACTAACTGCATATTAATCTCCTTTCACAATGATAGATATACTATATCAAAATAGAATTAAAAAATCAATAAAAAATAATGACATTTATCATATTTTATGCTATAATTTAACTGTTATATGAAAGGAGAAAACTTATGAATAAATCTCTTTCCTTTATAGCAGAACAAAAAGATACGCTTTTGAATTTTTTGCTTTCTCACATAAAAGGTATGTCGAGAAACAATATAAAAAATCTGCTTTCCAAGAAACAAGTTTTGGTTGACGGAAAAATTGTTACAAAATTTGATTTTCCTGTCCATTCAGGACAAAATATCTCAGTAGCTCCTGTAAAGCAAAAAACTTTACCCTCACTTCCGTTTGATATTATCTACGAAGATAAGGAAATAATTGTTATAGATAAACCGGCAGGACTTTTATCAATAGCCACCGAAAAAGAAAAACTCCATACCGCTTATCATATCGTCAATGATTATGTAAAACAAAAAAACAAGCACGGTAGAATTTTCATTGTCCACCGTCTTGATAAAGATACTTCAGGAGTTTTACTTTTTGCAAAAACCGATGAAGCAAAACGTCTTTTTCAGGATAACTGGGAAAACATTTCAAAGCTAAGAAGATATCTTGCAATTGTCGAAGGCAAACCACCAAAAGAATCCGATACCATAATCTCAACCTTGCTTGAAACCGAAACCCACCTTGTTTATTCAGGTAGAGGCGGTAAAAAAGCAATCACACACTATACTGTACTTAAAAGTTCTAATGAATTTTCACTCCTTGATGTAAAAATTGACACAGGAAGAAAAAATCAAATCAGAGTACATATGAAAGACATCGGCACTCCCGTTACAGGAGATAAAAAATACGGTGCTCTGAAAAGCCCTGTAAAGCGACTATGTTTACACGCTTGTGAACTTGTGCTTACACATCCTAAGACAAAAAAAGAAATGTCTTTTAAAGCAAAAACCCCAAAAGATTTCAAAAAGCTTATAAAGGAGAATTAAAATGATACCAAATGACCCTTATATCCTTTTCAGCTATGTCAATACAAAACTAAGAGATTTTTATAAGAGTCTTTCAGATTTTTGTGAAATGGAAAATGTGAGCATAACTGAAATTACAGAAAAACTTTCAGCAATAGGCTTTTTTTATGACAACGATAAAAATCAGTTTGTAAATAAAAATTAATAACATTTATAAAACCGGATGTAAATAATTACATCCGGTTTTTCTTAAATTCCATCGGCGAAACACCCTCAAAATCTTTAAACTGTTTACAAAAATATGAAGTATCATTAAAACCTAAAATATCCGCTATTTCAAATACTGTCAAATCATCATACAAAAGATATTTCCTAGCTTTATCAATACGATTTTTAATTCTGTATTTAACGGGTGAAATTCCTGAATACTCTTTAAACAGGCGTCTGAAATATATCTCACTGACATTACACATTTTTGCGATTTCCGAAAGTGACAATTCATATTTTATCTCAGACTGCAGATATTTTATTCCCTCTTCTATAATTTTATATTTTCTATCAATCTCCATATTTTCACAAAGCCTTGTAATCATAGCATAAAAATTTGATTTCATTTTAGAATAAAAAGGTTGTGCGCCCTCACCCGAAGAAAAAATTTTAAATACTTCATACGAAAAATCAATACCTGTAAAAGGAATTATCGTGTCAGACAAAATAAACTCTTCTCCATTTTTATCAAAAAGAAAAAATCTGATACCAACAGTTAATGATTTTTCATTTGTAACATTTGACAAAGAAAGCTCATATTCACAATCTCTCGGGAGATAAACCAAAGATTTATCAGGTGCATAAATTTTTTCGCCATTTTTAAGTGTATATTCAAGCTCACAACCATCAACATATAAAAACAGATTAGCAGCTGTAGGACTACCTATACAAGAATAAAAATGAGGATCCTCCCAGTATTGTTTTAATCCATTCATAACTTCTACCGAAAAATCACATCCGTATATTTTCTGAACAGGAATAATATTCACAAAATCACCTCTTTTATCAATTATATCATTTGTATTTATTTAAATCAATAGTATCGAAAAATCACACATATATATTGAAAATTATATTGTATTATCAAAAAAATAATGATAAAATTCATTTTGAGGTGATTACATATGAAAAAATTTAATGTTGCAATACTCGGATGTGGCGGCAGAGGACTTATTTACAGTGATCTCATATCTACAAAGAAAGATGAGTTTGAGATTACAGCACTCTGTGATATCAATATGGAACAAATAAATAAAATCAAAAATATTACAAAAACACAGGCCCCTGTATTTTTAGATGTTGATGAGTTTTTTAAAGAAAAACGTGGAGATGTTATTATAATCTCCACTCCCGACAGAGAACATATTAAACAAGTCGTAAAAGCCTTAAATATGGGTTATGATGTACTTGTTGAAAAACCATTGACAGACAGTTTAAAGGAAATTAAACTCCTTGAAAAAGTACAAAAGAAAACCGGCAAAAAAGTTATGGTTTGCCATGTTTTACGATACGGCCCGGGATTTAAGAAATGTTCTGATCTTTTAAAAGAAGGGGCTATCGGCAAACTTTATGCAATTGACGCTTCTGAAAGAGTAGCTTACTGGCATTGGGCACAATCTTATGTAAGAGGAAGTTTCTCTTTATTAAAAGATGCTCATCCTGCAATACTTGCAAAATGCTCACATGATTTAGACCTTGTGCAGCATTATGCAAATTCTAAATGCGAAACTATTTCCTCAATTGGCAGTTTAAGTTTCTTTACCCCCGAAAATGCGCCTGAAGGTTCAGCAGAAAGATGTATAGACTGTAAATATATTGAAGAATGCCCTTATAGTGCCAAACGTGTTTACATTGATAATTGGTACAAGGACGGAAAACCTCAATTTATCTGGCCATACAATAAAGTAACTTTAAAAAACCCTCTCACCGAAGAAGCTATTTTAGAGGGAATTAAAACTACCCCATATGGCAAATGTGTATTCAAATGCAAAGTTGAAAAAGTTGACCATCAGCTTGTACAGATGAATTTCAAAAATGGCGTAAAAGCTTCTCTCAAAATGGTTTTCGCAGCACAACCAGGTCGTTATTTTGTGTTTTATGGCACTGATGGCGAAATGATTCTTGATGAAAGAAATGACTCTATAAAAGTAATGCCATACGGAAAAGATGAATATACAATCAATATAAGTGATTTAGGTGGACTCATTGAGTACCATGGCGGTGGTGATATAGGACTTGTAAATAGTCTTTATGATATGTTGACAGGTAACAATTTATGTCATACTTCTTTAGAAGAATCAATTGAAAGTCACCTTATGGGTATCGCCGCAGAAAATTCAAGAAAACATGGCGGAAAACTCATAAAAGTACATTAAATAAAAAGGAGAGGCCTTGCCTCTCCTTTTTTTAAAGAACTTTACTTAAAATATCCTCATAAATCTCAACTGAATTTTTCCTGAAATTTTCTGAAATTTTTTCTGCTGTCTCGATATCGGGAGCATATAGTTTAAGTTTTAAATACTCTATTCCCCCGTCTTCCACAAAACAGATAACTTCAAACGCTTTATCTTTTTTTATAATTTCAGTTTTTATCTCACTTTCACGTTGTAATTTTGCCAAAAGCTTAAGCCCTCTTTTAGTCACCCTTTCCCTCAAAGAAGAAGGCAACGCCTGCTTTAAACTCACAGCAGTTTCAACACCAAGCTCTGTAAGAGAGTAATATAAAACTCCGTCCGTCTCATTTTCTGTGAGATGTCCCGAATTTTTAAGTTCCTCAAAAGCCGTGGTAAACGTAAAATAATCAACTATATCGTCTTTACTGAAAATTTCATTTATATTATCAACAGAAAGTGGTTTTTCCACAGAATAAAGCAAATAACAGATTAAAATTTTAACCTCATATATTTCTTTAAATCCACCGGGAGCAACTCCGGCAATAAAGTTTTCACTTATATCACTCATCAATGCACGTCCTCTCTTTTTTACATCTTATCACAAATTTAAAAATAAAAAAAGAGTTTTTAAAAAAATATTTAAAAAGCTCTTTACAACATCTTAAAAAAGGTGTATCATAATAATAGTATATCGACAACCTTTAAGTTGGTCCTGTGAGGCTGACAAGGCGGTCTGCTTAGATGCATCGATTGGGTGAGTTGTACCCTTTCGTAATTTTTTAAAGCAACCAAACTGTCAGTTTTAAGGCAGTTTGGTTTTTTTATTTTAAGAAAGGAATATTTCTTATGGAACAAAAAGCTCTTATTTTAGACGAAAAAGCCATGAATCGTGCAATTGCACGAATTTCATTTGAAATTATCGAGCGAAATAAAGGTACAGACAACCTTTGTATAATCGGAATTTTAAGCCGCGGAGTTCAACTTGCGACAAGAATATCCGAAAAGATAAAATCAGTAGAAGGTCACGAAATTGAAATTGGATTTTTAGATATAACCCCATACCGTGATGATACACCTGATCGTGACAAAAATCTTGACCTTTCTACTATAAGCACAGATTTAAACGGGAAAAAAGTAGTACTTGTTGACGATGTAATCTACACAGGAAGAACAGTGAGAGCTGCAATCGACGCCATAATGGCAAGAGGCAGGCCCGAACTTATCCAACTTGCTGTATTAATTGACAGAGGACATCGTGAACTTCCGGTAAGAGCTGATTTCATCGGCAAAAATTTACCGACCTCAAAAGATGAGCAGGTAAAAGTTTATGTATCGGAACGCGATGGTGAAGACAAAGTGGTTATATTAGGATAGGAGGAAAATATGCTTCTTATTAAAAACGGACATATTGTAAGTCCTGAAAACAACATAGACGGCATTTTTGATATTTTAATTGATAACGATAAAATCATTAAAATAGAAAAAAATATAAGTGTCGATTGTGAAACAATAGATGCAAAAAACAAATATATCTTCCCAGGAATAATTGATATGCACGTGCATTTAAGAGACCCCGGCTTTACCCACAAGGAAGATATTTTAACAGGCTCAGAAGCAGCGGCGGCAGGTGGTGTTACCTCAGTTTTAGCTATGCCTAATACAAACCCTCCTGTCGATAATGAAGAAACAGTCAGATATATTCTTAAAAAAGCAAAAAATGCAAAAACCAAAGTATATACCGCAGGTTGCATTACAAAAGGTATGAGCGGTAACGGATTAAGTGATATGAAAGCACTTAAAAACGCAGGAATTATTGCAGTTTCTGATGACGGACGACCTGTTGAAAATGCCAGAACCATGGCAGAAGGTATGCACCTTGCAAATGAAAATAATCTTGTTACAATTTCTCATTGTGAAGATCTTAATTTAATTAACGGCGGTATTATTCATAAAGGTACTGTGAGTGAAACTTTAGGTGTAAAAGGTATGACAAGAGCATCTGAAGACAGTATTACTGCAAGAGAAATCTGCATTGCCGATGCTGAAAGCCTCCCCATTCATATTGCACATGTCAGCACTGAGGGCTCTGTAGATATTATAAGAAACGCTAAAAAAAGAGGTATAAAGGTAACCTGTGAAACATGTCCTCACTATTTTATCTTTGACCATTCTAAACTTTTATCAGAAGATGCAGATTACAGAATGAACCCACCTCTACGCGAAGAAAAAGATTTAAAAGCAGTGACAGACGGAATTATTGATGGCACCATAGACTGCATCGTAACCGACCACGCACCGCACACCAAAGAAGAAAAAGCAGATTTTATAAAAGCACCAAATGGTGTTTTGGGACTTGAAACCAGCTTTTCAGCTTCATACACTCACCTCGTTAAGACAAATAAAATCACCCTGTCAAAATTAATTACCCTTATGAGTGTAAATCCCGCAAAAATACTTAAAATTGAAGGCGGAGTTATCAAAGAAGGGGCTTTAGCAGACCTTTTTATTGCAGATTTAGATAAAGAATGGACAGTGGTCCCCGAGAAACTTCATTCAAAATCTAAAAATACAGTCTTTAAAGGTGAAAAATTAAAAGGCAAAGTTATTTATACCATATTAAACGGAAACTTAGTATATAAAGAGGAGGAATAAAAAATGTCATTCGATTTACTTATCGACCGTATCAAAGAATTAAAAAACCCCACTGTTGCAGGCTTGGACCCCCAATTTTCCTATGTTCCAAATTACATCAAGGAAAAATATTTAAAAGAATGTCCTGATTTATTAGAAGGTGCCGCTAAGGCAGTTTTGGAGTACAACAAAGGACTTATAGATGAAATTTGTGACATTGTACCCGCAATCAAACCTCAGGCTGCATATTATGAACTTTATGGCTGGGCAGGTATGAAAACCTTAAAAGAAACCATTGATTATGCTCATAAAAAAGGAATGTATGTAATAACTGACGGAAAACGTAATGATATTGGTACTACTATGGAAGCGTATGCTTCAGCACATCTCGGAAAAATCGAAATTGACGGCAAAAAAATTGCCCCATTTGACGGTGACGCGCTTACAGTCAACGGATATTTAGGTACAGATGGAATTTCCCCTCTCATTAAAATCTGTAAAGAAGAAGATAAAGGCATATTTGTCCTTGTAAAAACTTCTAACCCCTCTTCAGGAGAATTACAGGATAAAAAAATTGATGACAAAACAGTTTTTGAAGTAATGGGAGAAATGTGCGAAAAATGGGGAGAAGAATTAAAAGGAAAATACAACTACTCCGGTGTTGGTGCCGTAGTTGGTGCAACCTACCCCGAACAACTTTCAGAACTCAGAAAAAAAATGCCGCACACATTTTTCTTAGTCCCGGGTTATGGTGCACAAGGCGGAGGAGCCGCTGATGTTGCAGGTGGATTTGATAAAGACGGGCTTGGTGCAATCATCAATTCTTCAAGAGGAATTATATGTGCTTATAAAAAAGAAGGCTGTGACGAAAAAGAATATGCAAAAGCTGCACGCAGAGAAGCTATCCGTATGCGTGATGACATTCTCAGGTACATAAATTTATAATTGGAGGATAAAATGAATAACGAAATAAAAAAAGCATGGCTTATTTTGGAAAATGGTACTGTTTTTGAAGGAAAAAGTTTCGGTGCAGAGGGAAAATCCATCGGTGAAGTAGTATTTTCAACTTCAATGGTAGGATATCAGGAAGCAATAACCGACCCGAATTTTTATGGTCAGATTTTAACTCAAACCTTTCCTCTTATCGGAAACTACGGTACAAACTCCTTAGATATATCATCAGAGAAATCATATCTGAATGGATATATAGTGAGAGAATGGTGCGAAACCCCATCTAATTTCAGATGTGAAGAAGATATCGACACCTTCCTTAAAAAAATGAATGTTATAGGAATTTACGATATAGACACAAGACACCTTACAAAAATTCTCAGAAATGAAGGTGCTTTAAACGGACTTATCACTACAACACCTATTGATGATAAAGCTTCTGTTTTAAAAGAAATTTCTGAATATTCTATTAAAGATGCAGTTAAAAAAGTAACTGAAAACTGTAATTTAGAAAAATCTAAAGACGAGTATAAATACAACATCGGTGTTTTAAACTTAGGCAGTTTTTCATATCTTGAAAATATCCTCAATAAAAAAGATTGCAATATGATTTTATTGCCTCCCGACACTAAAAATTTCGATAATTTAGATGGTGTTATCCTTTCAGAAGGCCCGGGAGACCCATACGAAAATAAAGAAATTACAGATACCGTCAAAGAACTCATTAAGCTTAATATCCCACTTATGGGAATCGGACTCGGTCATCAGATTTTAGCTATTGCAAATGGCTTTAAATGTGAAAAAATGCTTCACGGGCATAGAGGTTCATCACAACCGGTGGTTGATTTGAAATCCAAAAAGACTTATATCACATCACAAAACCACGGATATGTAGTATCAGATGTAACAGATTCAGTTGCCGAAATCAGCTTTAAAAATGCAAACGATTTAAGTTGTGAAGGACTTATTTATAAAAATATCCCTGCTATTTCGGTGCAATTCAGACCTACGCTTGACAGGTCAAGACAGGATACCGCATTTTTATTCGACCAATTTTTAAATTGTCTGAAAGGAAGATAAGCTATGCCACTCAGAAATGATATTAAAAAAGTCCTGGTAATCGGTTCAGGACCTATTGTTATCGGACAAGCAGCCGAATTTGACTATGCGGGAACACAAGCTTGCAGAGCTCTAAAGGAAGAAGGACTTGAAGTTGTTTTAATCAATTCAAACCCCGCTACCATTATGACCGATAAAGCTATGGCCGACAAAATCTATATCGAGCCACTTACTTTAGATGTAATTAAACGCGTTATAAAAATCGAAAAGCCCGACAGTATTTTATCCACCTTGGGAGGACAAACAGGGCTTACTCTTTCAATGCAACTTGCAAAAGAGGGATTTTTAGATGAACATAATGTAAAACTTTTAGGTGCAGATCCCGATACTATCGATAAAGCGGAGGATCGTCAGAGCTTTAAAGATACTATGGAAGGAATCGGTGAGCCTTGTATTCCGTCCAAAGTAGTAACCACTGTAGAAGATGCCGTGGAATTTGCAGAAGAAATAAGCTACCCCGTTATCGTACGTCCTGCTTTCACCTTAGGAGGCACAGGCGGAGGTATTGCAAATAACGAAGCTGAACTTCGCGATATATCTATAAACGGATTAAGACTATCCCCTATAACACAGATTTTAATTGAAAAATGTATCTCAGGCTGGAAAGAAATTGAATTTGAGGTAATAAGAGATTCAAACGATAACTGTATCACAGTATGTTCAATGGAAAACTTTGACCCCGTTGGTGTTCATACAGGTGACTCGATAGTAGTTGCTCCAGCTGTAACATTATCTCCCAAAGAATACAATATGTTAAGATCTGCAGCGCTTAACATTGTTTCAGAATTAAAGGTAGAGGGTGGCTGTAACTGTCAGTTTGCACTTTATCCCGAAAGTGAAGAATATGCTGTTATCGAAGTTAACCCCCGTGTTTCCCGTTCATCGGCACTTGCTTCAAAAGCTACCGGCTATCCTATCGCGAAAGTTGCTACAAAAATAGCTATCGGATATACACTGGATGAAATTGTAAATGCCGTTACCGGAAATACTTACGCATGTTTTGAACCCTCTATTGACTATCTTGTTGTAAAATTCCCCAAATGGCCTTTTGATAAATTCGTTTATGCAAAACGCACATTGGGTACCCAGATGAAAGCAACCGGTGAAGTTATGAGCATCGGTACTTCCTTTGAACAAGGTATAATGAAAGCAGTAAGAGGGATAGAATTAGGACTTGACACCTTAAATCTCCCTGAATTTGAAGAACTTTCCGATAAAGAAGTAAAAGACTCACTTTCAATAGTTGATGACCGCCGTATTTTTATGGTATATGAGGCCTTAAAACGCAATATATCTATTGAGGAAATTCACAATATCACAATGATTGACGAATGGTTTTTAAATAAGTTATTTAACTTAATTAACCTTGAAAATGAGCTTAAAAAAGGAAACCTTTCTAAAGAGCTTTATCTTAAAGCTAAAAAATTCGGTTATCTTGATGAAACAATCAAACGTCTTAGTGGTTGTGAAATAGATAAACCTTTATACTCTTCTTATAAAATGGTTGATACCTGTGCCGCTGAATTTGAAGCAAAAACTCCATATTTTTACTCAACATATGATGCACAAAATGAAGCCCAGGAATTTATCGAAAAACAAAAAAGCAATAAGAAAAAAGTTATTGTTTTCGGCTCAGGTCCTATCAGAATCGGTCAGGGAATTGAGTTTGACTATTGTTGTGTTCATTGTGTATGGGCACTTAAAAAATTAGGCTATGAAGCAATAATTGCAAATAACAACCCTGAAACTGTTTCAACCGACTTTGATACAGGTGACAGACTTTATTTTGACCCACTTACAAAAGAAGATGTGAGAAATCTTATCGAAACCGAAAAACCTTATGGCGTTGTAGTGCAATTTGGCGGACAAACCGCTATAAAACTCACTAAATTCTTAAATGACCTCGGTGTAAACATTTTAGGTACTTCCTGCGACAGCATTGATGAAGCAGAAGACAGAGAACGCTTTGATGCACTTTTGGAACGTTGCTCTATTCCCCGTCCTCAGGGACAAACTATTTTCACCACCGAAGAGGCTTTAAAAGCTGCAAATGAATTAGGATATCCCGTTTTACTCCGTCCTTCCTACGTTTTAGGCGGCCAGAATATGATTATAGCTCATTCTGATAAAGATGTAGAAGAATATATGACTATCATCACATCTCATGAGCTTGAAAATCCGGTCCTTATAGACAAATATCTTATGGGAACCGAGGTAGAGGTAGATGCTATTTCCGACGGTGAAGATTATTTAATCCCCGGTATTATGGAACATATTGAACGTGCAGGAGTTCACTCCGGTGACTCTATCTCCGTTTACCCTGCACAGAATCTTTCACATCATATAAGAAAAACTTTGATTGAATATACAGGAAGACTTGCAAGAGAACTTAAAGTCAAAGGTCTTATAAATATCCAGTACGTTATATACAATCATGAAGTTTATGTAATTGAAGTAAATCCCCGTTCCTCAAGAACAGTACCTTATATAAGTAAGGTAACAGGTGTTCCTATGGTTTCTCTTGCAACTGAAATTATATTGGGCAAAAAGCTTAAAGATTTGGGTTATGGTACCGGCCTTTATCCCGAAGCTCAGTATGTAGCTGTAAAAGTACCGGTGTTCAGCTTTGAGAAACTTATAAATGTTGACACTCACTTAGGTCCTGAAATGAAATCTACCGGTGAAGTACTTGGAATTGCCGAGAAGTTTGATGAGGCACTTTTAAAAGGTCTTGTAGCTTCCGGAAATCAGATGAAAAAATCCGGCGGTGTTTTAATTACTGTAAGAGATTCTGATAAACAAGAAGTGCTGGAAGTAGCCGATAAATTTGAGACAATGGGATTCACTTTATATGCAACCAGCGGTACCGCAACTCTTTTAAACCGAAATATGATTGCCGCTAATGTTGTGAAGAAAATAAGCGACGATCCTGAGAATAATATCTTGACACTTTTGGACAGCGGAAAAATCGACTATGTTATCTCCACTTCCGAGAAAGGTCGCCAACCTGCCCGTGACAGTGTTAAAATCAGAAGAAAAGCAGTTGAACGTTCAATAGTTTGTCTCACTTCTATCGATACTGCAAATGCTATCGCAGATGTTCTCAATATGGATAAAACCATTAACGATATAGACCTTGTCGATATCACAAAAATTTAATTTACCATAAATTTACAAATATTATTTAATTTTCATAACAAATAGTGGTAAAATAACTTTATACTATAATATTGGTATCTTTAAAATAAAAACTCAAGTATAACCTTAAGCTATACTTGAGTTTTTAAATGGAGGAATAATATGCGTTATTATTGCGAAGACAAAGATAAAGTTTTATCAGAGGTTAATTCCTCAGAAAACGGATTAACAAGCGAAGAAGCAAAAAAGCGACTTGAAGCAAATGGTAAAAACTGCTTAAAAGCTGCAAAAGGAAAATCTCTTATTATGAGATTTTTAGAACAACTTTCAGACCCTATGATAGTTATTTTACTTGCAGCCGCTGTAATCAGTGGAGTTTTAGCAGTTATAGAAAATGAAAGCTTTGCAGATGCGATTATCATTTTAGCGGTAGTTTTAATCAATGCAGTTTTAGGTGTTTACCAGGAAAATAAAGCAGAAAAAGCTATCGAAGCATTACAGGAAATGTCAGCAGCTACTTCAAAAGTTATGCGTGATGGAAAAATTTCTGTCATTCACAGTGAAGATTTAGTTGTAGGCGATATCATTTTACTCGAAGCAGGAGATGCAGTCCCTGCCGACGCAAGAATTTTAGAAAACGCAAGTTTGAAAGTAGAAGAAGCCGCCCTCACCGGTGAATCGGTACCCGTTACTAAGTTTATTGATATAATAAACTTAAAAGACGGCGAAAAAGATGTTCCTTTGGGGGACCGCAAAAATATGCTCTATATGGGAAGTACAGTAGTATATGGAAGAGGAACTGCTGTCATTACTGCAACGGGTATGGATACCGAAATGGGTAAAATTGCCGATGCACTTCAACAGGCTAAAGATGGCGAAACACCTTTACAGCTTAAACTCAACCAGCTTTCAAAAATTTTAACTTACCTTGTACTAGGCATCTGTATTGTCGTATTCGGAATTCAACTTTTAAGAGCAGGAAATATGAATTTTGAGCTTATATTGAATTCATTTATGATTGCAATTTCACTTGCCGTAGCAGCAATTCCGGAAGGTCTTGCCGCAGTTGTGACAGTTGTACTTTCTATCGGTGTTACCAATATGTCAAAACGAAACGCCATTATAAGACGTCTGACCGCAGTAGAAACCTTAGGTTGTGCGCAACTTATCTGCTCCGATAAAACAGGTACCCTTACACAGAACAAGATGACTGTTGTTGATTTCTATGGAGATGATGAAAAATACATCGCTTCAGCTATGGCACTTTGCAGTGATGCTGAACTTGACAATGATAACAATGTTACGGGTGAGCCTACCGAAGCCGCACTTGTAGATTGGGCAAATAAATTAAATCTTCCCAAATACGATTTAAAAACTTCCTCACCCCGTATAGGTGAAGCTCCTTTTGATTCCTCAAGAAAAATGATGTCAACTGTTCATCAGACTGAAAACGGAATAATTCAGTTCACAAAAGGTGCTCCCGACGTCATAATAAATAAATGCACATCTGTTATTAAAGATAATAAAGTCGTTCCTATGACAGATGAGATTAAAGCAGAAATTCTCGCCTCTAACAAAGAAATGGCAGATAAAGCACTTCGTGTACTTGCTTGTGCACAAAGAAAATGGGACACTTCCCCTGCTGATTACGAGGCAGAGTTGCTTGAAACTGAGCTTTGTTTTGTAGGACTCTGTGGTATGATAGACCCTGTAAGACCTGAAGTAAAAGACGCAATCGTTGAATGTAAAAACGCAGGTATCAGACCTATTATGATTACCGGTGACCACATAGACACCGCTGTTGCAATTGCAAAAGAGTTAGGTATTATAACAGAAGGAACCTATGCGATTACAGGTTCTGAACTTAACAATATGAGCGACGAAGAATTTTTCTCAAAGTTTCAAAATATCAGTGTCTATGCCCGCGTTCAACCGGAACATAAAACACGAATTGTAAATGCCTGGCGTAAAGCAGGTTATGTAACCGCTATGACAGGAGACGGAGTAAACGATGCCCCCTCAATTAAAGCCGCTGATATCGGTGTAGGAATGGGTATCACAGGTACCGATGTTACAAAAAATGTTGCTGATATGGTTTTAGCCGATGATAACTTCGCAACAATAGTTGGAGCAGTTGAAGAAGGTCGCAGAATTTACGATAACATTCGCAAATCCATTCAGTTCCTTTTAGGTTCAAATATGAGTGAGGTTTTATGTATCTTCTTTGCTACATTGATAGGATTTGTAATTTTACAGCCCGTTCACCTTTTATGGATTAACCTTGTAACCGACTGTTTCCCCGCTTTGGCACTCGGTATGGAAAAAGCTGAACCAAATATTATGAAGAGAAAACCACGCAGTGCGAAATCAGGAATTTTCTCAGATGGTATGGGATTTGATATTGCATATCAAGGATTTCTCGTAATGATACTTGTACTTGCTTCTTACTTTATCGGTCATTTTGTTGAAACCGGAAACTTTACAATTACAAACAGCACTCATGGTACAACAATGGCATTTTTAACAATGTCTATGGCTGAAATTTTCCACAGCTTAAATATGCGTTCACAAAGACAAAGTATCTTCAAATTAGGCTCACCGAATAAATTCCTTTTACTTGCAGCCGCCGCTTCTTTTGTTGCTACAACTTTAGTTTGTGAAATTCCACTGCTTGCAGAAGCATTTAATTTCGCACCCGTAGGACTTACTGAATATGCAATAGCAATCTTACTCGGTGCAATAATTATTCCGGTTGTGGAATTGGTAAAATTCTTCCAGAGAAAAGCTTTAAAATAAAAAAACCCCCGCAGCTAAAGCTGCCAGGCTTTTATTTATAAACATTATCCTATAAGGCCAACTTTTCTTTTAACCTTATCCATTGTACGAGCTGCTAATCTCATTGCTTTCTCGGCACCTGACTTATATGACTCCTCAAGATATGCTTTATCAGCCATAAGACGGTCAAACCTTTCACGTACCGGTCTTAATTCCTCACTGACAACTTCTCCGACAGCAGTCTTAAAGTCACCATAACCCTTACCTGCAAATTCATTTGTTATCTCATCCATTGTTTTACCTGTAATAACAGAATAAATTCCCATGAGATTATTGATGCCATCTTTACCTTCTTTATAGCAAACTTCCATATCAGAATCGGTAACAGCACGTTTAAACTTCTTAATAATCTGCTCAGGTTTATCAAGAATAAAAACAGTAGCATTATGATTTTCATCAGATTTTGACATCTTTCTTGCAGGATCAGCAAGAGACATAATTCTTGCCCCTTGTTTACCTATATAAGGCTCAGGAATTTTAAAGATGTTTCCAAAAACATTATTAAAACGATTAGCAACATCTCTTGTAAGTTCAAGATGCTGTTTCTGATCTTCACCAACAGGCACCATATCTGCCTGATAAAGCAGAATATCTGCCGCCATAAGTGACGGATAAGTAAAAAGTCCTGCATTTATATTGTCAGGATGTTTTTGAGATTTATCCTTAAACTGTGTCATTCTTGAAAGTTCACCGAACTGTGTATTACAAGAAAGCACCCAGCCGAGCTCTGCGTGTGCAGGTACCTGACTTTGAATAAAAACTATACTCTTTTCAGGATCAACACCACAAGCGAGTAAAAGCGCATAGCTTTCAAGTACCTGTTTACGTAAATTTTTAGGATCATGTCTAACAGTAAGAGCATGTAAATCAGCAATCATATATGCACAGTTATAATCATCCTGCATTTTGCCCCAGGTTTTTACTGCACCTAAATAATTTCCTAACGTAAACACACCTGTCGGTTGTATTCCGCTTAAAATCACTTTTTTTCTTTCTACAGTTTCATTTATCTGTTCACTCATAAAAATATCTCCTTTATAAGTTTTGCGTCATCTGTCCTAAAATCTCTATACCTTTTACTATCTGATCATCTTTAGGAGTAGAAAAATTAAGTCTGAATGAATTAGTAAAATCTGTTTCTCTCGGCATAAATGCTGTACCGGGAACAACGGCGATTTTATATTTTTCTACCGCTTCGGAACAGAACCTCATCATATCAACGCCCTGAGGCAAAGTAGCCATAATAAAAAGTCCACCCTCAGGTACAGTATGTGTTACGCTCTTATTAAAATGTGCATCCATACCATCAAGCATAAGCTTTGCTTTTTTTCTATAAACATCACAAAGCCCTTTGATATGTGCATCCCAATCATTTTCCTTTATAAACTGGTCGCAAACCATCTGAGCCCATATATTAGTGTGAACATCATTTGTCTGTTTTAAAACAACGACCTTATTTATAATCTTAGAATCAGCAATAATAAATGCCACGCGCATACCGGGTGATAAAGTTTTAGAAAAGCTTCCGGCATAAACCACTATTCCCTCGGTGTCAAGGGTTTTTATATTGGGAATATGCTCACCGCTAAAACGCAAATCTCCATATGGATTATCTTCAAAAATAACAACATTGTATTTTAATGCAAGTTCATATACAGCTTTTCTCTTTTCATAGCTCATAGTTATTCCCGAAGGATTCTGGAAATTGGGAATAAGATACAAAAGCTTTACATTTTTATTCTCTTTTAAAGCTTGCTCTAACTTTTCAATGGAAATTCCATCTTCTTCTATATCAATACCGACCAAATTAGCACCGGATGCTTTAAAAGCATTAAGTGAACCTACAAAACTCGGTTTTTCACAGATAATAGTATCGCCTTCATTGACAAAAGCCCTTGTGGTAAGGTCAACACCCTGCTGTGTACCGGTCATAATAATAAGGTCATCATCAGAACGCATAATATCCTTATACTGTTTTTTCAGAGTTTCACGCAACGGAGTGTAACCTTCCGTAATACTGTACTGAAGTGCTCCAATGGGATTTTTATTAAAAATTTCACTTGAAATCCTCTCAATTTCTTTTACGGGAAAAGCCTCAGGTGCCGGATTTCCTGCAGCAAATGAAATAACAGACGGATCCTGAGTATGTTTTAATATCTCACGAATTGCTGATGCTTTTAAATTCCCCATTCTTGACGCAAATTTATAATCCATTTATAACAATTCCTTTCAAATAGCTTAACACAGCTAATTATACTGCTTTTATAAGCAAATTGCAACATTAATATGCTAAAAATTCCTGTCCTATAACAGTATCCAGAGTGTTTTTTATAAAGTCATAATTAAAACTTGAGTCATAATTACGCACCCCGTGATTTAATGCCAATTCCGCTGTATAATCCTTAAACTGATAAAGTTTTATATTTTTAAATCCTTTTTCATAATGAGTGACTATCGGTATCATCTTAAATTCACTTATAACAGGTTTTTTATTTTCCTCTTCTTTTAAAAATGAAACGTCTAAAATACCGCCTACCATTCTTGGACCTTTACTTTGCGCTGAGATAAAATTACCGAGTGAATATGCGCAAATGACCTCTCTGCCGTCCGAAGTATAAATTTTTTCTATCGGTTGAAGCACATGCGGATGATGACCTATAATGAGGTCTGCCCCCCACTCCGCCATATTATTTGCAAGATTTTTCTGACTTTGAGCAGGTGTATGTGAATATTCCACACCCCAATGAACATTAACAACAACTATATCGGCAATCTCTTTCGCCTTTTCAATTCTTTCTTTAATTTTTCCCTCTTCAAAAGTACGAAGCAAAACGAGTGGAGTATTCTGAGGTAAACTAAGTCCGTTTGTAAGCTCAGTCATACCAATAAAGGCAAACTTAATGCCATTTACATCCTTTGTGCGTATATTATTGTAATCATCTTCATCTTTATAAACTCCCGTAACCAAAGCCTGGGGATATTTTTCCCATTCTTCCAGAGCCGCTGAAAGTCCCTTTTCGCCTTTATCAAGAGTATGATTATTAGCCTGATTAAAAACATCAAACCCCAGAGAAAGCATCTTTTTTTGAAGATCTGTCGGTGAATTAAACTTAGGATAATCAGAAGGATCATAAATGGGAGATATCAGAGTTTCCTGATTTATAGTAGCAATATCAGCACTCTTTATAATACCTTCTATACTTTCATAAGGATATGAAAAATCATATCCGTTTTCGGCACGTTCTTTAGCCTGATTATATATGGAGCTATGTATAAGATTATCACCAACAGCCTTAAGATTAACCTCTATGGCTTCAAAAGCAGGTTCGGAAATTAAAGTATCTTCCATCACTTCAAAAGTTTTTTCTTTAGGCATTATAAAAAATGTCGCAATCATTATCAGAGTCAGTAAAATAATTGTCCATAATAAACTTTTATATAGTTTCTTTTTCATAATCCTGCCTCCTTATAGTATTATAATTAGAATGAAGCACAATTTTTATTTTTTATTAAAAATTGTGCAAAGCCGACTATCATTATAATACCATATTTCGACAAAATTTTAAATAATTTTTTAATAAAATAATTGTATTTTTATCAAAAAGCAAAATTTGACCTTTTCAAAAAAATAATGTATAATACTGTTATCTATATTTATATTTTTGGAGGAATAAAAATGGCAATTGTTTCACCTTCTCTTTTATCAGCAGATTTTGCATATTTAAACGACGAACTCAAAAAAGTTTCCGACTCTTCAGCTGAATGGATTCATCTGGATATTATGGACGGAGTTTTCGTACCCAATTTATCTTTCGGTATGCCCGTTATAGCATCTATAAGAAAAGTATCTTCTCTTTTCTTTGATGTTCATCTTATGATTGAAGATCCTATCAAATATGTAGAAGAGTTTTCAAAATCAGGTGCTGACGCAATTACTTTCCATTATGAAAGTAAATCCGATGTTCAGAAAACTATCGATAAAATTCATTCCCTCGGCAAAAAAGCCGGACTTTCAATAAAACCCAATACTCCCGCTGAAGAAATTATCCCTTTTCTTAAAGACTTGGACCTTGTCCTTGTAATGAGCGTAGAACCGGGATTTGGTGGACAATCCTTTATGGATTCCTGCTTACCTAAAATTCGTCTTTTGCGTGAAAAGGCACCAAACATTCACATAAGCGTAGATGGCGGTATCAATGCCCAAACAGCAAAACTTTGTCGTGAAGCAGGGGCTGACGTTTTAGTAGCAGGTTCATATTTCTTCGGCGCAAAAAATTTATCAGAAGCTGCTGACTCTCTCAGATAATCAGGAGGTGCCAACCGATGGAATCAAATACACTTTTCCGTCGCAGAGCAACAGATATATGTATTGCCCTTACTCCGCTTTTTCTAATGGGTATTTTTTATTATGGTTTCAGAGTAGTTGTTATCACTTTTTTAAGTGTCTTAACCGCTGTTTTGTCTGATCATCTGTGCCTTCTTATGCAAGGAAACAAGCATTTTAAAATTGACCTTTCCTCAATAGTTGAAGGTTATGTTTTCGCTATGATGCTTCCTGCATCTGCACCATACTGGCTTGTTATAATTGGCTCAGCTTTCACTATTTTAGTAGTTAAGTATCCTTTCGGCGGACATTATAACACAATGTTTAACCCCGCTGTAACTGCCTTTGCATTTATAACAATCTGCTGGACAGATATCGTAACAAAATATCCTGTACCACGTACAATACTGCCTCTGAACCCAAATCTGGAAAATATTGCTCTGAACCATTCACCCGCATATCGTTTAATGAATGGCGGTGCAGAAAATATTGGTTTTCTTAATGCTCTTATAGGAAATTTCTATGGTCCTTTAGGAGCAACCTGTCTTATAGTGCTTTTTTCTTCACTCGCCTTTTTAATTATAAGAAAAACTGCAATCTGGCAGATACCTGTCGGTGTATTCAGTGTTATTGCCTTTTTTGCGTTGATTTTTCCACGTGTAAATGCAAATCGCTTTACATCACTTGTTTTAGAGCTTTGCTCGGGAATCTTGGTATTTTCAGTTACCTTTATAGCTTCAATTGATAATGAAGAAATCAAAACCGATAATGGTAAATGGTTTTATGGCGTAAGTCTTGGGCTTTTCATAGTACTTTTCAGAAATATAAGTCAGATTGAGCTTGTATGTCCTTTCGCCTTAATTGTAATGAGCACCATTGACCACAAATGTGACAGTTATGCTGAAAGCTTTTTCTATTACAGCAAAGAATTCTGTGAAAATGCATGGCTTATTATCAAATGGATTTGTGGATATATATTTGCATTTTTCTCTTTCCTTTGGGACAAATTATTCTCACTTATCCAGAAAATTATCGACAAATAAAGGGGTGGCTTAATGATAAGAAAGTTTTATCAGGAAAATCGTACTGAATTAAATAAATTCGATGCCATACTCTTAAATAATCCTATACTTGAAAGAGGACTTGTTATCGCCCCCATAATTGTAGCTGCAAATTCCTTAAAAAACGCAATCGCTTTAGGAATTGCATTTACTGTTATAACATTTTTCACTATAACAGTTTCTTATTTCATACCTAAAAATCTTCCTTACACATTCAGAGTTATCGGCAATGCTTTAATAGCTTCATTAATTTTTATACCCGCTGCTATTTTAGTCGAAAGAGTTATCCCGGCATCTGTGCAAAGTTTAGGAATATATCTGCCACTACTAACTACAAACTCACTCATTATCCAAAAAAGTGAATCAAGATTTCATAAAATGGAATTTTTACAGATGTTACTCAGAATTTTTTGTAACTGCATAGGATTTTTCCTCGTAGCCTTAGCTTTGGGATTTATCCGTGAACTATTTGGAAATGGCAGTATAATGGGAACTCCCATTTCGGGATTCACTTTAAAAATACCGGCATTTTTATTCCCGTTTATGGGATTTATCTTAATTGGTTTTTTAGCGGCATCTGTTAAAAAACTTGTATTCTTTTTAAACAGTAAACCAAAAATAAGAAGAAAACGCAAAAATATATTGGTAAAGCTTTGGAAAGAAGCCTCAAAAGAAGTTTCAGAAGGTGACTCAGATGAATAATTTTTGGATAGATTTAAAAGATGTAATTGCATCTTGCACTCAGATTGCACTTTTGGCAATTTTTGCTCAAAATATTATTTTCACCAGAGCTTTAGGCACAAGTGCTTCACTTTTTGTTATCCGAAAAAAATATAATCTTGGTATATTCGGATTAATTATGGCAATAATTACCACTCTTTCTTCTTGTATAATATATTTTTTCCAAAGATATTTAAATAATCTCAAATATATAAATTACCTTCGTCCCCTTATCTATGTAGTAATTGTTGGCATAATATATATAACAATTTTATTGTTTTGCGGCAAATTCTTAAAAAAACACATCGAAAAAATAAAACCCATGATACACCTTTGTGCTTTTAACGGAGCTGTTTTCGGTGCATTGTTCATAAATGCATCCGCAAAAACTAATTTTTTAGAACATCTTTCCTTTGGAATAGGCACAGGTATAGGTTTTATTTTAGCTTCCTATCTTATCGGTATCGGATTTGAACGACTAAACAGTGATAAAATCCCTCGTGTTTTCAGAGGTTTCCCGATAACTTTAATCTATATCGGCATCCTCTCAATGGCATTCCATGGATTAGTAGGACATGAATTAATTATGTAACGAAAGGAATAATAACTCATGGCAAATCGAAAAATAAAGCATTATCGTAACGGATATCTCATTCGTAAGCGCAGAAGAAATAAATTCTTTAAAATTTTGCTTTTCATTATATCAATTGCTTTGCTGATTTTCTTAGGTTACACAATTGCAAAATCTATCAATCATATTGACAAATCAAATAAAGATGAATCTTCCTCTCAAATTGAAAGTACAGTAGAAGAAAGTAGCGAGCAAATAATTGATTTTAAAACAGAATCTTCTGAAATAACCAAGTCAGATAATATCCGTTCAATACTTCTCCCACCGGAAGATATGACTTTACAAAAAGCTGAAGCCTTTATAAAAACAGTTGATAAATCACTTTATAATTCAATTACAGTAGAGCTTAAAAATAAATCAGGGCAGCTTTTGTACCATTCCGAATCAAACCTTGCAAAAAAATGTGAAGCCATTTCGGAATATGCTATCGACCATAAAAAACTCGCAGAACTTATAACCGAATATGATTTTACACCAATAGCCAGAATATACGCTTTGCAGGACGATTATGCATCTCATTCGCTCTATGGTACATCATATATCTACAATGACGATATGTCGGTGACCTGGCTTGATAATTCTCCTGATGCAGGTGGCAAATCCTGGCTTAACCCATATATGAATAAAACTATCGATTATCTTAATATAATCACTGAAGAAATAGCATCAGCAGGATATAAAACTATTATAGTAAACGGCATACAATACCCAAATACAGGTAACCAGAAAGGTATGAGTATGGGGCCCGAAAACGACAGTATGACAACCAAAGAAGCACTCGAAAATGTACTGTCAAATATTACTGATACCGCTAAAAAATATAACACTTCAGTAATCCCTGCTTACAGAGGTATCTGCTATAAAGATGAGCTTCCCCAGGTTTATACAGTTAACCCTAATGAATTTAAAACTTACCCCGCTTCGCCTATTATAGAAAGCGACATTTCGATTTTACAATATGTTATCGCATCAGCGAACAACACTATCCCCACTATCTCAAACTCAGAACTTATCCAAACATTAAAAGAAAATGGTATAGACCAATATATAGTAGGATAAATAAAAAGCCCGTGTTTTAAACACGGACTTTTTTTATTTACCTTTAAATTAAATATTAATTAAAACAATTGATAGGATACCTAAAATAATGCCAAAAATTTGCTGTATCGACAATTTCTCTTTATAAATTAAAATAGAAACACCTACTGTAAGTATTACATCTCCTGCCGCTATAAGCGGAAACATAACGGACGCCGCCATCATAGTTGAAAGCGATATGATAAACATATTAACAATACCCTTGCCCACACCGCAAATAAGATAGCAAGAAAATCCTTTTTTTGCATTTAAGATAAAAGTATTCTTTTCATAAATAAGTGAAAAAACAAATAAGAAAACAGCCGACATAAAAAGTGCTACAAACATAAACTCATTTTTATACATATTATCACAAGCAATAGGTTGCACCTTCTGAACAGTCGAGCAAATTCCGTTAGATAAAAATGCAAGTAACACATAAATTATCCACTCAAAAGTAATTTTCTTTTCTTCACCTTTCTTCTCCACATTCATAAGGAAAATAGAAATCAAAAGTAAAACAATTCCTGTGATAAGCAACGAAGTTACAGGCTCGTCAAGAAAAATCAATCCGTATAAAGCAGGAATAATAAGTGAATATGATATACCAAGTGACGACAACGAAAGCGGACCTTTTTTGATAGCTAAAAATGTCACCACCAGGGCTACACTATTTGATACTGCAAACCCCACAGAATAATAAAAAGTCTTGGATGAATAGTAAAAGCCATCTGATAAAGAAGGTACAAAAAACAACATCGCACAAATTGAGCTTAAAGCGGAAAAGGTAAATACTCCATTCTTAATTTTTCCGTTATATATCTTTCGCGATATTTTTTGCCCTGAAAGTCCTGCAATAATAGCTAATAAAAAAATGGCATTCATAAATTACTCCGTCTGTTATTTTAAAAGTAATTGTTCTCCTAAATCCTCTTCTCTTATCAAAGCACCCGAAGCAGGTAAATTTCTTGTCCTGTAGCGGTGAGGATTTGTAAAAGTAGTTTCTGTAAGTGTCTTAACAGACTGCAAAAATGCACCTTTTTTAAGTGTCATAACAGCTACACCCTGATTATCTCTGGTAGTTTTAGCAGTAATCATATCAGGATTAAAAATTAAATTTCGTTTTCCTGAGGAAACAAGTACATATTCTTCTTTTTCCGATGGAACTTTCAAAGCCACAAGCGATGACTTATCGCTGTAAGCATTCTGAAGTTTTTTGCGGTTTGTCTTGGTTTCATAAGATAAAAGAGGCACCTTTGAAACCTTTCCGTTTTCAAAGAAGAATAAAATATTTCCTTTATAATCAAGTGTTATAACCGTACCAACAATTTTTTCATCTTCATCAAAACTTAATTTAGACGGGATATAATCACCCATGACACTCGCCTTTGTTTCAGTAAAATCTGAAATTTTAGCCTTATAAACCTGCGCCTTATCAGTAAAGAATAAAATCTCAGCCTTATTACTTGTCTCAACCTGCAAGGCGATGCTGTCACCTTCTTTTAATTTCTGAACACTGCTCATTCTGAGTGATAAAGGTGTAATCTTTTTAAAATAACCTTCTGCAGTTACAAAAATGTTAACCTGGTAATCAGGTGTTTCTTCCTCTTCCTCCTCATCAGGTATATCAGATGGATAGATGAAAAGAGTTTTTCTTGGCTGACTGTATTTCTTGATATTGTCAAGAAGCTCGGAAATAATAATATTATTAAGCTTTCTGTTACTTGATAAAATATCTGTAAGCTCAGCAATGTCATTTTTAAGCTGATTAATTTCCTCAAGTCTTCCTAAAATATATTCCCTGTTAAGATGACGTAATTTTATTTCAGCCACGTATTCAGCCTGAATTTCGTCAATACCAAAGCCTATCATCAAATTGGGAACAACTTCGCTTTCTTCCTCTGTTTCTCTGACAATTTTAATTGCTTTATCAATATCAAGAAGAATTTTACTGAGTCCTTCCAGTAAATGAAGCTTGTCTTTCTTTTTATTAAGCTCAAACTCCACTCGTCTGCGTACACAGGTGCGTCTGAAACGAATCCACTCAAGTAATATATCCTTAGCGCCCAAAACCTTAGGCATTCCTTCTATAAGCACATTAAAATTACAAGAATAGCTATCTTCTAACGGAGTCATTTTAAACAGTTTCTGCATCAGTTTTTCTGCATCTACGCCACGCTTAATTTCAATTGTAAGCTTTAATCCCGAAAGGTCAGTTTCATCCCTTATATCAGAAATTTCCTTAATTTTATTAAGCTTTACAAGCTCGATAACCTTATCGATTATCGCCTCAACTGTTGTAGTCGGAGGAATTTCTGTAATTTCAATACAGTTTTCGCCCTTGTCATAATTATATTTTGCCCTTACTTTAATTGAACCACGACCTGTAGAGAAAACTTTATCAAGTTCCTCTTTATCGTAAATTATATATCCGCCACCGGGGAAATCAGGTCCTTTAAGTGTCTGTGAAATATCAAAATCCGGGTCTTTCAAAAGTCCGATTGCACTTTCGCAGACCTCACTTAAATTAAACGGACAAATTGCACTTGCCATGGATACCGCAATACCAACATTTGAATTTACAAGTACCGACGGAAATGTAGTGGGAAACAATACAGGTTCGGTTGTTGAATTATCATAGTTAGGTACAAAATCGACAGTATTCTTATCAATATCCCTGAAAAGTTCAGCTGAAATTTTCTCAAGCTTTGCCTCGGTATAACGGGAAGCGGCATAAGCCATATCCCTTGAATACGCCTTTCCGAAGTTTCCTTTTGAATCAATATACGGATGTAAAAGCGATTCATTTCCTTTTGCAAGTCTTACCATTGTTTCATAAATAGTCTGGTCACCATGGGGGTTTAATTTCATTGTTTCACCCACAATAGTAGCCGATTTGGTCTTTGCACCATTCAAAAGCCCCATTTTATACATAGTATAAAGAAGCTTTCTGTGTGACGGCTTAAAACCATCTATTTCAGGTAATGCACGGGAAACTATTACACTCATAGCATATGGCATATAGTTTTCTTCAAGAGTTTTGGTAATAGGCTGTTCAGTAACAACACCGGCATCTTTAATATATGCATCTACATTACTTGTCTTTTTAACCTCAGGAGTTTTTTTCTTTGCCATTTGAAATTAAATTCCTTTCATTTAAGAAATATCAGCAAGTTCAAGATATTTATGTCCAAACTCTGCTATATGGTCTTTTCTTCCCTGCAAATCGTCACCCAAAAGCAAGTCAAAAACCTGTGAAGTGCGTTCAGCATCTTCAGGGGTAACCTTTATAGCTCTTCTGGTTTCAGGATTCATAGTAGTAAGCCACATCATATCAGGATCATTCTCACCAAGACCTTTAGAACGCTGAATAGTAAATTTCGCATCTCCTATTTCAGCTAAAATCTGTGTTTTTTCCATTTCGTTATAAGCAAAGTAAACCTTGTTTTTGGTATTTATTTCATACAAAGGTGACTGTGCGATATAAACATACCCCTGCTCGATAAGGGTGGGAGTAAGTCTGTAAAGCATCGTCAATATAAGCGTTCTTATCTGGAATCCGTCAACGTCAGCATCGGTACATATAATTACTTTATTCCAGCGAAGTCCTGACAAATGAAATGACGCTATATCCTTATTCTGTTTTGCCTTAACCTCAACACCACAGCCTAAAACTTTCAAAATATCAACGATAATTTCGCTTTTGAAAATTTTATCGTATCCGGACTTCAGACAATTAAGAATTTTACCTCTGACAGGAATAATAGCCTGAAATTCTGCATCACGGGAAAGTTTACAGGAACCAAGTGCTGAATCACCCTCAACGATAAAAAGCTCACGTCTTTCAATATCTTTTGTACGACAATCCACAAATTTCTGAACGCGATTTGTTATATTGATATTTTCCTGAAGTTTCTTTTTAATATTAAGTCTCGTTTTTTCAGCATTTTCACGACTTCTCTTATTAACAAGCACCTGTTCAGCAATTTTATTTGCATCAACGGTGTTTTCAAGAAAATAAATTTCAAGCTGCTGCTTTAAAAATTCAGTCATTGCTTCATATATAAATTTATTTGTAATAGCCTTTTTGGTCTGATTTTCATAAGAAGTCTCTGTAGAAAATGAAGAAGAAACAAGACAAAGACAATCCTCAACATCAGCAAAAGTAATTTTAGATTCATTTTTGGAATATTTATTATTCTGTTTTAAATAATTATCAATCTGTGAAACAAACGCCTGACGCACTGCACGTTCAGGAGAACCGCCATGCTCTAAGAAACTCGAATTATGATAATACTCAGAAAGCTGAATGCGATTTGAAAAACATACTGCTACCGAGAGCTTAACCTTATAATCATTTTTATCCTCTCGATCACGTCCTGTGCGTTCTGCTTCCCAATACTCAACATTAGTGAGTGCCTCAGTACCTACTATCTCTTTAAGATAATCTGTTATACCGTTTTCGTAACAAAACTCATCTTTTTTTACACCCTCAGGGGTATGATCTATAAATTCAAATACAATTCCGGGGTTTACTACCGACTGTTTCTTTATAACGTCAAGATAGTATTCTCTCGGTATTTTTATATCGGTAAATACCTCTAAATCAGGTTTCCAACGCTGCAGAGTACCGGTTTTTTTAGAGGTTGAAGGAGTTTTTTTCATCTCTCCTACAATATTTCCCTTTTCAAAATGAAGTTCATATAAAAATCCGTCACGAATTACCTGCACATCAAAAAACTCAGAAGAATACTGGGTAGCACAAGAACCCAATCCGTTAAGTCCCAAAGAGAATCCGTAATTATCTCCTCGGTCTTTATATTTACCACCGGCATAAAGTTCACAGAAAACCAGTTCCCAGTTATAACGCTGTTCGTTGTTATTCCAATCTACAGGAATTCCTCGTCCAAAATCCTGAACCTGTATTGAATCATCTGCAAAATGTGTTACAACAATTTTACTTCCATAGCCTTCTCTGGCTTCATCTATAGAATTGGAAAGAATTTCGAAAAAAGAATGCTCGCAACCTTCCAAACCATCTGAACCAAAAATAACTGACGGACGTTTTCTCACCCTGTCAGCACCTTTTAAAGACGATATACTTTCATTTCCATACTCTTTTTGCTTAGCCATGAAATCCTCCGAAAAATTTTTAGTTGTGTATGCATAATACTCTATTATTATTTTATTATATTTTCCTTAAACTGTCAAATAATTAAAAGAATATTCCTTAAAATTATAAGTGCATTTTTATTTTTATTTTCCCATATAATTTAAAAAAATCACAAAATAGGAAGATTTATAATGAAAGCAAAATTATTTTTAAAAAATACAATTATTTTAACTGTAAGTTCAATTGTTTTAAGGCTTATCGCAGTTTTTTTCACAGCTTACCTTTCAAGAAAAATCGGCACCGAAGGTATGGGACTCTATCAACTTATTTTTTCAGTCTATAGCTTTGCCTCCACCTTGGCAACCTCAGGAATTTATCTCACAGTAACAAGGCTTGTAGCAGAAGCAATCGGAAAAGGTACATATTCCGATGCAAATGATACTATGCGAAAATGTATAATTTACGGTGGAATTGTAAGTATTATAACCGCATTGATTTTATTTTTCTCATCTTCCTTTATATCTTTAAAAATTTTAGAGGACAAAAGATGTTTAATATCGCTTAAAACCTTGTCTTTTGCCCTGCCGTTTATGGCTTTCTCTGCAAGTTTAAGAGGATACTTTTTTGCTTTAAGAAATGTAATAAAATCAACTTCCAGCCAGATTTTAGAACAATTTGTAAGAATTATAACAGTTTCCATTGCATTCACTATACTTCTGCCCAAAGGAATAACTTATGGCTGTATGGCAATTGCATTAGGCTCTGTTTTCGGAGAAGCACTGGCATTTATTTACACTTTTTTTCTCTATATAAAAGATAAAAGAAAAAGAGTGTTCTTAAAAAAGCCAAAAAAAGAAAACACAAAAAAAGTCCTTAAAATCACAATTCCTGTAGCAATAAGCTCATATCTTCGTTCAAGCTTAGTCACGATAGAAAACATCTTAATACCAAAGGGATTTAAAAAATATGGTGCTTCGGCTAAAACTGCACTGGCTCAATATGGTATGATGGAAGCTATGGTAATGCCGATTTTAACCTTCCCCGCAGCATTTTTAACCTCTTTCTCGAGCTTGTTGATACCTGAACTTGCAGAAGCTTCTGCAATTAAAAACAAGCAAAAAATAAATCATCTTTCTTCTTCTGTATTAAATCTTACCCTTTTATTTTCTTTTCCGATTACTGCTTGTTTCATAGCTTTTGGAGAAAACATAGGTCTTGCTATATATAAAAGCAAAGAAGCGGGTATAAGTTTAAGCGTGCTTGCGCCTTTAGTACCATTGATATATCTTGACATTGTAGCAGATGCAATGCTCAAAGGACTTGACAAGCAAGTAAGCTCTATGAGATACAGCATTATTGATTCTGCAATAAGTATTATACTTATATACCTTTTAATTCCTGTTTACGGAGTAAACGGATATATTTCCGTAATATTCATAAGTACATTCATTAACACAGTTTTAAGTGTAAATTGTCTTGTAGAGATAACTGAAATATCCTTTTCAATAAAAAACAGTATAATAAAACCGCTTATATTTTCAATGTCAGGTGCTTTTTTATCAGCTTTAGCATTCAAAAAAGCTGACATTCCCGTTATCCCGAAAGTTATATTCGAAATACTATTTATGTTTTTAAGTTACTTTTTACTTTTATTATTAACAAACTCCATAAATTTCCAAGATTTAAAAAGAAACTCACTTAACACAAATATTATCAAAACAAAAAGTGTTTAAAAACTTCAAGTTTTTAAACACTCCTCCCTACTCTATTATATTAATCTTTCTTCCGTGTGCAGAACGAAGAAACTTAGCCACATTCTGAGCCGAATAACTTTCAACAGAAATTTCAAGCAGACACTCTGTCCTTCCAACAGGCCCATCCAGATCCCTTTTATCAGGAATATCCATAAAATCAGAATCAAAATACAAGACGGGTGAAAAGCCCGAAAGCACTCCATGTCCCGCATTTCCCACCATATAAGTATCACCACTATCAAATAAAGCAAAACTTTTAGTAGGCAAATCGGGAGCTATAACCCCTATTTCTCTGTAACGAATTTTAACTGCTTTTATTCCTATGAAACGCTCTCTCACCCCACGAGCAGCATATTCAGCATCGTCAACAGTATCAAATTTAGCAAAAATTTTCATTAAAACTCCACCTTTAAAAAGTTTTTCTTTTAATATTTTAAACCTTTGAAAAAAAGTTATTCAAACCAAAAAGAGGATTTTAAAAAACATTTGCCAAGTACAGGTAAAAAGTGGTATAATATTAAAATATAAGTAAAAGTTTTCAAAGGAGATTTCAATATGGATATAAAAATCGGAGACACTCTTTTGATGAAAAAAAATCACCCCTGCGGTGAAAATCGTTTTTTAGTACTTCGTATAGGTATGGATTTTAAACTCAAATGCATCAAATGTGGGCATGAAATTATGATTCCACGTGCAAAAGCAGAAAAAGGCATTAAAAAAATAGAAAATAATCAATAAATCGAAAGGCACGGTAAAATATGTTAGAAAAATTAAAAATTATAGCTGTTCATTATGATGAAATAAATGAAAAACTTATGGATCCAAATGTTGTTGCTGATCAAAATCAATATAAAGAGCTTATGCGTGAATTTAAAAACCTCACGCCAATTATAGATAAATATAAAGAATTAAAACAAGCTACTGAAGATTTTGAAGAAGCAAAAGCTATGCTCGATGCAGGTGGTCTTGATAAAGATTTCAAAGAATTTTTACAAGAACAATATGACGAAAATCATCAAGCTATTGAAAGACTTTCTGAAGAAGCCAAAATCCTTCTTCTTCCAAAAGATCCTAATGACGATAAAAACGTAATCGTTGAAATCAGAGGCGGAGCAGGCGGAGAAGAAGCTGCCCTTTTTGTAAATTCCCTTTATCGTATGTACACTATGTACGCTGAATCAAAACGCTGGAAGGTTGAAATAATAAACGCCAATCCCACCGAGCTTGGAGGTTTTAAAGAAATTTCCTTCAGCATTGATGGTGAAGGAGCATATTCCCGCCTTAAATTTGAAAGCGGTGTCCACAGAGTTCAACGTGTTCCTGAAACTGAAACTCAGGGCAGAGTTCATACTTCTACGGTAACAGTTGCAGTACTTCCCGAAGCTGAAGAAGTTGAATTTGAAATTAACCCCACCGATTTGCAGATTGACACTTATCGTTCAAGCGGTGCAGGTGGTCAGCACGTAAATAAAACCGAATCTGCAATCCGCATCACACACCTTCCTACCGGTGTTGTAGTTGAATGTCAGGACGAAAGAAGCCAGATGAAAAACCGCGAAAAAGCGATGAAAGTTCTCCGTTCCCGTCTTTATGAAGCAAAAGTACGTGAGCAGGAAGCCGCAGTTGCAGCAGAACGTAAAAGTCAGGTTGGTACAGGAGATCGTTCTGAACGTATCCGCACTTACAACTATCCGCAAGGTCGTATAAGTGACCACCGTATAGGTCTCACCTTATATCGCCTTGAAGATTTCTTAAACGGAAATATAGATGAAGTTGTTGACGCTCTTATTACTGCACATCAGGCAGAACTTTTAGCTGCACAATCCGAAAACTAAATGTAAAGCTTTTTTCTTTACACACAGGAAGTGAAATAATGAATACAGAAATCCTTGCGGCAACTGAAGAAAATATTAAAAAGGCAGCATCAGTTTTAAAAAGTGGTAATCTTGTCGCAATACCAACCGAAACCGTTTACGGATTAGCTGCAAACGCCTTGGATTCAGAAGCTATCAAAAAAATATTTATCGCCAAGGGACGTCCGCAGGATAACCCTCTGATTGTTCATATAAATTCAATCGGTATGTTAAACTCTCTCACAGTAAATGTGCCAAAACTCGCTTATGATTTAGCTTACAGCTTTTGGCCAGGTCCTTTGACAATGGTCTTACAAAAAGCCAATCACATTCCCCTTGAAGTTACTGCAGGACTTGATACTATCGGGATTCGTTTTCCTGAAAACAAAGTAGCCCTTTCAGTTATCTCAGAAAGCAATCTGCCTTTAGCAGCTCCAAGTGCTAATATATCAGGCAGCCCAAGTCCCACAAAAGCCTCACATGTTTTTTCAGACTTAAACGGTAAAATTCCTCTTGTGATTGATGGCGGAGAATCATCGGTAGGCCTTGAATCCACAGTAATTTCAGTCAAAGAAAACAGTATTAAGCTTTTGCGTCCCGGTGCTGTAACCGTTGATGATTTAAAGCGATTTGCAGATGTTGAAATTGATAAAGGTGTACTCAATGAGCTTGATTTAGCTGAAAAAGTATCATCTCCCGGTATGAAATATAAGCATTATTCCCCAAAAGCTAAAATAATAATTTTAGAAAGTAATGCCGAAAATTTTGCAGATTTTGTTAACAGTCACAATGAAAAAGGTGTCTATGCGATGACTTTTGACGGTGAAGAAAAATCACTTAATGTCCCCGTAATTTCTTTCGGCAATTTAAAAGACTCCTCTTCTCAGGCTAAAATTCTATTTGATAATTTAAGAAAATGTGACGAACTTAATGCAAAAATCGTATATGTTCGTTCACCCAAAAAAGACGGCATAGGACTTGCTGTTTATAACCGACTCCTTCGTGCCGCCGCTTTTACAATAATTAAACTTTAAGACAAAAGGAGGAAAATCCTTGCAGAATAAAAAGCTACTTGTTGTCGGTTTGACAGGACAGACAGGTGCGGGAAAAACATTAGTCAGTAAACTCTTTAAAAATAAGGGGTTTACTGTAATAAACGCCGATGAAATCTCAAGAATTATAATAAACTCCGAGACAATTCTCAATAAACTTGTCTCGGTATTCGGAAATGAAATCTTAAATGATGATGGTTCTTTAAATCGTAAAATTCTGGCTGCAAAAACATTCCCCAACCCGGAAGAATTGCAAAAACTAAATGAAATTATGTATCCTCCGATTTTAGCCGAAATCGAAGAAAGAATAAAAAACTTGCAGGAATCGGGAATAAAAAAAATACTCTTAGATGCGCCTACTCTTTTTGAAAGTAAAGCGCAAAGGCTTTGTAACGTAAAAATTTCTGTACTTGCAAATAAAGAACTTCGCAGAGAACGTATAATGAAACGGGACTCTCTGACACTTTTAGAAGCTGAAAACAGAATGTCCGCACAACAAAACGACCGTTTTTATATCCTTCGTTCCGATTACATTATCCATAATAATACATCTGAAGAAGAATTAAAAAAACAAGCAGAGTTAATTATAAAGCACTTATCCGGTGGTATAAGCAAAGATAAAAAAGAGCGTTCCCCTGTCGCCAATCTATTTCTGTGGGCAGTAATAGTATTGTCAACTATATTACTTATTAAGGGCTCATGTACCCTCATTTTAAAAGCTATTTACCCACAAAAATACGAAAGCATTATATCTTCCTGTGCTGAAGAATATAATATTGACGAAAACTTAATTTATGCTGTAATAAAATGCGAAAGCGGATTTGATAAAAATGCTGTATCAAAGGCAGATGCAAAAGGTCTTATGCAGATAACAGAAGAAACCTTTGAATGGATTAACTCAAAAATGGGTAAAGACGTTTCCTATGACGATATTTTTAGTCCCGAAATAAATATCCGTTACGGAAGTTGCCTTATCTCACTTCTGTTAGAAGAATTCACTTCAGAAGAAAATGCAATTATAGCATATCACGCAGGTTGGGGAAATGTAAAAAAATGGCTTTCTGACGACCGATACAGCTCAGACGGAATAACTATTGAAACAATTCCTTTCCCGACTACTGATAATTATTTAGAAAATGTCTTAAAAGCCAAATCGGTGTATGAAAAATTATATTCTTAACAATAATAACTTAAAGGAGAATTATTATGAATGAAAAAAAATCCAATCTCGAAGAAAAATTATTATTCCGCAAAAAAAATGGTGGACTTATATTAAATGATGAAGAAATAAAAAAAGCTGAGGATTTTTGCGAAGGTTATAAAGAGTTTTTAGACATTGCCAAAACTGAACGCGAAGCAACTTCGTATATTGTAAAAAAAGCTATGGAAAAAGGCTTTTCACTCTTTAACCCTTCAAAAAAATATCTCCCGGGTGAAAAAATCTATTACGTAAACAGAGATAAAGTTGTAATCCTCGCAGTAATGGGAAAAGACCCCATTGAAAAGGGTGTAAAGATTTTAGCTTCACACATAGATTCACCCCGACTTGACTTAAAACAAGTACCGCTTTACGAAGAAGCTGAACTTGCACTCTTCAAAACTCACTATTATGGTGGAATAAAAAAATACCAGTGGCCGACAATTCCTATGTCACTCCATGGTGTCATTATAAAATCTGATTTAAGCAAAGTTGAAGTTTCTATTGGTGAAGATGAATCTGACCCCGTTTTTTGTGTGACTGATTTGCTTCCTCACCTTGCCGATGAGCAGATGAAACGTCCTGCGCCAAAGCTTATCCAGGGTGAAGAACTTAATATCTTAGTAGGCTCTTATCCTTTTAAAGATGATGAAGCCTCCGAAAAAGTTAAACTTAACATCATGCGCATCTTAAACGGAAAATATGAAATTACAGAAAGCGATTTCCTTTCTGCGGAACTTGAAGTTGTACCCGCATTCAAAGCAAAAGATATTGGTTTTGACCGCAGTATGATAGGTGCTTACGGACAAGATGACAGAGTGTGTGCATACACTTCACTCATAGCAACTTTTGAAAATGAATTGCCCGAAAAAACCATAGTTACTGTCTTTGCTGACAAAGAAGAGATTGGCTCAAATGGTGCAACAGGACTTAAAGGTGCATTTTTAAAATATTTTATTAAAGACCTTGCAAAACCTCATAACGTAGAAGGAAGAACTGTTCTTTCAAATTCAAAATGTCTTTCCGCCGATGTAGGTGCAGCATTCGATCCTACATTCCCCGAAGTTTCAGACCGCAGAAACTGTGCTTTTATAAATTATGGTACTGTTATTTGCAAATACACCGGTTCCAGAGGTAAAGGCGGATCGAATGACGCCTCTGCTGAATTTATGGCAGAAGTGAGAAAAGTACTTGACGATAACAATGTAATCTGGCAAACTGCCGAACTCGGAAAAGTTGACCAGGGTGGCGGAGGAACAGTAGCAGCCTACATTGCAGAACTCGATGTTGATACCATTGACTTAGGAGTTCCTGTTCTTTCAATGCACGCACCCTATGAAGTTACATCTAAAATTGATGTTTACTCCACCTACCGCGCATTCTATGAATTTTCCAAATAATAAAAACCCCTCGGAATTTACATTCCGAGGGGTTTAAAATTTACAAATTATTCGATAATAACACCATTTGCCTCAGCTAAAGTTTTCAAAGCGGGAGCAAAATCTATCATAAGATTATTTGCTTCACCCAAAGTTTCATTAGCTACAGAAATCTTTTCATAATCCTGTGCTTCAAGTGCAGATATGATCTCACCCATAGCAGTTAAATATTTATTGGAAGCATTCATATAAATTTTATGTACTTCCAAAATTTCTGTATCTGTAATTTCACCTGCGATATCAGTAGCGAGATTGCTTAATTCTCTTGCTAAAATAATAGTATTTTCAGTAAGCTCAACATACATTGTTTCGTCATCTGTATAATTGTCGCCTGTTACACTTGCATAGCTGTTAAGAAAAGCTTCTTCAGCTACACCGAGAGCTGCCACATCATTATTTACATAATCAATGATTGCATCCTGCTTTGCTGTGTCAGCACAACCTGCAAAGCTCAAAGTAAGTACTATTGCCAAAAAAGACACCAAAAGTTTTTTCATAATAATTTCTCCTCTAATATAATTTAAATAATTAAATTGTTTACTTTTACATTATATAATATACATCGTATTTTGTCAATAAAACTTCAGGTTATAAAAACAGCACCCACAAAAGTGAGTGCTGTAATTTTGTCCCTTTCGGGTAATTATCTCTTACTAAACTGAGGTGCACGACGAGCTGCTTTAAGACCGTATTTC
>JAZRIW010000017.1:0-9544 GCA_045645505.1 Fumia sp.
GGCATACTATTGATTTTTTCGAAATAAAATGATATAATATTTTTATACAAATTAAAGGAGATGTTGTTATGGTTGTAATTATAATAGTTATTATTTTATTATTTATTGTTGTTCCAAATATAAGAATTGTTCCGCAAACTTATGAATATGTTATAGAACTCCTTGGCAGATATAAGACTACCTGGGCGGCAGGACTTCATATTAAAATTCCTTTTATTGAACGAATTGCAAAAAAAGTTACTTTAAAGGAACAGGTTTTGGATTCTCCGCCACAGCCTGTTATTACAAAAGACAATGTAACAATGCAAATTGATACAGTTATATATTATGCGATATATGATTCCAAGTTATATGCATATGGCGCTGTAAATCCAATATCCGCGTTATCTAATCTTGCAGCTACTACTTTGCGTAATATTGTAGGTGAATTGGAACTCGATGGTACTTTGACTTCAAGAGATACTATAAATGCAAAGATGACTTCAATTCTTGATGATGCTACTGATAAATGGGGTATCAAGGTTAACAGAGTTGAACTTAAAAATATTATTCCACCTTCTGAAATTCAGAATGCTATGGAAAAACAAATGAAGGCGGAACGTGATCGACGTGAAACTTTACTTCAGGCAGAAGGTCATAAGGCTGCTGCTATTACTCGTGCTGAGGGTGACAAGCAAGCGATGATTTTAGCTGCTGAAGGTGAAAGAGATGCGAGAATTGCCAGAGCAGAGGGTGAGGCAAAGGCTATATTCTTATCCAAGAAAGCGGAGGCTGATGGTTTAAGAGAACTTAAAAATGCTGCGGCGGATGGTGCTGTTTTGGAAATAAAGAAATATGAGGCTTTAGTGGCATTAGCTAATGGTAAAGCTTCAAAGATCATAATTCCTACTGATGCGGTAGAAGCTACAAAAAATAATGTTTTGCTTGCTGAGACAGCAGGAATAGGTGATGTTACAATGCCGGCTGATAAATCTTAGGGAGCAAAAAGGTAATATGAAAATATAATATTTGAATAAAGACTTATTTTAATTGATAAGTCTTTATTGTATTTAAGAGGAATTAATATGAAAAAAGTAGTTGATTATTTTATCGTTGTAATTGGACTTATAATGGTAGCTTTTGCTATAAGCGTTATTATTGCACCAAATTCAATTATTCAGGGCGGCATTTCGGGTTTGTCGCTCATTATACATAGGGTGAGTGACGGTAAATTAGCCATTTCAATTATAAACTTTGTTATAAACTTGATTCTTATAGTAATCGGAATTAAGATTCTTGGCAAAGAGTTTATAATAAAAACTCTTTTATCTGTTGGAGTTTTATCAATTTTTATAGAATTATTTTCATATCTACCCGCCATTACAGATGACAGACTTTTGGCTTCACTTTTTGGCGGTGTGATATATGGCATAGGAATAGGACTTACCCTCTTAAAAGGTGCTTCTTCAGGGGGTACTGATATTGTCGGAAGAATTTTTCAGTATTTTGCTCCTCATATATCAATAGGGAAGCTTCTTATGGTAATTGATGGACTTGTAATTTTATGCGGTTATATTATTTTTAAAGATGCAAATGTTGTGTTGTATGGAATTATTACTCTTTTCGTTTCAACTTTTTCTATTGATTATCTTATTAAAAAGGTTAATGTGTCAAAAGTTGCTTTTGTTATTACCGATAAGGGAGAAGAGATTACGAAATATCTTATTTCAACATCGGGCAGAGGAGTTACCATGATTGATATAAAGGGTGCTTATACCAAAAGCCAGAAAGTTATGTTGATGTGCGCAATGAAAGAAAAAGAAATGCCTAAGTTTCAAAAGAAAATTGAAGAAATAGATAAAGAAGCGTTTACTATTTTTTGTGAATCGCAACAAATCATCGGAAACGGATTTTATGTATATAAATAAAAGATCTTCTTGCAGCCTTTTTATTTATAAAATAAAATCATAATTTTGACAAAACCATAATTTTATTTTATAATTAGATGCGTATTATATAAGGAAAGGTAATTTACTGTATGAAAAGAACTCTTGCTTTTTTTATTGCAATAATTATGCTGTTTGCATTTTCTTCTTGTGAAAGAGAGTTTGAAAACAGAGATTTATATCAATATGACACTTTTTTAAATTCAAAGTGGGGAAGTGATCCGGAAGAGGTTTTTTCGGATCTGGGGCTTATGAAAAATCAAGTGGCAAGACAGCCTGATAGCGTCAATAAGGAGAATGGATATCCCGAAGGCACATTTTCTTATAAGATTATAAAAAAATCTTCTATGTATGGCACTCCTGTTTCTGTGGAGCTTTTATTTGCTGACAGTCTTTTTGAAATTCCTTGCCATATAGGGCTATATGCGGTTAAGGTTAATTTTATTGAGAGCTATCCTGATAATTTTGCTGCAAATAGTGTTCAATGGGAACCAAGTGATTACAAACTTGATATTGATATTGCGACTGAAGAAATTAACAAACGAATTCTTTATAACACAATTTCCGAGGAGTATAAAGATGGGAATTGGTCAGTGAGAAAATGGTCTTGTAAGGCAACTCCCGGGTCTATAGGTGATGAACTTAAAGGGGCACTTGAATCAGTACCCTCAGAAGGAGGAGTTTCAATAAATGATAAACCTCTTTCAAGTATGGAAGTTTATTATGGAAATAAGGAAGAGTATTCATATATGATATATGAGGGACTTTCGGCTGCGGTATTAAAAAATATGTAATAAAAAAGGCTGTAACTAATTGTTACAGCCTTTTAGTTTATAATTAAGGGAATTTTATATCAATTCTTTTGCTTTTTCAAGGGTTAAATCTTTGTTTAAGAAAATGAATTGAGAAAGGAGATTTCCCATAGCGGTAGCTTCGAAAGGCCCTGCAATGACAGGCTTATTAGTATATTCCTCAGTTAAAGCATTGAGGTATTTATCCTTACCGCCACCACCGATAATGTTTATTCTGTCGATTTTTTTGCCGGTGATATTTTCAATTCCGATTACAGCTTGTTTATATGTGTTTGCAAGTGAATGATAAACAGAGCTTAATACATCGGCGATTGGCAAATCGGGTTCATTAAGATAAGTTCTTATTGCCTCAATCATATTGTCGGGAGCAACAAATTCTTCTGCATTTGGGTTAATGAATTTTTTATAGTTGCTTTCCATAGCCATATGCATCATTTCATCATAGGTATATTTCTTGTCGAGGTTTCTTCTGATATTCTGGAAAAGCCACATACCCATAATGTTTTCTAAAAATCTGTAACGATAGTTTATGCCACCTTCGTTAGTGAAACCTGCATTTAATGCATCAGCATTTAAAATCGGCTCTTTATTTTCTGTGCCGATTAAGCTCCAGGTTCCCGAGGAAATATAAATACCGTTATCACCTGCTGAACAAGCTGCAACTGCAGATGCAGTATCATGTGAAGGACAGAATACTACTGTTGCATCAAATCCTACAAAGTTTTTCACTTCTTCACTTAATTTACCGATTTCAGTACAGGGCATACAAAGTTCGCCAAAAATATTCACATCGATACCAAGTTTTTCAAAAAGCTCGGTGTCATATTTTTTGGTGTTTGCATTAATTAAAGCACCTGTAGTTGATATGGTGTATTCGTTTTTAATAACATTTGTGAGTTTAAATGAAAGATATGCAGGAGTATTAAGAAAATATTTTGCTTTATCAAGTCTTTTTGCTTTTTTATCGCTATAAAGCTGATAGATTGTGTTGAAGTTCTGAGGTTGAATACCATTTCTTTTATACAATTCTTCTCTTGGAATAATTTCATCAATCTCAGCGGGGATATTATTTGTCCTTGAGTCTCTGTAAGAGAAAACAGGCATTATTTCCTTTTTGTTTTCATCTAAAAGGACATAGTCCACACCCCATGTATCAATAGCAATTGTTTTGGGTATTTTATCGATTTCTTTACATTTCTTGATTCCGTTTTTAACTTCAGCAACCAAGTTCTCGATATCCCAGACTAAATTTCCGTTTTCGTTTGTAATGTTATTATCAAATCGATAAATTTCTTCATATTTAAGTTTTCCGTTTTCCAGATAACCTAAAATATGTCGCCCACTTGACGCACCAATGTCTATAGCTAAACAATAATTAGTTTTCATTATTAAACAACACCTTTTTGTAGAATGATATTTGCATAAATTGCAGTTTCACCTGTTGCGATAATGCAGTATGATTTTTTAGCTTCTTCATAGAAACTAAAGCGTTCAATAGTTCCGATTGCATCTTTGCCACGACTATCATGACTTGTTATGATTTCTGTATATTTGTCCCAGATGGAAGTTTTAACTTTTCCGACGTCATTAGGCATAAGTGCCATAAGATTTACAGGCTTTTCAACATAAGTATCAAGCGGGAAAACTTTTAAAATGGCATCTAATATTTCAGGTACACCATGGCCATCCATACGGATGACAATGGCGTTTTTACCTATAGATTCAGCGGGAAAATTTCCATCTGCGATAACAATTCGGTCGCTGTGCCCCATTTCGCACAGAACTTTTAAAAGCTCAGGCGATAATATGGGAGGAATGTTTTTAAGCATAATGCTACCTCCTATTTTTTGAACAATGGGCCATAAGTTGCACAAGCTCTGTAGTCAGCACTTTCTTTATCCATGCCAAATGCATTCCATGCGTTGGGACGGAAAATATCATCAAGGGGAACGTTGTGCATTGATACAGGAATACGCAACATAGATGCCAAAGTAATAATATCAGCGCCTACGTGTCCGTAGGAAATAGCACCGTGGTTAGCACCCCAGTTGTTCATTACATCATAAGCTGTTTTGAAAGGACTTCCTTCCTTTCCGTCGGTACGGGGAGTAAACCAGGTACAAGGCCAGGTGGGGTTGGTTCTTTCCATAAGAGTATTGGAAACATCTTCAGGAAGTTTTACTGTCCAACCTTCAGCAATCTGAAGTGTCGGGCCCAAGCCTTTGATGAGGTTTAATCTTATCATTGTAACAGGCATTTCTGCTTTGGTTGTCCAGCTGCTTGAGAATCCGCCACCACGGAAGTTATCAAAGCCTGCTTCGCACCATACTGTTGCTTTGGTCATCTTTTCAATATCTTCATCTGTTACATCCCACCATTGTTTCATTGTGGGGTTACCTTTTTCGTCGGTACATTCAGCGCATCCGTCAAGACAAGCAGCACCTGAGTTGATAAGGTGAATAATACCGCCGTTTTCTTTAGCTTTTCCTTTAAAGCTATAGCCTGTAACACGTTTTGTAGCTTCGGGAGACCAATATGTACGGACATCTGCAAAAATCTGAGCTCTGTGTGTGAGAAGCTGTAAAAACAGCATACCAATACCATTAAGCACATCATTTTCAGTTGCAAGAACGCGGGGTTCTTTTTTGCCTGTGAAGTCAAATGAGGAGTTTAAGATAGCTTCTGTGTAGTCACCGTTTGGCCAGTGGTCTGTCCATTGACGCTGACCCTGGAAGCCTGCAGCAATAGCATTGTGGCCTACCATTTCTTCCTCAAAACCTTCGGGGAGATTTGGATTTCCGTCCATAAGGTCTTTTACGATGCAGTACATTTTAACTGTAAATTCCCATTGTTTTTCTTTTTCTTCTGCTGTGAATTTAATGCGGTGGTCTTTTCCTAAGAAAGGTACAGTTTCGGGGTTGTCGTCTCTGCCTTCTTTACAATGTTCTTTTGTCCACGCAAGAGCTTTTTCATATTCCTCGTGGTTATAAATGCCTTCTTCCATTCGACGAAGAATTTCTACTTCATCAACGGATTCAACACGCATACCGAGATAGTCTTCTAAGAAATTCTGGTCGATGATAGAACCACCGATACCCATACATTGTGAACCAATCTGTAAATATGATTTGCCACGCATAGTAGTTGCAGCAATTGCAGCGCGACCAAATCTTAAGAGCTTTTCCTTAACGTCATCGGGGACAACTGTAACGTCACATACATCCTGAACTTCGTGTCCGTAAATTCCGAAAGCGGGGAGACCTTTTTGCGCGTGAGTTGCCAGTACAGAGGCAAGATAAACAGCACCGGGTCTTTCAGTTCCGTTAAAGCCCCAAACACCTTTGATGGTATATGGATCCATATCCATAGTTTCACTACCATAGCACCAACAAGGAGTAACGGTCAATGTAACATCTACACCCTCTTTACGGAATTTGTCTGCACAAGCAGCAGATTCTGTAACTCTTCCGATAGTTGTATCAGCAATTACTACTTTGACAGGATCACCATTTGAGTATCTCAAGTTTTTCTCAAAAAGTTCTTTTGCAACCTGGGCCAAAGCCATAGTCTGCTCTTCAAGACTTTCGCGAAGTCTCATCGGTCCGCGTCTGGCATCAATAGCAGGGCGGATGCCTATAACAGGGTAAGAATCTACAAATCTTTTTTCTGACATAAATAAAACCTCCTAAAATTTTTATCTTTAATTGTATTATAGTACAAAATGTGTTATAATGCTTGTTGTATATACGCAGATTTTTATAATTATTTTCGCTTTTCGAGGTGATTTTATGAGTTTTTTTAATTATAATGAAAATAAAATTCATGGTACTGCATCTTTTCCGATAGAATATTATTTTGTTGATTTTAAACATCCACAGTATGTGATGCCACTTCATTATCACAGAGAATTTGAATTTATAAAAATTATTTCCGGTAATTTTAATTTGTTTTTAGATGGTAATTCTTATACACTTAAGGCAGGGGATATGGCTTTTATTGCTTGCCAGACGTTACATCAGGGCGAACCTGAAAATTGTGTGTATGAGTGTATCGTTTGTGACCTGACAATGCTTCGCAGACAAAATAACAATAATATAAATAACCTTATAATTTCTTTTATAGAGAAAAATTATAATCTTATGCTTACGATTCCTCCGAAAGATTCTGAGATTTATAAAACAGCCTCTGAGATTTTTAAAGTTCTTTCAAAGGAAGAGGAGTTTTTTGAGTTTGATGTGTATAGCCTTTTATTTGAATTATTCGGAGAATTTTATAAAAATGGATATATAGTAAAAAACTTTAAAAATCCGCAATTTTCAAAAAAATCAGTTGTAATGATTAAACTTTTAGACTGGATAGAAAAAAATTATACAACTTCTATTACTTTAAGCGATTTGGCAAAACTTTCAGGTCTTAGTGAAAAATATGTCTGCAAAATTTTTAAAGAATATACAACTAAAACTCCTATAGATTATATAAATCAACTAAAGATTGATTTTGCTTGTTATCAGCTTTCTGCAACTGATAAGACGATTACTCAGATTGCTTATGAAAGCGGATTTAACGATTTGAGCTATTTTTCTAAAACTTTTAAGGCTTATAAAAATATTTCACCCAAAAAATATAAAAATTCACTTTAATTTGTACTTAAAAAGTGGTGCAGCATTTTGCTGCACCACTTTTTTAAATAAGTTTTAATATATTTTCTTTAGACATATATCCTACTGCAGTGTTTGTAACTTTTCCATCTTTTATCACAACTAATGTTGGTATGCTTGATACTTTAAAAGTTGAAGCAAGTTCAGATTCTTCATCAACATTTACTTTGCAAACTTTGATGTTATCATTTTCGTTTGCGATTTCTTCAATGATGGGAGCTATCATACGACAAGGGCCACACCAGGTTGCCCAGAAGTCAATCAACACCGGTTTGTCCGAATTAAGCACTTCGGCTTCAAAATTTTCTTTATTAAGTTTAATTTCTTTCATTTTAATTTCATTGCCTTTCTGATTATAAATTATTTTTAAAAATCAGTTTATTTGGATTTATAATACAGCATACAATGGCAAAAACCTTCAAAGTCAGGATCAGCCACTTGTTCTTTAAACTGTTTGCACATGCATTTTGTATCTTCGGATTGCTCTCTGACGCAGGGACAATATCCGCCTGTTTTTTCAAGCCCTTCCTTGACAATTTTAACTATTTCTTTGTCAGGATTTAATGTGATTTTCATAGCTTGTATCCTTTCTTTGTATTTATTATATAGTTTGTCCCTGTCAGTTATAAATAATTATATCTCGGTGAGTTTTATAACTGTTTTTATTGCAAGTGACAGACCAACAGGTAAAGATTTTTTCTCAACCCATTCTTCGCGTGTGTGCATACCGCCGCCCTGATAGACACCCATGCAAAGCGCCGGTATTCCCATTGATAAGGGAATGTTACAGTCTGTAGATGAACTTTTGCATATTACTTTTTTATTTATTTCGTTTTCAATCACGGGAATAATAATGTTTTTTAATTCCTGTATTTTTTCATCTTCAATGTCGCTGCAGGGCCTGTCGCCTATCATTTTTATATTCAATTCTGTTTCTTTTTTCGCTTTCTCAAAAATGTCATTGAATTTTTTTTGCATAATTTCAAGGCATTCTTTATTTTCACTACGATATTCGCATAGCATTGTCGCACTTTGTGCGATGGTGTTGATGGATGTTCCTCCTGAAATTATACCAACATTGTAAGTCGTTTTGTGTTTTGTGGGAACATCGATACTATATATTTCATTGACGATTTTTGCAAGTTCATTGATAGCATTTTTTTTGCCGAATTCAAGATATGAATGTCCACCTTCGGTTTTTATTTCAACTTCATAACGGTGTGATCCGGCGCAACCATCAGCAACTACATCAAGGTTACTGTCAAAAGCAATAAACTGCGAAATCCGTCCGTTATAATCTTTAAAAATCTGGCGGGTTCCTTTAAGGTTTCCTAATCCCTCTTCGCAGGAATTAAATACAAAAAGAACACCTTTTGGCGGAACAATCTGTTTTTCTATAAAAAATTTAGTTGTTAATAAAAGTACAGCAACACTTGCTGTATCGTCTCCTACTCCGGGGCAATAAATATTTTTATCATCTTCTTTGTATGGCATAGGTTCTTTGTCGGGAAAAACAGTGTCGGTATGAGCTACTATAACTGTTAAATCATTACTGTCTTTGCAATTGATGGGACAGATAACATTCAATGCTTCATCGATATATACATCTTTTGCACCAATACTTTCAAGATAATTTTTACAATATTCTGCTCGGTCATTCTCCTGATGGGATGGCGCAGGAATAAGACACAATTCCTTTAAAAGTTTAAATAATTCATCGTTATTATTATTTATATAATTTTTAATTTCTGCATTGAGCATAATTTTCAACTCCCTTTATTTTATTATATTTCTTTTTTTAGTATTTGTAAATAATTATATAGGTTTTTTGTTGTATTTCTAATGGTATAATAAAATAATTGGTGGAAAAAGTAAAATCCCGAATGCTTTTGCATTCGGGTTTTTTGGAGGCGTCACCCAGATTTGAACTGGGGGTGAAGGAGTTGCAGTCCTCTGCCTTACCACTTGGCTATGACGCCATAAAAAATGGAGCGGATTACGAGGCTCGAACTCGCTACCTCCACCTTGGCAAGGTGGCGCTCTACCAGATGAGCTAAATCCGCATAAAATGGTGCCTCCGGTCGGAATCGAACCAACGACACGGGGATTTTCAGTCCCCTGCTCTACCGACTGAGCTACAGAGGCAAAT